>JAJZGI010000003.1 GCA_021798575.1 Pseudomonadota bacterium | reverse complement strand
TGAGGGATTGGGTCTCGGGCTCGTCCAGCAATGTTTTGAGCTGGAAGTGGGCGACCGCGACGCCGGAGTTGGGGAACAGGTGCAGCAGCCAGGCGAAGTTGGTGGGCGGGTAGTATTCAATCGTGCTAGGTTTTGGGTTTGCGGGCGTTGCGCGCGGCGTGGTGCGTTTTGGACGGGGTGGGAGCGGCCCGCGCTCGATGAGGATGCGCAGCCGGTGGGTCAGGCGGATCAGACGGTTGGTGAGGAATTGGGAGAGCGAGTGCGGCATGTTGACGCGACGCGCATGGTCGCCCAGCGACTGCACGAGGTACATGACGATGTGGTAGAGGCGCGTGTTGATGGGCTCACCGGACATGGTGTTAGTTATAGTGACATTTGGCGGGGGAGTCAAGGGGAATTTGGGGGCGTTTTGGGGTGGTTTGTAGACGATGGATGGCTTCGCTGCGCTCGCCATGACGGCAGAAGGACTGTCGTGCTGCGCATGACTCGCGATGACGGGGTGGGGCGCATGCTGCGCCATCTTGCAGCAACGGAATGGAGCTAATGTGCCGCACCCGCAGCGGAGATTGGGGATTGCTTTGGATTTTATTCGGCGGCGAGGGCCAGTGTGCATGGGCCGACCTGGGCCGGCTCGCTTGCCTCACCCAGCCGGAATTGCGAGATAAGCTGGGACAGCCCCTCCGCCTCGTCTGCCATCGAACGGCTCGCCGCGGTGGATTGCTCGACCATCGCCGCGTTCTGCTGGGTTGTCTGATCCATCTGGTTGACGGCTTCGTTGATCTCCCCCAGGCCGGTTGCCTGATCCTGCGCGGCGGCGGCGATATCGCCCACCAGAGCGTTGATCTCATTGACCTGACCGGAGATACGCTGGAGCGCGTTGCCGGTCTCCTCGACCAGGCTGACGCCGCTTGCCACCTGGGTGCCGGAGGTGACGATGAGACCCTTGATCTGCCGGGCCGCATCCGCCGAGCGTTGGGCCAGGGCCCGGACCTCGGAGGCGATGACGGCGAAGCCGCGCCCTGCTTCCCCCGCGCGCGCGGCCTCCACCCCGGCGTTGAGGGCGAGCAGATTGGTCTGGAAGGCGATCTCGTCGATCATGCCGATGATCTGGCTGATCTGCTGCGAGGATTGGCGGATCTGTTGCATCGCGGTGACCGCCTGGGCGACGATCCCGGTTGAGTGCCGGGCGGCCTGGGTTGCGCCGGAGACGATGCCCCGCGCCTGGCCCGCGCCCTGCGCGGTTTTGCGCACGGTGGCGGTGATCTGGTCCAGTGCGGCGGCGGTCTGCTCCAGGCTCGCCGCCTGTTGCTCGCTGCGCCGCGCGAGATCATCCGCCGCCTGGGCGATCTCGTGCGAGCCGATGCGGAGTGCCCGCGCGCCGGTGGAGATCGACCGCATCGTGCCGCTCAACCTGTCGAGCGAGAGGTTGAAGTTGCTCCGCAGACTCTCGTAGTCCTTGCCGAGACTATGGTTGATCCGGTGGTTGAGGTCGCCCGCCGCGAGCGTGGTGAGGCCATCGCCCAGCGCGTTGACGGCGCGGACCCGCTGGCTGGCGTCGGTTGCGTATTTGATGATTTTGATCACGTTGTTCCGGCTATCGAAGACGGGGTTGTAGGAGGCCTGGATCCAGACCTCCCGCCCGCCCTTGCCGATGCGCCGGAAGTCCGCCGTGACATAGTCCCCGCGCCGGAGCCGCTCCCAGAATTCCCGATATTCGGTGGAGTTATGCTCCGAGGGGTCGACGAACATGCGATGATGGCGACCCTTGATTTCCTCCAGCGTGTAGCCGAGCGTGGCCAGGAAATTCTCGTTGGCGGTGATGATCTCGCCCGCGGGGGTGAACTCGATGACCGCCTGGACGCGGGAGATGGCCTTGAGCTTGCTCTCGGACTCGGCGCTCTGGAGCCTGGCCGCCGTGATGTCGGTCGCGACCTTGACGATTTTGCAGATTTTCTGGCGATGGTTCCGCACCGGGTTGTAGGTCGCCTGGATCCAGACGCGGCGGCCGCCCTTGGCGATGCGCTCGTACTCGCAAGAGTCGAACCGGCCGGCCCGGAGGCGGCGCCAGAAGTCCGCGTAGTCCGTGCTGGCGGCATAGGCGGGGTCGACGAACATGCGATGGTGGCGGCCCTTGATCTCCTCCGGCTCGTAACCCAGGGCCCGGCAGAAATTGGCGTTGGCGGTGAGGATGGTGCCGTCCGGCTCGAATTCGATGATGGCGAGCGAGGCGTTGAGCGCCCCCATGACGGTGGCGGCGCCACCCGCGAACCAGCCCAGCCCCGAATAAACCACGCCAATGCCCCCTGTTGGTGATGCCGATGATTGCGGCATGATGGACCGGAGAAGTTTCAGAAAAACTAATGGATTTTTGGGTGACGAAATTTTGGGCGCTACATGCCGCCCGGGTAGTTCGGGCCGCCGCCGCCCTCCGGCACCACCCAGGTGATGTTCTGGGTCGGGTCCTTGATGTCGCAGGTTTTGCAGTGGACGCAGTTCTGGGCGTTGATTTGCAGCTGCGGGTTGCCAGCCTCCGCACCGATGATCTCGTACACGCCGGCCGGGCAGTAGCGCGTCTCGGGGCTGGCGTATTCATCGTAGTTCACGGTGATGGCGAGTGAGGGATCGCGCAGGACGAGATGTGCCGGCTGGTTCTCCTCATGGTTGGTGTTCGAGAGGAAGACCGAGGAGAGACGGTCGAACGTCAGCTTGTTGTCCGGCTTGGGGTAGTCGATCGGGGTTGAGTCCTTCGCCTTGCGGGTTTGCGCATGGTCGGCGTGGTTCCGGAAGGTCCAGGGCGCTTTGCCGCGGAAGAGGTAGGTGTCCACCGCGGCGTTCACCATGCCGCCGTAGAAGCCGAACTTGGCAAAACCGGGGCGGATGTTGCGGGCGGCGTGGAGCTCGGGCCAGACCCAGCTGGCTTGCAGACGGGCGGTGTAGGCGGTGACCTCCGCCGGGCGGTCCGCGCCCAGGGCCTCGGCAATGGCTTCGGCCGCCACCATGCCGGACTTCATCGCCGTGTGGGTGCCTTTGATTTTCGGCACGTTGAGCGTGCCCGCCGCGCAGCCGATGAGCACGCCGCCCGGGAAGGTGAGCCGGGGCAGGGACTGGAAGCCGCCCTCGTTGAGCGCGCGCGCGCCGTAGGAGATGCGCTTGCCGCCCGCGAAATACGGCGCGATGGCGGGGTGGGTTTTATAGCGCTGCATCTCCTGGAAGGGCGAGAGATATGGGTTTTTATAGTCGAGTGCTACGACGAAGCTGTAGGCCAGCAGGTTCTCGCCCAGGAAATACATGGCCGAACCGCCGTAGGTATCCGGCTTGAGGGGCCAGCCGACGCTATGCAGCGTGAGGCCCTTGTGGAACTGCTCGGGCTGGACCTCCCACAGCTCCTTGATGCCGATGGCGTAGGTTTGCGGGTCCGACGTGGCGGTGAGGCTGAACTGGTGCAGGAGTTGCTTGGCGAGGGAGCCGCGGCAGCCCTCGGCGAAGATGGTGTAGGTAGCGCGCAGCTCCATGCCGCGCTGGAAGTTGCCGGTGGCGGCGCCGTTTTTGCCGACGCCCATATCGCCGGTCGCGACGCCGGTGACGCGGCCATCCTCGACCAGCAGCTCGGCTGCCGCGAAGCCGGGGTAGATCTCGACGCCCAGCTCCTCCGCCTGCTGGCCGAGCCAGCGGACGACGTTGCCGAGCGAGACGACGTAGTTGCCGTGGTTGTGCATCTGCGGGGGCGTGGGGAGTTGGTAGGATTTACGCTCGGTGAGGAAGAAGAAGCGGTCCTGCGTGACCGGGGTGGCGAGCGGGATGAGGCCGGGGTCGCACTCGGGGAACAATTCCAGCAGCGCGCGCGGCTCGAGCACCGCGCCGGAGAGGATATGGGCGCCGACCTCGCTGCCTTTTTCCACCACGCAGACGGCGAGCTCCGGGTTGAGCTGCTTGAGGCGGATGGCGGAGGTGAGGCCAGCCGGGCCGGCACCGACCACCAGGACGTCGAACTCCATGGCCTCACGCGGCTCCTGTTGCGGCTGGGACATCTGTGGCTCCTTCATCACTGGTTCACGGCGCGTGGTATAGGGAATATAGCGGGGCAGTAAAGCGAGACAGCGATGAAGGTTGGGGCATGAGCGATGACCGCGCGGCGCTGGCGCTGCAACTGGCCTGGGGGGCGGATGAGGCGCTGCTGGAGGCGGCACAGGACCGGCGGATTGCCGCAGCTGAGGCGCCGGCGACGCGCGCGCGCGCGGCGCAGCAAGCGGCGCCGTTGCCAGCCGGGCCGACCGAGGCGGCGCGGATTGCCCAGGGGTGCGAGAGTTTGCCGGCGTTGGAGCAGGCGCTGGCGGGATTCACCGGTTGCGCGCTGCGCGAGACCGCGACCCGGCTGGTGTTCGGCGATGGGCCCATGAGCGCGCGGCTGATGCTGGTGGGCGAGGCGCCGGGCGCCGAGGAGGACCGTGCCGGGCGGCCGTTCATCGGCCCGGCCGGGCAGTTGCTGGAGCGGATGCTGGGCAGCATCGGCCTTGCGCGGGGCGAGGTGCGGATGACGAATGTGCTGCCGTGGCGGCCACCCGGGGACCGCAGCCCGACTGTGAGCGAGATCATGCTCTGTATGCCGTTTTTGCTGCGCCATATCGCGCTGGTGCGGCCCAGCTGTGTGCTGCTGCTGGGCGCGGTGGCGGCGAAGGCGCTGCCGGGTGAGGCCCCGGGCATCGGCCGGTTGCGCGGGAATTGGCGGGAATTGGCGGTGCCGGGTGAAGCACCGATTCCCTGCCTGGCGAGTTGGCATCCGGCCTATCTGCAGCGTGTGCCCGCCGCCAAAGCCGATGCGTGGGCGGATTTATTAAAAATAAGGGAATTTTTAGAATTGGGTGGAGGGCCGGGTTAAGGGCTTGGATTTTCACGAAAACGCGAGATGGAGGCCATCAAAAAGCCTTTTTTGCCTTTTTTCTGCCTCATTCTGTGAGACAATTCTCATGGGAACCTCTTGCATCTCATGGGGCGAATCGATACGGGTTGGAAATGCGAGGAGCCCTCAACATGCTCTCCCGCCTGGATGCCGCCAGAATCGTGTTATTTCTGGCGTGCGTTTTTGCCCTCGGTGTCGTGGATCTCACGAATGCCAGGGCGGAATCCCCGGTTGCGGGACGGGCTACGGGACCGATGCCGCCCCCCTCAGCGCCGCCGGGCGCGAATGGTGGCTATAGCGTAGCCTATGCCGTGCCGCGCAATGCGCCCTCCCCCAATGTCGAGATTATCCTGCCGCAGCCGCTGGCACCCAGCGACGTGGCGATCTATGGGCGGATTCTGGCTTTGCAGCGCAGCGGCGATTTTAGCGAGGCCGACCGGCTGATGGGGCGGTTGGAGGATACCTCGCTTGTGGGGCCGGTGCTGGCGGAGAAATATCTGGGGCCGAATTATATCACCAGCCCGGCGGAGCTGCGGGCGTGGTACGCGAAATATGGCGACCAGCCTGAGGCGCCGGCGATCTACCACCTCATGCAGTTGAAGATGCCTGCCAGCGCGCTGCCAGCGCCGCCGCGCGTGGCGCTGCTGCCCGAGACGACGATGACGTCGGGCGCCGCGGCCCCGCCGGTTTTTGCGACCGATGGGCCGGCATGGCGGGAGCGCTTCATGCGCGGGATCAGCGCGTGGAAGGCGGGCGACCTGGCCGGTGCGGGCGCGGACTTCAGCGGCGCGGCGCGGATGACCGGAATCTCCGGCGAGGACCGGGCCGCGGGCTATTTTTGGGCGGCGCGCGCCGCGCTGCGGTTGCAGCAGCCAGAGCTGTATTTGAGCGACCTGCACCAGGCGGCGTGGAACGAGGATAGTTTTTACGGAATGCTGGCGGGGCGGCTGCTCGGCCAGGGATTCGGGCCGACCGGGATCGCCGCGACGCTGACCGAGGCCGACGTGACGGCCGTGGACTCGACGCCGGACGGTCAACTGGCGCTGGAGCTGTTGCAGGTGGGGGAGACCCGCCAGGCGAGCCTGGCGCTACGGGCGCTCTGGCCGCAGATGCAGGCCGACCCGGGGCTGGGGCGCGCCGTGATGGCGGTGGCGGCGCGGGCCGGGCTGGTGAATGTAACCATCGCCATCGCCGGGCGGCTGCCTAGCCCGGTGGATGAGATCGCCGGCGCCAGGCTGCCGCTGCCAGCGCTGCACCCGATGGGCGGGTTCACGATCAGCCCCTCGCTCGTCTATGCGCTGGCGCGCACCGAGTCAGGCTTCAACCCGAATGCCGTCTCGCCCGTCGGCGCGCGCGGGCTGATGCAGCTGATGCCGCAGACCGCCTATTATGTGCGCGAGCGGGAAGGTTTGAGCGGCTCGATCTATGACGCCTCGGATAATCTGGCGCTGGGCCAAGGATATATTCGTTATTTGAGCCAGCAGCCGGGGATCGACGGCAATCTGCTGGCGATTCTCGCGAGCTATAACGCCGGGCCGGGGGCGGCCAGCGCCTGGTATGATCGGCTGCACGCCAACAGCGACCCGCTGATGTTCATCGAGACCATCCCCAACGACCAGACGCGGCGATTCGTGCATCAGGTGCTGGCGGATAGCTGGATATACGCCGAGGAGATCGGCCTGAAGCCGGAAAGCCTGGACGCGCTGGCGGAGGGCAATTTCCCGCAGCTGAACGTGGATTTCGCCACCGCCTGGGCGAATTAGCCTGTGATCGGCATCGACGAGACCGCGCGTTTTTTGCCGCTGAATATCGCGGTGGCGACCATCTCCGACACGCGGGTGGCGGGCAATGACACCTCGGGCGACGCGCTGGCGGCGCGGATTGTGCAGGCCGGGCATCATGTGGCCGCGCGGAGGATTATCCGTGACGATATGTTGGAGATTACCGCGCAGCTGAGGGTTTGGATCGCGGACCCCGAAGTGGATGTGGTGATTACGAGTGGCGGCACCGGCGTGACCGGGCGCGATGTGACGCCCGAGGCGTTTGGTCGCGTGCTGGACAAGGTGATCGAGGGATTTGGCGAGTTGTTCCGCATGCTCTCCTACCAGAAGATCGGCACCTCGACGATGCAGTCCCGCGCGGTGGGCGGGGTAGCGGCTGGGACCTATTTGTTTGCGCTGCCCGGCAGCACCGGCGCGGTGAAGGACGGCTGGGATGGGATTCTACGCGACCAGCTCGATTCCCGGCATCGGCCTTGCAACCTGGTGGAGCTGATGCCGAGGTTGCAGGAGCATCTTCCGAAGTAAGTGTTCTTACTTTGTTCTTGACAGATGGTGACCGAAATGATGTGATGACTCCTGAACGGAGCATGAACATATGGGACAGGCCGCAGCGCTACGCATCACCACCCAGCAGCCGGGCGCGCACAAGGGCCGCGGCACCGGGCTGCAACCGGCCAACCGGTTTGAGCAGGCGCGGACGGAGGCGTTCGACGACGGCTGGGACCAGCCCCCGGAAGAGGACGCGCCCCGCACGATTCTGATCCGCGATGCGAGCCGCAGCATCATCGCCCGCAACGACAGCCCGGATTTGAATTTTGACCGCAGCGTGAACCCGTATCGTGGCTGCGAGCATGGCTGTATCTATTGCTTCGCGCGGCCGAGCCACGCTTATCTTGGCCTCTCCGCCGGATTGGATTTCGAGACCAAGATCGTCTTCAAGCCGGAGGCCGCGCGGCTGCTCGAGAAGGAACTCTCCCGCCCTGGCTACAGACCCGGCACCATCATGCTCGGCTCCAACACCGACCCCTATCAGCCTGTGGAGCGCACGCTGGGGATCACCCGCGCGGTGCTGGAGGTGCTGGAGCGGTTCAACCACCCTGTGAGTATCGTCACCAAATCCGCCGGCGTGTTGCGGGATGCGGATATTCTGGCGCGGATGGCGGGCAGGAATTTGGCGCGGGTGTATCTCTCCATCACCACGCTCAACCCGGCGCTGGCGCGGGCGATGGAGCCGCGCGCGGCGGCACCCATGCGGCGCCTGGCGTGTATCAGCGCGCTGACGGAGGCGGGGATTCCGGCGGGTGTGCTGGCCTCACCCATGATCCCCGGGTTGAACGACGCGGAGCTGGAGGCGATTCTGGCCGCCGCGGCGAAGGCAGGGGCGCGCAGCGCGCACTCCCTGCTGCTGCGCCTGCCCCATGAGCTGGGGGATCTGTTCACCGACTGGCTGAACCAGCATATGCCCGAGCGCGCGGCGCATGTGCTGAGCCTGATCCGCCAGAGCCGGGCGGGGCGGCTGAACGACCCGGATTTTCATACGCGCTTTACCGGCAGCGGCCCCTATGCGGCGCTGATGAGCCAGCGCTTTACGCGCGCGGCCCGACAGCTGGGGCTGGATGGCGGGCAGGCGGCGCTGGACCATTCGAGCTTCTGCGTGCCGCACGCCGCGCGAGAGGTGCAGCAGATGAGTTTGTTTTAGGGGGATATTACCGTGGCGTGAGCGCGGAATCGGCCTATATGGGGCGGCATGAGGATGAAGTTGGCGATGCGGTGGTCTGGCTGGTTGTTCGCAGCGGTAATTCTGGCGCTCGGGCTGGTTGGCATGGGCGCGCATTGGCGGGCGCAGGCGGCACCAGGCGGGGCGGTGCCCGCACCCGCCTATAATCCGCCCGATGCGGCGGCTAGTGAGACGGCGGTGCTCTCGGGCGGGTGTTTCTGGGGTATGCAGGGTGTTTTTGAGCATGTGCGGGGGGTGACGCATGTATACGCCGGTTATACCGGCGGGGCGGCCGATACCGCGACCTACCCGCTGGTGAGCACCGGCACGACCGGGCACGCGGAGAGCGTGCGGATCAGCTTTGACCCGAAAATCATCTCCTACGGGAAAATTTTGCAGATCTATTTCAGCGTTGCGGCCGACCCGACGGAGCTGGACTACCAGGGGCCGGACAGCGGTACGCAATATCGCTCCGAGATATGGGTGGCGGGGCCGGTGCAGGCGAAGATCGCGGCGGATTATATCGCGCAGCTCACCAAAGCACGGGTGTTCGGCGCGCCGATCGTCGTGCAGGTCGCGCCGCGCATGGCGTTCTATCATGCGGAGGATTATCACCAGGATTTTCTGGTGCGTCACCCGGACTATCCGTATATCGTGATCAACGATATCCCGAAGGTACAGAATCTGGCGCGGGAATTTCCGAAAACCTATCGCGCGACGCCGGTGCTCGTGTTTCCTGGGGACTGAGCCGCTCCGGCGAGGGCGGATGCGGTTGATAGGGGGCGGGCATTGGACTATCGGCAGGGCATGGAAAGCATGGCGACCGAGCCGGGTATGAAAGGCGCTCTTGTTGATGGCGCGTCGGCCCCCATTGTCGTCTCACACGGTGCGAACTGGCGCGAGCGGGCGCGGATGGCGGCGAATGATCTGGCCGAGACCAGGCAGCTATGGCCGCTCGTGTGGACGCTGAGCCTGCTCGACATCCGGCTGCGCTATCGCGGCTCGCTGCTCGGGCCGTTCTGGCTCACACTCTCCACGGCGATCATGATCGCCGCGATCGGGTTCGTGTATTCGCATCTCTTCCATTCGGATATTGCGAGTTATCTGCCGTTTTTATCGATCTCGCTGGTGTTCTGGAATTTCATCAGCGCGATCACCGCCGAGGGGAGCATCTGCTTCACACAGTCCGAGGGTATGATCCGCGCGATGCGCATGCCGCTCTCTTTGCACGCGGCGCGCGTGGTGATGCGCAACATTCTGGTGCTGGCGCATAATATCGTCGTGATCGTCGTCGTGTTCGCGATTTTCAGGATCGTGCCGAGTGCCGCGTCCTTCAGTATTCTGCCGGCCTGCGGGCTGTGGGTGGTGGATGCGATGGCGGTATGTCTGATCCTGGGCGTGTTCGGCGCGCGCTTCCGCGACATTCCGCCGATCGTCGCCAGCATCGTGCAGATCGCCTTTTATGTGACGCCGGTGATGTGGAGCCCCGTGATGTTGATGCACCGGGGGATCAGCGCGATTTTGGTGAAGTGGAACCCGTTTTTCGCGCTGCTGGAGATCATGCGCGGGCCGCTGCTGGGCCATGCGCTGGAGCCGACCGCCTGGGCGATGGCGCTGGGCTATTCGGCGGCGCTGGTTTTGCTGGCTGGCCTCGTGTTCATCCATGCGCGGCCGCGCATCGCCTACTGGATCTAGAGCTTGGCCCATTTGCGCATCGACCGGGTCTCCGTCGCCTTCCCGCTGTATCATGGCGAGAGCCGGAGCCTGAAGAAGACGGTTCTGGCGGCGGCGACGGGCCGGCTGGGCGAGGACCGAAAGCATCGGCTGGTGGTGGAGGCGGTGCGCGATGTCTCCTTCAGCCTGCATAGCGGCGAGCGGGTGGGGTTTGTGGGTGCGAATGGCGCGGGCAAGACCACGATTTTGCGCGCGATGGCCGGGATCTATGAGCCCATGGCCGGGAGTATCACGATCGACGGCGCGATCACGGCGCTGCTGGACCAGAGCCAGGGGATGAATTTCGACCTGACGGGGCGGGAGAATATCCGCCTGCGCGGGCTGTTCAGCGGGCTGGGCGCGGCGCAGATCAGGCAGCTCCAGATCGATGTGGCGGCGTTCGCCGGGCTCGAGCAATTTTTGGAGCTGCCGGTGCGTACCTATAGCTCGGGCATGGTGGTGCGGCTGGGCTTTGCGCTGGCCACCGCGATCCGACCGCAGATTCTGCTGATGGATGAATGGATTCTGGCGGGCGACGCGGCGTTTCTGGACAGGGCGCGGCACCGGTTGGAGACGATGGTGCGCGGGGCGGAGATTCTGGTGCTCTCCTCGCATAGCACCGATATTATTTTGCAGTGGTGCAACCGGGTGATCTGGATGGACGACGGAGAGATCCGCGCCGATGGTACGCCAGACGAGGTTCTGGCGGCGTATCTGCCGCCCGAGCAGTTCGCCGCGGCGAAGCTGGCCGCGGATAATTCAGAGAGGTTGCGCCATGTATAACCCGCCCACGTTCGTGGAATCCCGGCCCGATGAATTGCAGGAGATCATGCGGGCGGCGTCCCTGCCCGTTTTGGTCTCGCACAGCGACGACGGGCTGATCGCGACGCATCTGCCGCTGTATTTTGTCGCACCGGACCGGCTGGTCGGCCATGTCGCCAGGGCCAACCCGCACTGGCGGGCGTTTGACCCGGCGATCCCGTCCCTGGCGATTTTCAGCGCCGTGGATGGCTATGTCAGCCCCTCCTGGTACGCGACCAAGGCCGAGACGGGGAAGGTGGTGCCGACGTGGAATTATCAGGCCGTGCACGCGACCGGCCGGCTGGAGATTCTGGAGGATGCGGGGCCGGTGCTGGAGATCGTCACGCATCTGACCAACCGGTATGAGGCACCGCGGGCGAAGCCCTGGGCGGTGAGCGACGCGCCGGCGGATTATTTGGCGGCGCAGCTGAAGGGGATCGTCGGGGTGGTTCTGCATATCTCGAAGCTGGAGGGCAAGGCCAAGCTCAGCCAGAACAAATCCAAGGCCGACCAGGCGGGGGTGGTGGCCGGTGCCGAGGCGGAGAATCCGGCCCTGGCGGAGGCGATGCGCAGAGCCTTGGGCTAATCCTCGGGCGCGATGGTGACGCGCAGCCCGTCCAGCGCCGCGCTGAAGGGAATCTGGCAGGAGAGCCTGGAATTCTCGCGCCGGTGCGCGGAGGAATCGAGCAGATCGTCCTCATCCGCGCCCAGCGGCGGCAGGATTGCCTTGAATTGCGGGTCCACATAGACGTGGCAGGTGGCGCAGGAGCAGCACCCGCCGCAGAGCGCAAGCAGCTCGTCGACCCCGCCGTCGCGGATGATCTCCATGACCGATGAATCGCTTTTGGCGATGAGGGTGATCTGCTGGTTGGTGCGCGTGGTGACGATGATCTGTGACATGGAGGTCCCTGAGGTTAGAGATCGGGTGTAGAGGCGATTCTGTCCCTCATCAATGGTGCAGGGCGCCCTATATAGGGGCGATGCAGCTCTCCGTGCTCGACCAGTCCCCCAGCCGCAGTGGCGTCTCGCCCGATGCGTGCATCCGTGAGAGCATCGCGCTCGCCCAGGCCTGCGAGACCTACGGCTACCACCGCTACTGGCTCTCCGAGCACCATAGCTCCGAGGCGGTGGCGGGCACCGCGCCGGAGATTCTGATGGCGGCGATCGCGGCCACCACCAAAACCATGCGCATCGGCAGTGCCGGGATCATGCTGCCGCACTATTCGGCGCTGAAGGTGGCCGAGCAGTTCCGCGTGCTGGAGGCGATCGCGCCCGGGCGGATCGACCTTGGGGTGGGCCGCGCACCGGGCTCGGATGGGCGCACCGCCTTTGCGCTGAACCCGAACGCGGCGCAGGCGAGCGACAGTTTCCCCGCGCAGGTCCGCGACCTGCACGGCTGGAGTAGCGGCGCCGGGCTGCCTGTGGGGCATAGGTTCCATGGCGTGCGGGCCGAGCCCGCCGGGCCGTTCGCGCCGCAGTTATGGATCCTGGGCAGCTCCGACTACGGCGCGCAGCTCGCCGCGCATTTCGGGCTGCCCTATTGCTTCGCGTATTTTTTCGCCGATGGGGCGGGCGCGCAACAGGCGCTGGAGATCTATCGCGCGCAGTTCCGGCCCGGGGTGCTGGCCGAGCCGCACAGCGCGATTACGGTATGGGCGTTCGCCGCACCCAGCCCGTCCGAGGCGGATTATTATTTTCAGTCGCGCGGGCTGAGTATCATCATGCGCGAGCGCGGGCGCTTCATCGCGCTGCCCACGCCGGAGCAGGCCGCGGCGTTTGAATATACCGACGCCGAGCGCGAAAAGCTCGACCGGGCGAAGGCGCGGGCGTTCTCAGGCACCGCGAGCGAGGTTGCGGCGCGGCTGCAAGCACTCGCCATCGAGACCGGCGTCGATGAGATCGCCATCACCACGACATGCTCCAGCCCGGCGGCGCGGCGCCGCTCCTACGCGCTGCTGGCGGAGAAATTTGGCCTCGGAGCGGGTTCATAACGCCTCGCTTGCAAAGCCGTAACCTGGTGCATTTCTCATTGAATTTTCAAAGGTACGTTTCAAGTTTTGGTGAACGATCCCAAACGTGACCATGCAATTACCGCTGGTCGGTCGGCCAAAGGAGATTACCCAATGCACAAGCGTCTTCGTCTTGCTTTGACCCTAATGACGTTGGTTGGCGCCGCGCCGTTGCTCAGCGCCTGCCACACGACGGCGGGTTTCGGGCAGGATATGTCCCAGGGTGGGCACGCGCTCACCAACAGCGCCAACGCCAACGCCCCCAGCAACCCAAGCCCATAAACAGCCCAAGGAGAAAAACGACATGGATAAAGACCGTATTCAAGGCAGCGCCAAACAGGCCAAAGGCAGCGTGAAGGAGGGCCTTGGCAAGGCCACCGGCGATAGCAAGATGCAGGCCGAGGGCAAAACCGACAAGGCCACCGGCAAGGTGCAGAACGCCATCGGTGGATTGAAAGACAGCCTCAAAAAATAATCCGGTAGAGGCGCCAGCCCGCCGCGCCCAGGCCGCGCAGTTTCAGCCAGGGCGGCGGGTGGTTGCTATTTAGTTCGTCCCATAGCGTGTCATGCTTGAGATCCGCGACGGCGGGATAGCGCGCGGCCTGCGGGCAGAAGAGTATATCCCGCGCGCCGGTGGCCAGAACCGCTTTTGGCACTTTTTTGTCGGGAATCGCGCGCCAGGCGGCACGGTCCCGCAGGAACCCCGCGACGCCATGCTGATAGAGCGAGCCCACGGCTTCGATGCGGGTTCGGTAGAGCAGTTCCGGCGTGTCCTCGGCCTGGGCCAGGACGGTCGTGCCCCCCAACGGGGCCAGCAGCGGTGCGATGTGGCGCAGGCTGCAACTCGGGAAAATGACGCCGTTTGGGGCCGGTTTTGCTGTGGCCAATGCTTGCGCCGCTAGCTCCGGGGCGCCCAACATCGCGATCAGCACGGCGATCCGGCCCAGCATGGCGGCGAGCGGCTTGGTTTGCAGCCTCCAACTCATCTCGCTCAGCATGATCGGCAGAATGGAAGCCGCGGCGGCGGTGGAGAAGCCGACAAACAGGATGAATTTCTGCCCCAATATCAGCGCCACGAGCAGGCAGAGCGCGACGTAGAGCCACAGCCAGCGGCCGCGTTGCTGCAAGGCCTTGGCAAGGGCGAAGCCGAGCGCCAGCGCGCCGGGCGCGAGATACAGCACCAGCGACGCCCCGCGCACCGGCTGGAGCTCCAGCATCACGCCGAAGAATTTTTTCATCTCGGTGGACGACATCAGTCCGTAGGGGCCCATCGCCACGCGCGGAAACAGCGCCACCCAGCCCAGCAGGAGTGCGGCCATCAGCCCAACGCCGATTGGTACACGCCAGCCGGCAGAACGGGATTCCAGCCGCCACAGCGCGCCCGCACCCGCCAGCAGCAGCAGGCCCAGCGCCACATAGACGTAGGAGAGGCGATCGATCTCGGCCACGCCATAGCCACCCTGCGGCGGGTCGATCACCAGAGCGAAACCCAATACGTCGAAGAACCCGGCGGCGCAGGCGGTGAGAGTGGAGCCCAGCCGGACCTGCGTCCAGCGCAGCAGCAGGGCGGCGAAGGCCATCAGCACGAAGGGCATCGTCTCGGGTGTCAGCCAGATCGCGAAACCGCCGCACAGGCCAGCCATGAACCCGTGGCCGGTTTCCGCCTGCCAGGCGCGCGCGACGAACCCCACCGTGGCAGCGATGAGCGCCAGCAGCAGGATATGATAGTGGACCACGCCGGGCGCTGCGAAGGTGAGCAGGCCGGGCAGCAGGGCCGCCGCCACCGCGGCGCTCCATAGATGCGTGCGGGCGGCGAACGGCTCCGCCACCCAGGCCAGCGAGACGCCCAGCGCGCCGACGCCAAGCGGCCCCAGCGCCACGCCCGCCACGAACAGCGCCCGGTGCCAACCCAGGACCAGCGCCAGCGGTGCCGCCATGAGCCATAGCAGCATGTCCAGCAGGCGGGACCATTCGACCATCACGCCCGCACCTGGGCCATCGCGCGCCACGGTGAGCATCAGATGCCCGGCGCGGATGCCATCCTGCAGCCGCAGCAGCCGCATGTAGCTGTCAGGGTCCGTGAGGCTGCCCGCCAGCACGGCGGGCCAGCCGTGCAACCCGAGCACGATGTTGAGCCCGGCGCTGAGCAGGAACAGAGCGCCGTAGAACATTAGAGCCTGATCGTTTGAGGTTGACGCGTTTTGCGCGGCAACGACAAGCGTGAATCAGCCTCTAAACATAGAGTTAGAGCGCGGCCAGCTTGGTGTGTTTGCGTCAATCTCAACATACCGCGCTCTAGACGGCGTGCGCCCGGAAGCCGCCGACCCCGCGCTCGATCTCGGTGACATGGCGGGGCGCGAACAGGCTGGCGTCGGTCAGCCCGCAGGAATGGGCGATCATCTCCACCTCATCGATCATCCGCCGCGCATAGCGGCTCACCCGCACGGATTTGTCCGCCGGGTCCAGCCCCGCGATCAGCCTGGGTTCCACCGCTGTCACACCCGTCGGGCAGCGGCCGGTGGCGCATTTCATCGCCTGGATACAGCCCATGCTGAACATGAAGCCGCGCGCCGAGCTGACGAAATCCGCCCCCATGCAGAGCGCCCAGGCCACTTTGTCCGGTGTCAACAGCTTGCCCGAGGCGATGATGCGGATGCGCTCCTGCAAACCATGCTCCAGGCGCAAGGCGGCGACATAAGGCAGCGCCTGGGTGATCGGCAGGCCAACATAGTCCGCCAGCGGCGCGGGCGCGGCGCCGGTGCCACCCTCGCCGCCATCCACCTGCACGTAATCCGGGCAGTGCTCGGGGTGGGCGGCGCAATGGGCGAACCATTCATCCACGAACTGCGGGTCTCCCACGACGAATTTCACCCCCACCGGCTTGCCGGTGACACTACGCACCCGCGCGATGAAGGCGCCCAGTTCGGCGATGTTGCCGATGTCCCGGTGGCGGTTGGGTGAGATGCTGTCCTGCCCTTGGGGGATGCCGCGGATTTCGGCGATCTCGGCGGTGACCTTGGCACCGGGCAGCACGCCGCCCTTGCCCGGCTTGGCGCCCTGCGCCAGCTTGACCTCGAACATCCGCACCTGCGGGTAGGCCGCGATCTCGCGCAGCCGGGAGTCCGAGAGCTCGCCCTGCGCGTCACGCACGCCATATTTCGCGGTGCCGATCTGCATGATGATATCGCCGCCGCCCTCCAGGTGAAACCGCGACAGCCCACCCTCCCCCGTGCTCATCCAGACGCCCGCGAGCTTGGCACCTTTGGAGAGCGCGCTCACCGCCGCGTGGCTCAGCGCGCCGTAGCTCATGCCGGAGATGTTGAAAAAATGCCGGGCCGGATAGGGATTCTCGCATGCGCCGGGGCCTGTCGCCATGCCGATGAGTTTGCCGGGATAGGATTTTTTCTCCTCGTCCAGCACCGGGAAGGCGGCGTTGCGGAAGACGAACGTGGGCACATTTTCCGACCCGAAGCTGACCAGGTTGGAGACGCCCTTGGCCGAGCGGTAGACCCAGGAGCGCTCCAGCCGGTTGAACGGGCGCTCTGCCCAGTCCGGCAGATATTGATACTGGCGCATATATTCGCCCCAGGTCTCGGCGAAATAGCGGACATGGCCCAGCACCGGGAAGTTGCGCAGAATCGTATGCTGGGTCTGGCGTTTGTCGTGGATATAGAGCGCCACCAGCCCCAGACACACCAACACGACCACCCCTGAAAACAGCATATCTCCCCCCGGCGCCTGATTCTGGCGCGATTTGAATGTTTTGCGCTCCGCCGCTGCACCCCTTATATTGGCGCATGGCAAAAGATCAAAAATACGACAAAAAACTGCTGCATCTCCAGATCGAGCTGGTCAAATTGCAGAAGCATGTCATCGCGCGCGGGCAGAAGATTTTGGTGATATTCGAGGGGCGCGACAGTGCGGGCAAGGATGGCACGATCAAGCGCCTGACCGAGCATCTCTCGCCGCGCGATATCCGGATCATCGCGCTGCCCAGGCCGTCGGCGGTTGAGGCGACGCAATGGTATTTTCAGCGCTATGTCGCCCATCTGCCGGCCGCCGGGCAGATCGTCCTGTTCAACCGCTCCTGGTATAACCGCGCCGGGGTCGAGCATGTGATGGGCTTCTGCCAGGACCATGAGTATCATGAATTTTTGCACAATGTGCCGCTGTTTGAGGATATGCTGGCGCAGTCGGGCATCACCATCCTCAAATACTACCTCGATATCGGCCGCGACGAACAGAAGAAGCGCCTGAAGGCCCGCCACCGCGACCCGCTGAAGAAATGGAAGATCAGCCCGATCGATACGCAGGCGCTGAAACATTTCGATGATTACACGAGGGCGCGGGACCGGATGCTGCGGGTGAGCGACAGCGCGGCCGCACCCTGGATGGTGGTGCGCGCGAATGACAAGAAGGTGGCGCGGCTCGCGGTCATCGCCGACCTGATCACCCGCGTGGACTATGAAGACGCCGCGCCGCATGAGGTGGACCAGGGCGTCGTCCGGCGGTTCGACGAAGGCTGCCTGACCGATGGGATGCTGGCCTCGTGAAGGGGCTGCTGGAGGCGTTGCGATTCGATGCGCAGGGGCTGATCCCCACCATCGCCCAGCGGTTTGATACGGGCGAGGTGTTGATGCTGGCCTGGATGAACGCCGAGTCGGTCAGGGAAACGCTGGAGACCGGGCTTGTGTGCTATTGGTCGCGCTCACGCGGAAAACTCTGGCGCAAGGGGGAGTCCTCGGGCCAGGTGCAGAGGCTGGTCGAGCTGCGGCTGGACTGCGACGGCGACACGATATTGCTGCAAGTGGAACAGACCGGGGTCGCCTGCCATACCGGGCGGACGAGCTGCTTTTTCACGGCCTGGCGCGGCGGCGCGCTGGTGGAGCTGAGCGCCCCGGTGGTGGCGCCCGAGACGCTCTATGGCACCGCGGCACCGCCCGGCGTGCCGTAATACCAACGGTCATAAAAAATGACCGCTGGTATTACGTTTATGTTTGGCGCGCGCCCGCCCCGCCAACCCCGCGCGCGATACCAACCGCCTACGATGATGACTCATCCTCTACGGCGGTTGGTATAATTTCGCTCTTGATCCTTGGCCGGTTATGCAGACATAAGGCTGAAAATCTGATCGGGGTCCGTCATGCCGTTTTTGCCGCGTAAATTCCGCTTCTCGCGCCCGGCCCTGGTGGCGGGTGGGCTCGTGGCCCTGCTGCTCGCCGTGGTGGTGGGCAACAGCCTTACGGCCGGCGCGCGGGCGGATGCGACACAGGACTACCCGACCTCCAGCCTTACATTGCCCACGAGCCAGGCGGCGCTCATCGCCCGGGGCAAGTACCTGACCACCGCGGCGGACTGCATGCCCTGCCACACCGGGCCCAACAACAAGCCTTTTTCCGGCGGGCTGGTGCTGAACACGCCGTTCGGCGGCCTCGCCTCGCCCAATATCACGCCGGACAAGACCACCGGGATCGGCAAATGGACCGACAAGCAGTTCTACGACGCGCTGCATTATGGGATCAGCCCCGGGCGCTCTTACCTCGTGTTCCCGAATTATCTGTACCCGGCGATGCCGTTCACCTCCTACACCAAGCTCTCCTACAGCGACGTGATGGCGATCAAGGCGTATCTGTTCTCGCTGGCCCCCGTGCATGTCGCCAAAACGCCGAACACGCTGGAATTTCCGTTCAGCCAGCGCCCGGTGCTGCTCGGCTGGCGGATTTTGTTTTTCCGCGCCGGCCCGCTGCCCATGCAGGCGAACTGGACGGAGGCGCAGAAGAAGGGCGCGTACCTCACCGAGGCGCTCGGCCATTGCGGGGAGTGCCACACGCCGCGCAACATCATGAGCGGGTTGATCCTCTCCAAGGCCTATGGCGGTGCGGCGATCGATGCTTTTTTTGCCCCCAATATCTCGTCGGACGCGAAATATGGCGTGGGTGGATGGGCGCAGAGCGACCTCGTCGCGTATCTGCATGACGACGGCAACATGGTGAAGGGCTCGGCCTATGGGCCGATGGGCGAGGTCGTGACCCACTCGACCAGCCAGATTCCGGTCTCGGACGATGTGGACATCGCCAATTATTTGCAGACCATGACCAAGCCGCAGAGCCTGCCGCCCTCGCCCGCTGTTGCCGATGCCGCGGCCTCGGTGGCGATCGGCGCCAAGGTGTACGCCGCCAATTGTGCGGGCTGCCACCAGCAGGATGGGACCGGGCGCAGCCCGATCATCCCCAACCTCGCGGGCAATGACTCGGTGATGGCAGCGGAGCCGTATAATGTCATCGGCGCGGTGCTGGGCGGGCTCGCACCCTGGAAGACCGGCCCGGCGATGCCGAGCTTCGCCGCCAGCCTCACCGATGCGCAGATCGCCGGGGTGGCCAACTATGTCCGCACCAACTGGGGCAATGACGCGACGGCGGATGCGACGCCGCATGAGGTGAAGGCGCGGCGCAGCATGGGCCTGCTGCCGGAGATGGCGGATGCGGCATCGGATAGTTTCGGCTGCCCGCGTGTCTCCGCCGCCGGTGGGGCGGGCACGGTAGCGGACCCGGGGAGCAATCTGCTCGAGATATATAACGGTGCCACGCCCGGCACGCTGCCCAACCGTACCCGCGCGCTGATCGCCGGTGTCCGCGCCGCCAACAGCGGCATCAGCGACGCCGACCTTACCGACACGCTGGTGGCCGCCTATTGCCCCGTGGTCGCCAATGACGCCAACCTGAGCCAATCCGCCAAGCGCGCGGCGCTGCGCGACTTTATCACCGGCGTGCAGCCGCTCGTCACCGGCCCGGCGGGCTGACCCGCGTCTTCATCATCGCGGGTGAGGCGAGCGGGGATGTGCTGGGCGCCCGCCTCATGTTGGCGCTGCGCGCGCGGCGCCCGGGCGTCGTGTTCGAGGGGATCGGCGGGACGCGCATGGCGGAGGCCGGGCTGGTCTCGCTGTTCCCGATGCAGGAGCTGGCCGTCATGGGGCTGGCTGAGATTTTGCCGCGCCTGCTGCCGCTGCGACGGCGGATTACACAGACCATCGCCACAATTCGGGCCGCAAAGCCGGATATTCTCATCACGATCGACAGCCCCGGCTTCTGCCTGCGGATATTGAGGGCAGTTGCGGACAGCGGGATCCGGCGCGTGCATTATGTCGCCCCGCAGGTGTGGGCGTGGCGACCGGGGCGCGTTAAACATTTCCCCGGCCTGTGGGACAGGCTGCTGTGCCTGCTGCCGTTTGAGCCCGCGTTTTTTGCGCCGCATGGGCTGAACCCGGTTTTTGTCGGCCATCCGGTGCTGGAATCCGGCGCCGACGCGGGCGACGCGCGGCGGTTTTTTGCCAGCCACGGACTAGCGCCGGACTGCGTGCCGGTGGTGCTGATGCCGGGCTCGCGCGCGACCGAGACCTCGCGGCTGCTGCCGATATTCCGCGAGAGCATCGCGCTGCTGGCCCACAGCACGCCGGGGCTGCGCCCGGTGGTGGCCGCCGCACCCGGGATCGCCGATGTGGTGGCCGCGCATACCGCGGACTGGGCCGTGCCGCCGATCATCGTGCGCGGCACCGCCGAGCGCTATGACGCCTTCGCCGCCGCCGCAGCCGCGCTCACCAAGTCCGGGACCTCGACGCTGGAGCTCGCGATGGCGGGCGTGCCCATGGCCGTGACCTACCGGGTTAACCCGCTAAGTGCTGCGCTGGCCCGGCGGATGATCCGGGTCCCGCATGTTGCGATGATCAACCTGCTGGCGGGCCGGGCGCTGGTGCCGGAGCTGTTGCAGAGGCAGTGCACGCCGGGCGAGCTGGCCACGGCGCTGGCCGAGTTGTTGCGCCCGGGGACCGCGGCGGCGCAGCGCGCGGGGTTTGCAGGCGCGCTGGCCGGGCTGCGTGTGGAGTCCGGCGCGCCATCCGCCGCCGCCGCTGCGGCTATTTTGGCGGATGGCTGAGCGGCGGATGGCTATTCGGTGCCTAGCCACACCTCGTTCATGATCGTCGTCTTGGCTTCCTCGGGGTTGGGTGTTCCCGAATAGATCGCCAGGGCCAGGATCGCGAGGCTGAAAATGATCAGCACGATTGAGCCGCTCACCAGGGTGAAGAAGCCGGTGCCGCCGGTGAGGGCATTCGGCCCGAGATAGGTGATGAGCCACATGCCGAAGAAATACGGCGCCAGCCACCACGCGCCACGCCAGTGCAGGTTTTTGAACCCTACGCCCGCGATGCTCTCGTACGCCACATAGAGCACGGCGAAGGCCAGGATCAGCTTGAACAGGAAGTTGTCCGTGCTGGTACCGGACCAGAAGATGATGAAGTTCGAGATGATGAAGGCGATCGAGGGGATGATCGGCCCGCCAGCCAGCAGGTAGGGGCGTTTGTATTGCGCGGGCGGCATGGTTTTGCGCAGGGTCATCATCACGACCGGGCCGGTGCCGTAGGATAGCACTGTGGCCGAGGAGATGAAGGTCACGATCCCCTGCCAGGACGGAAAAGGCAACAGAAACAGCAGGCCGACGAAAAACGTCACCACCACGCCGATATAGGGCACGCCAAAGCGCGTGAGTTTCGAGAAAAAGCTACCGCCGACCAGCCCTTCATTGCCGGTGGCATACAGCACCCGCGCGGTTGTCGTGAAGTAGATGATGCCGGTGCCAGAGGGCGAGATGAACGCATCGATATAGAGCAGCACGGCCAGCCAGCCCATGCCGATGATCGAAGCCAGGCCCGCGAACGGGCCGAAGGACCCGGCGAAGCTTACCTTGGCCCAGCCGTTGGCGATATCCGACGGGCGCAGCGCGCCGATGAAGGCGACCTGCAGGCCGACATAGATGACCAGCCCGATGCCGACCGAGCCGATGATCGCGATCGGCAGGTTGCGTTTGGGGTTTTTCGACTCACCCGCGAGCTCCACCGCCTGGCGGAAACCAAGGTAGGAGAACACGATGCCCGAGGTGGCCACCGCGGTGAAGACGCCGGACGTGCCCATCGGGGCGAAGCCGTGCGAGGTGAAGTTCGAGGCATGGAATCCCACAATGAGGAAGATGACGATTGTGAGGATCGGGATTGCGAGCTTCCACCAGGTGAGGCCGCTGTTGAGGCGCAGCACCATTTTCACGGCCAGCATGTTGATGAAGGCGAACAGCAGCAGCAGTGCTGCCGAGGTGATAAAGCCCTCGGTTGTTAGAATGCCGGTGCTGCCGACCAGCCCGGGGATGTAGTTGTTGGCGTAGGTCACCATGGCGGAGGTTTCGGCCGGTGGGACCGAGGCATAGCCCAGGAACACGATGAAGCTCTGGATCGTCGCCATCAGGTTGCCGTGTGAGAGTTTGGGAAAGGCGATGACGGCGCCGGCGCGCGGGAAGGCGGTGGCCAGCTCGGCATAGACGAACGAGAGCAGCAGCACGGCGACGCCGCCGATCAGCCACGCTATAATCGCCGAGGGCCCGGCCATCTGCGCCGCTGTCATTGGCCCCAGCAGCCAGCCAGAGCCGATGATTCCGCCCAGGCTCGCGAACAGCAAGCCGATGATTCCGGCATCCCGCCGGAGTTTTACGCCCTCATTTGACATCATTAGTCCCCTGTTGCCGTTACTGTTTGCTTGCCTTCGCGCCGCCGTGCATGGCAGGCCATAGGCTTACGCATGGCAAGGCTAGAACGAAACGTCAAGAAACCGCAACAATTTAATGTTTGGTAAAAAGGCGCCCGGAGGGCGTGCCTAACAAATTTTATCCTGTAGAAAAAATTGTTTTCAGCAAGAAATGCGGCGGAATGATTCCATTAAATGTCATCCGGCTCCAGGCGGGGCCATTGAATTTGCCCTGCGGCGAACAACGTAACACTCCGGTAGGGTCGTGGACATATCTCACCACCACGGGAGGGTGAATGCATGCGTATCTTGCTCATCGAGGATGACCGGCACGTCACGAGTTTTGTGGTAAAGGGCCTGCGCGAGGCTGGGCATAACGTCATCCACGCGGACTGCGCGGAGGTCGCGCGGCAGCGTGCCACCAGCGAGCATTATGACGTGATCATCCTGGACCGGATGCTGCCCGATGCGAACGACAGCCTGGAACTGCTCGTCGCCCTGCGGGCCGCGCGCAACGACACGCCGGTATTGATCCTCTCCGGGATGGGCGAGGTGGCCAACAAGCTCTCCGGCTTCAGGGCTGGTGGGGATGATTATATGGCCAAGCCGTTTTCGTTCGCCGAATTGCTGGCGCGGGTCGAGGGATTGTCCCGCCGGGCGCGTGGGTTCAGCCCGCTCGCACCGTCGCCATTGCCTCGCGCTGATCGAACAGGTTGAGCAGCACCCGCACCGCCTGGCCGCGTGAGGATTCGAGCCTGGGGTCGGCTTGCAGAAGCATGGTGGCGTCCTGGTTCGCCATCGGCAAGAGTTCGGCATCCCGCTTGGCGTCCGCCAGCAGATAACCGGGCAGGCCGGACTGTCTGGTGCCAAGATAATCCCCCGCGCCGCGCAACTGATAATCCGCATCGGCGATGGCGAAACCGTCCTCGGTGTCACGCAATAATGCCAGCCGCTGGCGCGCGTTGGCCACCAATTTATTGTCATGCAGCAGCAGGCAATAGCTTTTCGCGGCGCCCCGGCCCACACGCCCGCGCAACTGGTGGAGTTGCGCCAGGCCGAAGCGCTCGGCGTGCTCGATCACCATGACATTCGCCCGGGGCACGTCCATGCCGACCTCGATGACCGTGGTCGCGACCAGGATTTTGCAGATGCCCGCGGCGAAGTTGGCCAATGCGGTGTCCCGCACGGTGGGCTCCTGCTGGCCGTGCGCCAGCGCCACCTGCGCGCCGAAGCGGGCTTGCAGCGCGGCATAGCGCATCTGCGCGGCGGTGATGTCCAGCGCCTCGGACTCATGGACCAGCGGGCATACCCAATAGACCTGGCCGCCCGCCTCCAGCATACGCGCGATTGCGTCCTGTAGTTTCTCCAGCTCGGCCAACTTGTGCAGCGTGGTGGTGATCGGCTGCCGCCCGGCGGGTTTTTCCATGATCCGGCTCGTGTCCATCTCGGCCCAATGGGTGAGCAGCAGGGTGCGCGGAATCGGCGTTGCGGTCATGACCAGCAGGTCTGTCACCGCGCCCTTGGCGCCGAGGGCGAGGCGCTGATCGACACCGAAACGATGCTGCTCGTCGATGACGGCCAGGGCGAGGTCCCGGAATTCCACATGTTTCTGGAAGATCGCGTGCGTGCCGATCACGATCGGCAGGGTTCCCGCCGCGAGTTGCGCCAGGATGGCGCTGCGCTCGCGGCCTTTGACATTGCCCGTGAGCAGCGCCACCGGCACGCCGCAGAATTTACGGAAGGTGGCGTAGTGCTGCCTGGCCAGGATCTCGGTGGGGGCGAGCAGGGCTCCTTGCGCGCCCGCCTCCACCGCGCGCAGCATCGCCAGCATCGCGACCAGGGTTTTGCCGGAGCCGACATCGCCTTGCAGCAGGCGTAGCATCCGGTGCGGCGCGGCAAGGTCTGAGTCGATCTCGGCCAGCGCCAGCGCCTGCCCGGCGGTGGGCGGGAAGCCGAAGCGCTGCAAGGCGGCCTGGCGGAGCCGATTATCGCCCGTGAGTGCGCGCCCTGGCCGCTTGCGGCGCCTGGCGCGGACCACGGCGAAGGTGATCTGGCGCGCCAGCAACTCATCGTAGGCCAGGCGCTGGGCGGGTTTGTCGTCCGGGATCTCCTGCGGGGCGTGCATTGCCCGCAGCGCCGCGCCGAAGCCCGGCCAGCCACGACGTTGCAGGAGGGTGGGTGCGTGCCACTCGGGCAGCTCCGGCAGGCGCGCCAGGGCGCCGAGCGCGGCGCGGCGCATGATGCGCGAGACGACGCCCGCTGCAAGCGGCCAGACCGGCTCGACCCACGGAAACTCCTGCTCCTGCAACTGGGAGGCCACATAGTCCGGGTGCGGGAGCACGAGCCGGTCGGCGAAACGCTCGAGTTTGCCCGAGACGATGAGCCGCGCGCCGATGGGGAACTGCGTCAGCCGGGCGGCATGGAACAGCACGATCTCGGCGAAGCCTGTGCCATCGCCGATGATGACGCGGTGCGGCTGGTTTTTTTTGGGCGGCGGCTCGACGCGGATCACCTCGACCCGCAGGGTGGCGAGCGTGCCGGGCTCGGCGTCGCGGATTTTGGGGCTGGCGCGACGGTCCAGAAAATCCACGGGCAGGTGAAACAGCACGTCCCGGATGCTGGGCCCACCGACCAGCCGGGCCAGCAGGGTTGAGAGTTTCGGCCCCAGCCCGGGCAGGGTGGTGATGGGCGCGCGCAGGGGTGCGAGAATCTGTATGGTCACGGGCTGACTCTTGGCCAAAGCCTGCCTATACCGCAACCCGACATGACTGAATCGCCGCCCGAGAGCCACATATTGCAGGACAACCGCCGCCGCCGGTTGATCTTCCGCGCGCAGCATCGCGGCACCTATGAGAATGACCTGCTGATCGGCGACTTCGTGCGGGCGAATATTGCCGCCATGACGCCGGGCGAGCTGGATGCGCTGGAGGCGGTGATGGAGTTCCCCGATGCCGAACTGGCCGACTGGCTGACCGGGCGACAGACTATCCCCGAACATGCCGACAGCCCGATGCTGCGGCGCATCCGCGCGGCGGCGCTGGCGCGCGCATGATCACCGTTTATGGCGTGCCGGAGGGGCTGGATGCGCTGATGCTGGTGCGCCGGTTAGGCGAGCAGGCCGGGCCGGTGCTGCATATCGCGCGGGATGACGGCCGGTTGGCCGGGCTGGCCGAGGCGATCGGGTTTTTTGGCCCGGAGGTGGAGGTTATCAGTTTTCCCGCGTGGGATTGCCTGCCCTATGACCGGGTTTCGCCCAATGGGGCGATTATCGCCGAGCGGATCGCGGCGCTGAGCCGCCTACAGGCCGAGCCGGGCAGAAAACGTATCGTGCTGAGCACCGTGAACGCGGCGCTGCAGCGGATCACGCCGCGCGCGGCGCTGGCGGGGGCGGGAATGCGGCTGGCGGTGGGCGATTCCATCGCCCCCGCGGACCTCGCCGCGTTTTTGGACGCCAACGGCTACAACCGCACCGGCACGGTGATGGAGCCGGGGGAATTCTGCCTGCGCGGCGGGATTATCGACATTTTTCCGGCGGGTGAGACGGCGCCGGTGCGGCTCGATTTGTTCGGCGATACGATCGAGAGTATCCGCCGGTTCGACCCCGAGACGCAACGCAGTGGCGAGGCCGTCCAGCAGCTGGACTTCCACCCAGCATCCGAGATCGGGTTTGATGCCGCGTCCACCGCCAGGTTCCGCACCGGCTGGCGCGAGCTGTTCGGCCCGAAATCGGTCGAAGACCCGCTCTATCAATCCGTCAGCGAGGGCCACCGGCACCCGGGTGTTGAGCATTATGCGCCGCTGTTCAGCCCCGGCATGGAGACGATCTTCGATTATCTGCCCGGTGCGTCGGTCTCGTTCGACGCGCAGGCGCAAGCCGCCGTGGAGGCGCGGCTGGAGCTGATCGCCGACCATTATGCCGAGCGGCGCGGCCCGGCGCGCACCGGTGAGCAGCCATACCGGGCGCTGCCGCCCGCCATGTTGTATCTGGACCGCGAAGGTTGGGCGGCGGAGCTGGCGCGCGGACCCGGATTCGTGTTCTCGCCGTTCACCAGGCCCGAAGGCGCTGTGGGGGTGGATATCGGCGGCCGCCCCGCGCCGATTCTGGCGGGCCAGCCGATGGCGGCGTTTGATGGGTTCGCCGAACTGCGGCGCAAATGGGCCGATGGGGGCCGCACGGTCGTGCTGGCGGCCTGGAGCCTTGGCGCGCGCGAGCGGCTCACACTGATGCTGCGCGACCATGGGATACAAGGGGTTCGCCCGGTGGCCAGCGCCGATGAGGCGCGCGCGCTGCCCGCTGGGACGGTTGCCCTGGCGGTGTTAGGCATCGAGCGCGGGTTCATCACCGACCGGATGGCGCTGGTGGCCGAGCAGGATCTGCTGGGGGTACGGATCGCGCGGCCGCCCAAGCGCCGCCGCAGCGCCGACCAGTTTATCGCCGATGCGACGGAGATCGCCGCGGGGGACCTGGTCGTGCATCAGGACCATGGGATCGGCCGCTATGACGGGCTGGAGACGGTGAATGTGAACAACGCCGCGCACGACTGCCTGCGGCTGCTCTATGATGGCGGCGATAAATTATTCCTGCCGGTGGAGAATATCGACGCGCTCTCGCGCTTTGGCCAGGAGACCGATGGCGTATCGCTCGACAAATTGGGCGGTGCGGCGTGGCAGGCGCGCAAGGCCCGGGCGAAAAACCGTATCCAGGACATGGCGGCGGGGTTGATCCGTATCGCCGCCGAGCGACTGATGCGCGAGGCGCCGCTGCTCGCCGCCGATGACGGCGCGTTCGCCGAATTCTGCGAGCGGTTCCCCTATACCGAGACCGAGGACCAGGAAAAGGCGATCGCCGATGTGCTGGAGGATTTTGCCGCCGGGCGGCCGATGGACCGGTTGATCTGCGGCGATGTCGGGTTCGGCAAGACCGAGATCGCGCTGCGCGCCGCGTTTGTTGCCGCGATGGCGGGCAGCCAGGTCGCCGTGGTGGTGCCGACCACGCTGCTGGCGCGGCAGCATTTCCGCGCCTTTACCACACGCTTCGAGGGACTGCCCGTGAAAGTGGCCCAGCTCTCACGGCTGGTGACGGCCAAAGACGCCAACGCCGTGCGCGCCGGGCTGAAGGACGGGAGTATTTCGATTGTGATCGGCACGCACGCGCTGATGGCAAAATCGGTCGAGTTCTCCGACCTCGGCCTCGTGGTGGTGGATGAGGAGCAGCATTTCGGCGTGGCGCACAAGGAGCGGCTGAAGCAGCTGAAGGCCGATGTGCATGTGCTCACGCTGACCGCGACGCCGATCCCGCGTACGCTGCAACTGGCGCTGACCGGTGTGCGCGACCTCTCGCTCATCACCACGCCGCCGGTGGACCGGCTGGCCGTGCGCACGTTTATCATGCCGTTCGACAGCCTCGTGATCCGCGAGGCGATCGCCCGGGAGAAATTCCGTGGCGGGCAGATTTTTTGCGTCGTGCCGCGTATCGACGATCTGGAGCCGATGGCAGCAAGGCTGCGCGAGATCTCGCCTGAGATCAAGACCATCATGGCGCACGGGCGGCTGGCGCCGACCGAGCTGGAGCGGGTGATGACCGAATTCGGCGAGGGGAAATATGATATTCTGCTCGCCACCAATATCGTGGAGAGCGGGCTCGATATGCCCGCTGTGAACACGCTGATCATCCACCGCGCGGATATGTTTGGCCTGGCCGGATTGTACCAGCTGCGCGGGCGGGTGGGACGCGGCAAGCAGCGCGGCTATGCGTACCTCACCTGGCCGGTGCATCATCGGTTGAGCGCTGCGGCGCAGAAGCGCCTGGAGGTGATGCAGACGCTGGATACGCTGGGGGCGGGCTTCACGCTCGCCTCGCATGATCTCGACCTGCGCGGGGCCGGCAACCTGCTGGGTGATGAACAATCCGGCCATATCCGCGAGGTGGGGATCGAATTGTATCAGCAGATGCTGGAGGATGCGGTGAACGCCATCCGCGCCGGTGAACGAAATGCCAAGCCGGTAGAGCGGGACTGGACGCCGAACATCAACCTCGGCCTGCCGGTACTGATCCCTGAGGATTATGTGAGCGACCTGCCGGTGCGGCTTGGCCTGTACCGCCGGATGAGCGGGCTTGCCAGCGATGCAGAGAGCGAGGCGCTGGCGGCGGAACTGGTCGACCGGTTCGGCGCGCTGCCAAAAGAGGTTGAAAACCTGCTGGAGACGGTGGCGCTGAAGCGCGCCTGCCGCGCCGCCGGGGTGGAAAAACTGGACGCCGGGCCGAAGGGCATGGTGATCTCGTTCCGCCGGAATGAGTTCAACAACCCGGGCGGGTTGATCGCGTGGATCGCCTCACGCGGCGGCACGCTGAAGGTGCGGCCGGACCAGAAGCTGGTGGTGGCACGGGACATGGAGGTGAACGCGCGCGCGGGGATTGCGCGCGATGTACTCGGAAATTTATGCCGCCTGGCGAATTTTCAGGCAGCGGCTTAGGGTGCGATCGTTTTAAGTTGACGCAAGATTGCGTTATCTTAAAACGATCGCACCCTGGTTTTTATCCGGGCGCCAGGCGCTGCCCAGCCGGGTTTTGCGTGCGAGACGCCGCAGCAGAGGCACATGTGGCGGCAGCGGTGTGCAGGTATAGCCACAGGCGAGCAGGGTCGGCTCGATGATCCGCTGCACCGCGCGCTGGGCCGCCATGGGTTGGCCCCGGTATTTGCCGATGGATCGGCGATGGGTTTTGGTTTGTAAGGTTGCCAGGGCCTGAGCATCGACCGGCACGCCCAGCCATTGCAGCAGCGCCCGGCCTGTTGCGATGAGATCGGCGCTCAGCGCCTCGTAGTGCAGCTCGACATAGCGGTTGCCCAGCATGGCGCCGTAGGCGCGACCGAGGCCGACCATCTCCCGCCAGTGCCAGGCATTATAGAGATGGCTGCACCGACGATAGGCTGCATCGTCCAGCGCCATGCCGTGCCAGCTCTGGACCCGATCTGTCCCGAAGTAGATTTTCCGCCAGAAAGGCAGCTCCGGCGCGACATGATCCGAAAAGGCAACGTCCCGGCCATCACGCAGCAGATGCACATAACGGGCGTGAGGGAACATCATATTCAGAAGTGGCAGAATAAAGGTGGTCTCACATAATTTCCAACCCCAACGGGAGCCCGGGCGATGACCCTGTAGATGCGTATCCAGGGCCTGGGCCAGCAATGATTGCAATTCCGCCGGCGCGTGCGGCATTCGCCAGAGGCTGGTGAAATCCGGGTGGTAGTTTTTCACGACATATTCGACGACCGGCAGAAATGGCATGGCATCGAACGCCTCATTCAGATCGGCACCCATGAAGATGCCCTGTTGGCGCAGCAGCGCCGCCAACAGGCGGCTCCCCGAGTGGGATTTGTTGAAGACCACGATTGGGGCTGGAAGTTCCACCAGGCGGGTGGCGAGCTCGGGGCCGAACCAGTTATTCTGGCTATTTCCCGGTGGTCTGCTCGCGGCAAAGGGCGGGGCAACCGGCATCTCGCCCGGGACGGCGCGGTCCGGGAACAGGCTGAAATCAGGCGCGGGAGATTCGACATTGCCATCAAGCCCCGCAGGTGACACGGCGCACGGCCGTTGCGTCCTCATTATTCGTTTTAATACCGGCACATAAAGCAGTCGTAGCATCCGCTCACGCCGCGTGTGACGGGGGATCAGCCTCTCGCGCATCCGGTCGAACAGTTGCGCCAGAATCAAGCTGCCCTCACTGGGTGGCTGTGGTGTGGTTTGCTTAGGCATATGCCGCTGCTTTCAGCACCGCCGCGTCAGTCCGAATAATCCATTACGCGTCAGCACCAAAACGCCACCATTCACACTTCCGCACTGGCCATTGGCCAGAGCGTGATTGGCGATCAATCTTATTGGTTCGGAAGGAGTCTGGCGATTCAGTCCAAACCAATATTGATCGTGTGCGCTATGATACTGCTCTGAATGTAACAGCAATATTTCAATGCAAAGCTATATCCCGAGCCACTGACTCGGGATGGGCACGGCATCAGCCCTGGGCGATAGCGCGACGCGAGACGCGCGCAGTTATAGTCCTATTGCAGAACGATCTCGACGCGGCGGTTCTGCGGCTCGCGCACACCCGGGCCGGTGGGGACCAGCAGATGCGTCTCACCGTAGGCGTGGATCGCGATCTCGGACTGCGGCACGCCGTCCGTTACCAGTTGCGCGGCGACGGCCTGGGCCCGGCGCTGGGAGAGGCCCATGTTGTAGGCGGGCGTGCCGGAGGTGTCCGTATAGCCGGACACATCCAGCGTGGTGGTCTGGGCCGTGTGGCTGTCTGACGCCGCCTGCGCGATGATCTGGGTGGCGCGCGGGGTCAGGCTGGCCTGGTTCCAGTCGAAGAACACGAGGTAGGTGCGCGCGGGTGCGGGCGCCGGGGCCGCCGCCATGGGTGCGGCGGTGGGCGTGGGTGCCGGTGCCGCAGGCTGCGGTGTGTAGAGCTCATAGCGCAGGCCCAGCATGATCTGGTTATTATACTGGTGACCCAGTTTCACGCTCGCCGGGGCGCCGCTGACGCCGAAATGATATTTGGTGGAACCGGCGACCGCGACGAAGCGGTACTCCAGCGTGGCCGAGAGGCCCGGCACATAGGCGACCGGAAAGGCGAGGCCGACGATGCCCTGATAGGCCAGCGCACCCTTGGTTTTGTTGAAATTGGCGTAGGGAGATCGGTAGTCCAGCCGGTTCTCCTGCCAGCCGACGCCAGCGCCCACATAGGGGTATAGGTAGGGCGAGTCGATATCGAAGTCGTAATCGGCGTTCACGAAGGCGCCATAGCGCGCGGCGTTGCCGCCGTTTTTGAAGGCAGTCCCCGCGATCGAGGTTTTTGCCAGATTATCGTGGATGTAGTCGCCCTCGATCTCGACCCGGAAGCCATTGCCGAAGCCATAGCCGAAGCTGGCCATGCCGGCGTAGCCATTATGGAAGATCAGCCGGCCTTCATAGGGCACGGCCGCGCGGTTGATGAAGACGTCCTTACCCTTCTGGCCGTCGGCGATATTGTAGCCGGCACCCCCCGCGACATACATGCCCGTGACCGGCTGGGCCGATGCGGCGTGGGAGAATGCGAACGGTGCGGCGAGCACCGTGGCGGTGAGCAATGCGACGCGAAACTTCATAACGGTGACTCCTTCATGCCGACATCACGCACGATATCGCCCATATAGCGCTTGTACGTGTATAAAAAACCCCTGACGGTCGCCCGCCAGGGGTTTTTGAGAGTGCGATCGCACTCTCAACTATTTTTAGAGACTGATTGACGCCTTCGGGTGCCGCGCAAAACGCGCCAACCTCAAACGATCAGGCCCTGAGGTTTCAGGTTACTGGAGGACGATCTCGACGCGGCGGTTTTGCGGCTCGCGCACGCCGGGACCGGTTGGGACCAGAAGATGGGTCTCACCATAGGCGTGGATCGCGATCTCGGACTGCGGAACGCCATCCGCCACCAGCTGGCCCGCGACCGCCTGGGCCCGACGCTCGGACAGGCCCATGTTGTAGGTCGGCGTGCCGGAGGTGTCCGTGTAACCCGAGACATCGAGCGTTGTCGTCTGCGCCCTGTGGCTGTCTGACGCCGCCTGCGCGATGATCTGGGTGGCGCGCGGGGTCAGGCTGGCTTTATTCCAGTCGAAGAAGACGAGGTACGTGCGGGCCGGTGCGGGTGCCGGTGCGGCGGCTACGGGTGCGGGCGCCGGAGCGGGTGCCGGAGCCATTGGGGCGGGCTGGAACATCGCGTAGCGCAGCCCCACGAAGAAGCTGTTGCTGGCCTGGTGACCCATTTTGAAGGTGCCAGGTTTGGGCGAACCCGCCGGTAAGCCGCCGGTCACGCTGTCCCGGAACTTCAGGTCGCTGACAATATCCTGAAACCGATATTCGGCGGTGAGTGAAAGGCCTGGGACTGCGGCGAGGGGGTAGGAGACGCCGGCGATGACGTTGTAGGCGAAACCGCCCTTGGTGTCCGAGTAGTTCAGCGGGCCGAACGTGCTCGCCTGGACCCATTGGTAGCCCGCACCGGCGCCGACATAGGGCGTGATCGGCAGGCCGACCGGGATATCATAGAGCAGGTCCGCCATCGGGCCGAAGGAGGTATGGGTGCCGCTGGAGGCGTAGGAGCCGAGGCTCGAATCCGTGCGGTGCAGCGTGTTGTGCAGGTCGTCACCGCTGATCTCGACCCGGAAACCGTTGCCAAAGCCGTAGCCGATGGCGGCCACGCCGGCGTAGGACGGCCGATACTGGAGCTTGCCGGTCGTGCCTTTCAGCGACTCGCTGTAGTTGACCGGGTTCAGGATGCTGGTGCCACCTTCCAGGCTGACATAGGGGCCGGTGATCACCTGCGCATGGGCGACCATGGGCAGGGCGATGCAGGTGGCGGCGGCTAGGGCTTGGCGCAACTTCATGTCTGAACTCCAACTTGTGGTTAATAATGACGCCTATTTAGAGGTTCATCGGTAGATTCAACAGGGCGAATACAGCCTGCGGATGAACATTCTGCGGCTGTTGTATATTTAACACACCGAAACGTATGGATCAGTTATTTGCAGGAGATGACGCGGAAACTCTCGCTGGCGTCCCCCACCACCGCGGCACCGGGCGCGGAGCGGACCATCCAGCCGTGGAACACCGGCGGGCTGCTGGCGGCTTTGCCCTGGATGGACAAAAACACCGCGGTATCCGGGATTTGCCCCGGCGGGCGACTCACGCAGGACTGCACGGAGACCTGCAAGTCCCCCACCTTCGCCTGGCCGCCGACGGGAATGACCAGTTTGGAGACGCCGCCCCCCACTTTGTCCAGCACGCCGAGCGTGGCGCTGCTGCCGGGAAGCCAAATGTTGGCGAATGTCGGCGCGACGTCGGGCGGCACGGTCTGCGCGCCCACGGGCGCGCCGGGATTGGTATTGGCGCTGTCGCTGTTGGCGGGCGTACCGGGCGAGGGGGTTTGCACCAGCCCGGGCGGGGGCGATGCGTAGCTCGGCTGCGCCGCGGCGGGTGCTAGGGGTGCCGAGACGATCGCCGGGGCGGACGGTACCACCACGGTGGGCTCGTTATTCTGAGCCCAGGCGGGCGGGCCCGCCAGGAGCGTCAGCGAGGCCAGAGCCAGCCAGCGCATCAGTTCGACGCGGTGGGGCTAGGTGTGGCGGCGCCCGGCGCGACTGGTTTGGCCGGGGATTTACCAGGCGCGGCGCTTTTACCCCCACTGCCCATGCTGAAGATGAATTTACCCAGCAGATCCTCGATATTGATCGCCGATTGGGTCACCGGGAAAGACTGGCCCGCTGCGAGCATATTGTTCGACCCGCCGGGCGAGACCGCGACGTAGTCGCCGCTCAGCAGGCCGTCCGAGGTGATCGCGGCGCTGCTGTCCTGCGGGACCTTGATGTCATCATTCATCATCAAACCAACGATGGCGGCGTAGGTCGTGGTGTCCAGATGCTCGGAGGCGACATGGCCGACCACGACGCCGCCGATTTTGACGTCCGCGCCGACCGTGAGGCCGCCGATGCTGGAGAATTGCGCGACCAGCGGGTAGCCACCACTGCTGACCTCCCCGGCGCGGCTGAGCGCGAAGGCCAGAAACGCCACCGCTATGATGATGACGGCGAAGCCGGTGAAAATCTCGGGCAGTTTACGGGTCATTCGCGTGGTTCCGGGGTCCAGGATTCATAGTCCGCCGAGGCGCGGGCGCGCTGGCCACCTTTATAGTCGTGCCCGGCGGGGCGATAGCTGGCTGGCGTGCCGGTGAGGTTCGGCTGATGCGGGCGCTGCCAGGGTTTGGCGCCCGTGTCGGGCAGCGGCTCCTCCGTGGTGTGGTGCAGCCAGGCGTGCCACTCCGGCCCGATGCTCGAGGCATCCGGCGCGCCGGCATAGACGACCCAGCGGCGGGTGTGCGCCACGATGCCGCGCCCGGGGTGCTCGTAATACTCGTTGCCGGACGCGTCCCGCCCGACATGGTTGCCCCGGCGCAGCGTGTAGAGGAAGAGGCCGGGGTTACGCAGGAGGCCGCGCAGCCCACCCAACTGACGCATCGAGACCTTCGCATCGGTGTTTGTGCTCATGCCCCGGATATAGGAGATGGCGCGGCGCAGGTCCATCAATGATGTTCCTGGCACGCTATCCACAGTATTTTGTGGTGAGAGCAAAAAATACTACTAAATACACTTTATCATTGGGCTTTGCTGTCTTAGGTTACGGGCATGGGCACAGATTCAACCGACAAATCCTGGCATGGCATCAAGCAGAGCGTGTTTTCGGCGAGCGCGGAGCCGGACGCCCCGATGGTGGCGGTAAAAATTCCCGCCGCCTGGGGCCAGGGTGCGGCGAATGCGCTGGCGGCGATTCTGCCCGGTGTGGAGAGGCTAGATATCGCTTTGGCGGCGCAGGCGTGGATCGGCCCAATCGCCACGCGGGGCGCCACCGCGGCCATCCGCCCGGCGTTGGGGGCCGAGCTGCACGCGCTGCTGGCGGCCAGGCGCGGCGCGCCCGGCCCGGCGATCTGGCGCAACCAGCAGACGGGAGTGCCGGAGTTCATCTTTAACCTGGATGGGTTTTTCACCCAGGTGGGCGATTTTGATGCGAATGCTTTGGGCGAGGCGGTACAGCTCGCGGTGATCGCGCTGACGCTGGGCCGGCCCGGGGCGCACCGGCTCAGCCTGGGTTTCACCGATCTCAATCTGATGCTGGCACGGCTCGGGCTGGAGTATGATTCCGCCGCCGCGCGGGATGTCGCCGTGCTGCTGACGGGTTTTATCGGCGTGCACGCGGATCTCGCGTCCGCCAGCCTGCTGGCGCGTGGTGCGGCACCCGGATACGCCATTACGGCGGCGGAACTGCCCGATGGTTCGGTCGTGGATCGGATTATTCCGGGGCTGCACGCCGCCACCCGAGCGGCGCAGGCCGGCGCGCTGGCGATGCAGACAAGGCGGCACGAGACCCTGCTGGGATTCCCCGACTGCCCCGCCGTGGAGGCGCTGCTGGGTGCCGGGACCCGAGACTTCGCGCCTGCTTTCTCGCCCATGGATGAGTCTGGCGGGCTCAGCCTGTGGGCCAGCCACCGGCTGGCGGCGCTGGGGCTGAGCGCTGAGGCCGCATTGGCGCAGACGCTGGCCGGGGCTATGATATTCCCGGCACCCAAGCCCGCCGCGCACGCCGCCATGCATGACGCGCTGGCGCCAATGGTGGCGCAGATGCCCGCACGGCCCGCGGCACCCATGCCGGCCAGGCGCGCCGCCAACCGCGAGCTGCTGCCCGCGCGACGCACCGGCTACACGCAGAAGGCCAGCGTCGGCGGGCATAAATTATTCCTCTCCACCGGCGAGTATGCGAACGGCCGACTGGGCGAGATTTTCATCGCGCTGCATAAGGAGGGATCGGCGTTCCGAGGGCTCATGGATGCCTTCGCCATCGCCGTCAGCCTCGGGCTGCAACATGGCGTCGGGCTGGAGGAGTATGTCGAGGCGTTTACCTTCACCCGGTTTGGCCCGGCTGGCAGCGTGGAGGGTGACCCGGCGGTGGCCGCCGCCACCTCGATGATCGATTATGTGTTCCGGAACCTCGCCGTGAACTATCTCGGCCAGACCAACCTCGCCCCGGCCACGCCAGAGCCCGCCGACAGCGTGGGCGATGGCGCGGCTGACCGCGCGCCGCTGCTGCCGCTCGACCTGCCGATGCCCGCACCCCGTGAGCGCCGCCGCGGCCTGAAACTCGTGAGCAACGCATGAAGGTGCTGGAGCGCCTAGCCGACCTCGGCATCATTCTGCCCGCACCCATGCCACCGGTGGCGACCTATGTGCCGGTCAGCGTCGCGGGCGGGCTGGTGACCGTGAGCGGGCAGCTCCCGGCCATCGACGGCAAGGTGGCGGTGACGGGGAAGCTCGGTTTGAATGTCTCGCTCGAGGAGGGCCAGCACGCCGCGCGGCTATGTTTGATCAATGTGCTGGCGCAGCTGAACGTGGCGCTACCCGGCGGGCTGAACAGCGTTAAAAAAATCATCCGTCTGGGTGGTTTTATCGCCGCCGCGCCGGAGTTCACGCAGCACGCCGTGGTGATGAATGGCGCGTCGGACCTCGCCGTGGCGGCGTTTGGCGAGATCGGGCGGCACGCGCGCTCGACCATCGGGGTTGCCTCCCTGCCCTTGGATGCGGCGGTCGAGGTCGAAGGGCTGTTCTGGCTGGGTTGAAGCCCGGCCATGGTAGATCAGCCGGGATTCCCTGCGTATAAAGCCGCATGAGCCCGCAACGCCGCGTATTTTTCCTTCGCCTGCTGCTGAACATCGTGCTGGATGGGCTGCTGGCGGCACTCGCCGTGGGTGTGAGCTTCTGGCTGGCCAACCCGGCGCAGCCGGTGCCGCAGCCGCATCTGCTACCGCTCGGCGGGGCCATCGCCATCTGGCTCATCGGCATCCCCTTTGGCCTGGCGCGGCTGCACTGGCGGTATATCTCCTTGCCCGACCTCGCGATGCTGGGTGGCGCCGCGCTGGTGGCGGCGCTCATGCTTTGCCTGCTGCTGGTAGGAGCGGGGATGGCGCTGCCCAGCCCGGCGTTTCCGGCGATTCTGGCGCTCGCACTCGCACTCGCCCTCACCGTGCCGAAACTGCTGTACCGGCTGGCGCGCCAGCGCAGCGCCGGGGCTGAGCAGGCGACGCAGACCGCGGTGCTGGTGGGCGATGGTGCCAGCGCCGAATTGTTTCTCGCCGCACAGCGCGGCGCTCGCGCGGCACCCTACCGCGTGGCCGGGTTGCTGGCGCTCTCGGCGCGACATGTCGGTCGCAGGCTGCACGGGCTGGATGTGCTGGGCGCGGTGGCGGATGCGCCCGCAGCGCTCGCCCGGTTGGCGCAGAAGCCGGAAATGCTGATCATCACCTCCACGGCGCTCGCGGGCGATGCGCTGGCCGGGCTGCTGGCGGCGGCGGAGCAGGCTGGCGTAGCGGTAAAGCGCGCGCCCAGCCTCACCCGGCTGGCACCGGCTGAGCAGCAGCTCGAGTTGCAGCCCATCGCCATCGAGGATCTGTTGAACCGTCGGCAGATCAGCCTCGACCGAAGCGGCATGGCGCGGCTCATCACCGGGCGGCGCGTCGCGGTCACTGGTGCTGGCGGGAGCATCGGGGCGGAACTAGCGCGCCAGCTCGCGGGGTTCGCGCCGTCTGAGATTCTGCTGCTGGATAATGGCGAATTCGCGCTCTGGCAGATCGACCTCGAGATCCGCGAATTGCACCCGGCCCTTCCCTGCCGCACCATTATCGCCGATGTCCGCGCGGGCGCGCGCATAGCCTCGGTGTTTGACACGTTCCGGCCTGACCTCGTGTTCCATGCCGCGGCTCTGAAGCATGTGCCGATCGTGGAGGACAACCCGCTGGAAGGGTTGCAGACCAACGTGCTGGGCACCCGCGCGGTGGCCGATGCCGCCGCGGCCAGTGGCGCCGCGCTGATGGTGCTGATCTCGACCGACAAGGCGGTGAACCCGAGCTCGGCGATGGGGGCGAGCAAGCGCCTCGCGGAGATTTATTGCCAGGGGCTGGATGTGCAGGCGCGGCGCGGCGATGGCGGGCGCATGCGCTGCGTGACGGTGCGTTTTGGTAATGTGCTGGGCTCGACCGGCTCGGTGGTGCCGCTGTTCCGCCGCCAGCTCGCCCAGGGCGGGCCGCTCACGGTCACGCATCCGGACATGCAGCGCTACTTCATGACCGTGCGCGAAGCGGTGGGGCTCGTGTTGCAGGCGTCGGTCGTGGGCAGCGGCGAGGCGGCGATCCCCGATGGCGGTATTTTTGTGCTGGATATGGGCGCGCCGGTGAAGATCGTGGACCTGGCGCGGCAGATGATCCGCCTAGCCGGGCTGCGGCCGGAGATCGACGTGCAGATCAGGTTCACCGGGTTGCGGCCGGGTGAAAAATTGTTCGAGGAGCTCTTCCACGGCGGCGAGGAGCCGACCCCGACCGGACACCCCGGCCTGCTTATGGCCACGCCACGGCTGAGTGACGCGACCGAGGTGGCCGCCGCGCTGGCCGCGCTGGACAGCGCCGCGCGGCAGGGTGACACCGCCGGGGCGATGGCGATCCTCGCCCGCATGGTGCCGGAGTTCTCAAAACCCGTCACCCTCGCGGTTTCCCCGGTTCAGGTTTAGAGCATGATTGCTTTGCATCAATCATGCTCTGCCCTTTGTTTGGCGATCAATTTCATTGGTTTGTATTGAATCTGGCGATTCAATACAAACCAATATTGATCTAGGAACGTGCCTCATGGACATTGAAACTTCGCCGCCGATCGCGTTTTTGGACCTCGCCGCGCAGCAGGCGCGGATCGGCCCCGGGCTGAAAACCCGGCTGGATGCCGTGCTGGCGCATGGGCAGTATATTCTGGGACCCGAGGTGGCGGAGCTGGAGGCCGGGCTAGCGGCATTCTGTGGCGCGGCGCACTGCGTGGGGGTGAGTTCGGGCACCGATGCGTTGCAGATCGCCCTGATGGCCGAGGGTATCGGCCCCGGCGATGGGGTGTTTCTGCCCGCCTTCACCTATACCGCGACCGCCGAAGTGCCGTTGCTGCTGGGGGCGACGCCGGTGTTCGTCGATGTGGACCCGCGCAGCTTTCAGATCGACCCCGGCAGCCTGAGTGCGCGTATCACCCAGGTGCAGCGGGCGGAAAAATTGCGCCCGCGCGCGGTCATCGGCGTCGATCTGTTCGGCCAGCCGGCGGATTGGGCGGCGATCCGCGCTATCGCCGCGCAGACCGGGCTGTTCACGCTGGATGACTGCGCGCAGAGCTTCGGCGCGGCGCAGGATGGCGTGCGGCTGGGCCGGGCGGCGGATGCCACGGCCACCAGTTTTTTCCCCTCCAAGCCGCTCGGCGCTTACGGCGACGGCGGCGCGCTGTTCACGCAGTCACCTGAGCGCGCGGCGCTCTACCGCTCCCTGCGCACGCATGGCGAGGGGACGACGCGCTATGAGGTCCTGCGCATCGGCATGAATGGGCGGCTGGATACGATGCAGGCGGCGGTGCTGCTGGCCAAGCTCGAGGTGTTCGAGGCTGAGATCGCGCGGCGCGAGGCGATCGCGAGGATTTATGACGCGGCGCTGGGCGATGTGCTGGCCACACCCGCACGCGTGCGCGGAGCGGCCAGCGCCTGGGCGGTATATTCCGTGTTGCTGGCGGACGCGGCGCAGCGCGCGACGGCGCAGGGGGCATTGAAGGCCGCCGGGATCGCGAGTGCCGTGTATTATCCGCGCGCGCTGCACCAGCAGCCTGCCTATGCAGCCTGCCATGACGGCGTGGCGCTGCCGGTGGCGGAGGGACTGGGTGAGCGGATTTTGGCGCTGCCGATCCACCCCGACCTGACCGACGCGCAGGCGGGCCGCGTGGCCGCCGTGCTGCGCGCCGCACTGAGCGGCTGAGCGCGATGCCTCGCGGCGATCTGTTCCCCGAGATCGGCCCGTATGAGACCGGCTACCTGCCGCTCACCGATGAGCACGTGATGTACTGGGAGCAGGTGGGCAACCCGCGCGGCAGGCCGGTGCTGTTTCTGCACGGCGGGCCGGGCGCGGGCGCGGGCGCGGTGCATCGCCGGTTCTTCGACCCCGCGGTGTGGCGCGTCGTGCTGTTCGACCAGCGCGGCGCCGGGCGCTCCAGGCCGCTGGGCAGCCTGCGGGACAACACCGTCGCGCATCTGGTGGCGGATATCGAGACGCTGCGGGCGTTTCTCGGGTTGGAACGCTGGTTGCTGTTCGGCGGCTCGTGGGGCTCCACGCTGGCGCTGGCCTATGCGCAGGCGCACCCGCAGGCGGTGAGCGGCGCGGTGCTGCGTGGCATCTTTCTGGGCCGGTCGGCTGAGGTGGAGTGGTTTCTTTATGGTATGGCCAGGGTGTTCCCCGACGCCCACGCCGCCTTTGCGCAATTTCTGCCCGAGGCGGAGCGCGGCGACCTGCTCGGCGGCTATTTGCGGCGGCTGACCGACCCGAACCCGCAGGTACACGGCCCGGCGGCGCGCGCCTGGAGCGTCTATGAGGGATCTTGTTCCACCCTGCTGCCGAGTTTCGAGGCCGTATCGGCTTTTGCGCAGGACCGCGCCGCGCTGGGCCTCGCCCGGATCGAGGCGCATTATTTCGCGCATGGGCTGTTTCTGCCGGAGGGCGGCCTGCTCAGCCATATGGCGCCGCTGCGCGGTATCCCGGGCGAGATCATCCAGGGCCGGTATGACATGATCTGCCCGGCGCAATCCGCCTTTGAGCTGGCGGCGGCATGGCCAGGCGCGCGGCTCACTCTGGTGGCGGATGCCGGGCATTCGGCCCTGGAGCCCGGCGTACGCACCGCGCTCATCGCGGCGCTGGAGCGCTGCAAGAACTTGGCATAGAACGATATGCGGATTTTTGGGGTTGGGAGAAATGCCATGAGTCCGTGCCGGCGGAATTTGCTCAGCATCGCCCTCGCGCTGCCCGCCAGCCGGGCATTTGGCGGTGTTCCCTGGAGCCGCGCGCTGCTGATGGGCACCGGGCGGGTGGGCGGCAATTATTCTCTCTATGGCCCGGCCTGGGGTGGTCTGGCGCAGGCCGCCACCGGCGTGGATATCGCGTTCATTGCCTCGGGTGGGGCCGCTGCGAATATCCTGTTGATCGAGCAGGGTACCGCCCAGCTTGGCATGACCAGCCTGCCGGTGGCGCAGGCGGCGCGCGCGGGCTCCGCGGCCTGGACGGGTGGCGTGAAGTTGCAGGATTTCCGTGCTTTGTTCCCGATGTTCCCCTCGGTTTTACAGATCATCTCGCCGGTGGGCACGGACATCACCACCCTGGCGCAACTGGCGGGCAAGACCATCGGCAGCGGGCCCATGGGCGGCACGGGCGCCAGCGCCGTGCCGGCGGTGCTCAAAGCGCTCGGCATCAGGCCGGGGCGGGTCATCGCCGGGGATTTCCTGCCGCAGATGCAGGCGCTGCATGATGGCAGACTGGCCGCCTGCGCTTTTATCGGCGCGCCGCCGTTGCCCGCCATCACCCGCATGGCTGGGCGAGAAAAATTCGCGCTGATCGGCTTCTCAGCCGAGCAGCAGGCACGGGTGCAGGCGCGCCTGCCCGGCTTACGCGCGATGACGCTGCCCGCAGGGCTGTTCCCTGGTCAGGGTGTCGCGGTGGCCAGCGTCGGGACCGAAAATTTCGCCATCGCCACAGCCAGCCTGCCGGGCGCGCTCGCCGGTGAGATCACCAAAGCGGCGCTGGAGGGCCACGCAGCGCTGGCGCGCGTGGTGCCCGCGGCGGCGCAGAGGCCCGATATCGGGGCGATTCTGGCGGCTAGCATCCCGTTTCATCCAGGTGCGGTGGACGCGTTACGCGCTTTTGGAATGAAGATACCGAGCCGGACGGGCTGATGATTATTTGACCGCCGTCTCCGGCTCACCCTGAATTGGCGCCACACCCTGGGCTGCGATCAATTCGCTGGCCTGCTCGATGGCAGCCAGGATAGCCGCTGTGTCGGTGCCCTTGGCGACGATGGCGACGCCCCAGCCTTCCCCGTGGCGGAACGGGTAGCTGCCGAGATCGAGCGCCGGATAGTACCGTTGGATCGTCTCCAGCCCGGCGGCGATGGCACCCTCCTGCACGCCGATACCATAGACCGTGCGCATGAGGATGGGCGCGCCGCGCGGCAGCTCCGGCTCCAGCGCCAGGAACATGGCTTGCATGATGCGCGGCACACCCGCCATGACATGCACATTGCCGATTGAAAAACCGGGTGCCAGCGAGGCGCTGTTGTGGATCGGCCGCGCGCCGCGCGGCATCGTCGCCATGCGCTGGCGGGCGGGATTGAAATTCTCGCCGAGCCGCGCCTGCATCATCGTGAAGGTCTCCGCATGATGCTCCCACGGCACGCCGAAGGCGGCGGCGATGCACTCGCTGGTGATATCATCATGTGTGGGGCCGATACCCCCGGTGGTGAAGAGCTCGTCATAGGCCGCGCGCAGCTCATTGACCGCGCCGATAATGCGCTCGGGCACGTCCGGGATGACCCGTACCTCCTGCAATTTTATACCCAGGTCCGCCAGCCGCCGGGCGATGAACTGGACGTTCACATCCTGCGTCCGCCCGGAGAGGATCTCATTGCCGATGATCAGGATGGCAGCGCTGGAATTCTCGCTCATAAAAAATCTCTCAGCATCGGGATGAGCGGGCGGTCAGCCGGTGGCATCGGATATTCCACCAGCCGATCCGGTGCGACCCAGGCCAGCGCCTGGCCCTCCCGCGCGGTAGGGATGCCGCGCCAGCGGCGGCACAGGAACACCGGCATCAGGAGGTGAAAATTTTCATACGGGTGGGAGGCGAAGATGAAGGGTGCAAGGTCGCACGCTGACACCTCGATTCCCAGCTCCTCGCGTAGCTCACGCACCAAGGCGGCCTCGGGGATCTCTCCGGGGTCGATCTTGCCGCCGGGAAACTCCCACATGCCGGCCATCTTTTTGCCCTCCGGGCGGCGCGCCAGCAGAATATGGCCCCGGGCGTCGATGAGCGCCGCGGCGACGACGAGGAGCGTGGCGGCGGGGGTGGCGAGATTGGCCGGGGGCTCGCGCGGAAGCTGGAAATGATGGACGGGGAGTTTTTGCCCCGGGCGGCAGAGAAATACCTGCGTACCCTTGCCGGATGGGGCGAAGCCCAGCCGGCGCAGCACGGCGGCGGAGACGTCGTTATCCGCAGCCGTGCTGGCGGTGATGCGGATGAGCGGCAACGCCGCGAAGGCCCACTCGGTGAGGCGGCGCGCGGCCTCCAGCGCGAAACCCTGCCGCCAGTGCGCGCGGCCCAGCCAGTAGCCGAGCTCGGCGGATTTTCCATCACGGCTGAACCGCAGCCCGGCGGCGCCCAGCAATTCGCCGCTCGAAGCGTCCACCAGCGCGAACTGCTCGGCGCGTCCGCTGGTCCGGTCCGCCGCCGCCGCCGCGATCCACTCACGCGCCAGGGCGGCGGAATAGGGGAAGGGCGCATCGGGCAGGCGGCGGCAGATCTCCCAGTCGTTGATCAGCCGGTGGAAGCTGCCGGCGTCCCCAGGCAAAAGCGGCCGCAGGCGCAGCCGGGAGGTGTGGAGCACCGGCGAGGTCTCCGGCGGATTAAGCACGGGCGAATCGAAGAGGTCTGGCATGGCTCGCGCAGATTAGCGCGCTGTTGATCTTCCCGCCAGGAGTGGGCAACCATGGCAAGCATGAATACCACCGATAATTTTACCGCGCAGATGGCCGAGGTGAGCGCGCGCGCGCGCACCGCGGCGAAAATTCTGGCGCGCACGACGGCGCAGGTGCGCAACCACGCGCTGCACGCCGCCGCTGAGGCCTTGCGCGCGGCGGAGCCCGAAATTCTGGCGGCGAATGCGCGTGACCTGGCCGGTTTTTCGGGCAGCCCGGCCTTTGCCGACCGGCTGATGCTGAACCAGGCGCGGGTGGCGGCGATGGCGACGGGGCTGGAGGAGGTGGCGGCGCTGCCCGACCCGCTGGCGCGCACGCTGGCCCGCTGGAGCCGCCCGAACGGGCTCGAGATCTGCCGGATTGCGCAGCCGATCGGCGTGCTGGGCATGATCTATGAGAGCCGCCCGAATGTCGGCGCCGATGCTGCCGCCATCGCGCTCAAATCCGGCAATGCAATTTTGCTGCGCGGTGGCTCGGAGAGTTTTTTCTCAGGGCAAGCGATCCACACCGCCATGGTGCGGGGATTGCGCGCCGCCGCATTGCCGGAGGCGTGCGTCCAGGTGGCACCCAGCGCCGAGCGCGGCTTTGTCGGCGCGATGCTGGCGGCGGCGGGCGGGTTGGATCTCATGATCCCACGCGGTGGCAAGGCGCTGGTGGAGCGGGTGCAGCGCGAGGCACGAATGCCGGTGCTCGCCCATGCGCAGGGGCTGAACCACACGTATGTTCATGCGGCGGCGGATTTTTCGATGGCGCGCGCGGTGCTGGCCAACGCCAAAATGCGCCGCACCGGGGTGTGCGGAGCGACCGAGACGCTGCTGCTCGATGCCGCCATTGCCGCGGACTTGTTGCCGCTGTTGGCGGCGGATTTGCACGCGTTGGGCTGCACCCTGTTGCTCGACCCTGCGGCGCAAAAAATTCTGCCCGAGCTAACGGCGGCGAAGCCGGAGGATTTCGACACCGAGTGGCTGGATGCGGTGCTGAATGTGGCGATCGTGCAGGATGTAGCGGGAGCGCTCGCGCATATCGCGACGCATGGCAGCGAACATACCGATGCGATCATCACGCAAGATGTGGCGGTGGCGGAGGTTTTTCTGGCCCAGGTGGGCAGCGCGGTGAGCCTGTGGAATGCCTCAACTCAATTTTGCGACGGCGGGGAGTTCGGCTTCGGCGCCGAGATCGGGATCGCGACCGGGCGGGTGCAGGCGCGCGGGCCGGTGGGGCCGGAGCAGCTGACGACCTTCCGCTATGTGGTGCGTGGCAACGGGCAGGTCCGGCCCTGAGCGGGGTTATCCCCACCTACGGGCATCCCTACCGCCTGCGCGTGGGGCTGTTGGGCGGCTCCTTCAACCCGGCTCACGCGGGGCATCTGCATGTGGCGCGCCTGGCGATGGCGCATCTGGGCCTGGACCAGCTCTGGCTCATGGTCTCACCCGGGAACCCGTTGAAGCCGGCGCTGGGGATGGCGGCCTTCCCGGCACGCCTGGCCGCTGCCCGGCACCTCGCCGATGGCAGGCGGATCATCGCCACGGATATCGAGCAGCGCCTGGGCACGCGCTACACCGCCGACACGCTGCGTGAACTGCAACGAAGGTTCAGCCGGGTGGGCTTTGTGTGGCTGATGGGGGCGGATAATCTGCGCCAGCTGCCGCGCTGGGGGCGCTGGCTGGAGATTATGCACATGATGCCGATGCTGGTGCTGCCCAGGCCGGGGGCGACGCGCGGCGCGCTGGCCGGGCTGGCGGCGGCGCGGTTTGCGCGGCATCGCCTTCCCGCGCGCGCTGGGTTATGCTTGCCCGGGATGGTCGCGCCCGCATGGATTCTGCTGCCGGTGCGCGAGAATCCGGCCTCCGCCACCGCCCTGCGCCAGCGTGCCCACCAGAAGCCTGAAGGAGTGAAGCCATAACCCGCCCCCCGATCCGCAAGCCGCAAGCCGCGCGCGGCGCTGCCGCGCCCCGCCCACGCGCGCCCAAAACCCAGGCCGAGGCCTTGCCTGCCATGCCGGGCTCACCGCGCAAAAAAGCCAGCATCGCCGGGCCGCGCCGCAAACAGGCTGGCGTTAAGGTCAGCCCGCCGGAGCTGGAGCGGATGCAGCAGGTGATTCTGGCGAGCCTGGAGGATGACAAGGCGGAGGAGATCATCGCCATCGATCTCGCCGGGCGGGCGAGCTTCGCCGACCGCATGGTGATCGCCACCGGGCTGGCCGACCGACAGATCGCCGCGATGGCGACCCATCTGAACGAGAAACTGGTGGAGGCGGGGTTCAAAAAAACCCGCATGGAGGGCGCGAACGGCACCGACTGGGTGCTGATCGACGCGGGCGATATCATCATCCATCTGTTTAAGCCCGAGGCGCGCACGCTCTACGCGCTGGAGAAGATGTGGAGCGCCGAGCTGGATGCGGAACCCGGCGAAGCCGAGGCGTAGGTGCGTGCGTGCGGGTGATCGCCGTGGGCCGGGCCGGGCGCGCCGCGCCTGAGGCCATATTGTTCCAACGCTACGCCGCGCGTATCCGCCCGGCATTTGGGCTGCTGGAACTGGCCGACGGTGTCGGCAGCGCCGCCGAGATCAAACGCCGCGAGGGCGAGGCGATTCTGGCGGCGCTGGCGGCGGGTGAGTTTCTCATCGCGCTGGATGGCGGTGGAATGGCGCCCGACAGCGTGGCGCTGGCTGCGCATTTGGGCCGCTGGACTGTGGAGCATAAAAAACTGGCGTTTGTGATCGGCGGTGCGGAGGGCTTGAGCGCCGGGGTGCTGGCGCGGGCCGGTGTGGCGCTCTCACTCGGGCCGCTCACCTGGCCGCATCTGCTGGCGCGCGTGCTGCTGGCCGAGCAGATCTACCGCGCGCAGATGATCCTGGCCGGGCATCCCTACCACCGGGCCGGGCGGCCAGATTGAATTCCTCCGGGACGCGCCCCTTGGGTGGAGTGCAGGGAATAGCCTAATATGCCACAAACGATGGCTTCGTAAGGACCAAAATGCCTAAAAAACCTGTTATGCTCGTGATTCTGGATGGTTTCGGCTGGCGCGAGCAGCAGGCCCATAATGCCGTCGCACTCGCCGAGACGCCGAATTTTGACCGTTTATGGGCGGATGGCCCGCATGCGTTTTTAACCACCTCCGGGCAGGTGGTGGGGTTGCCGCACGGGCAGATGGGCAATTCGGAGGTCGGGCATCTCAATATCGGCGCCGGGCGGGTGGTGATGCAGGAATTGCCGCGGATCGATACCGCCATCGAGGACGGCACGCTAAAGGCCAATCCGGCGCTGATCGATTTTATCGCGGCGCTGAAAAAGACCGGTGGCCGGGCGCATCTGCTGGGTTTGATCTCAAAGGGCGGGGTGCATGCGCACCAGGACCAGGCTGTGGCGCTGGCGCGGATTCTGCATCAGGCCGGGTTGGAGGTGGTGGTGCACGCCTGGATGGATGGCAGGGATACGCCGCCGCTGTCCGGTGCCGACTATATGGCGAATTTCGAGCAGGCGCTGGCGGGGAGCGCCAGGGTAGCCACGGTGATCGGCCGCTATTATGCGATGGACCGCGACCTGCGCTGGGAGCGGGTGCAGGTGGCCTATGATCTCATCATCCAGGGCAAGGGAACGGCATTTGCCAGCGCCGGAGCGGCGATCATGGCGGGCTATGCCGCCGGGGTGACCGATGAATTTTTGACCGCCGCGAAAATCGGGGATGACGCGCGGGCGCGTGATGGAGACGGGCTGCTGTGCGTAAACTTCCGCGCCGATAGGGTGCGCGAGATTCTGACCGCCCTGCTCGACCCGGCTGTTGAGGGTTTTGAGCGCACGCCGGTTCGGTTCGCTGCGGCGCTGGGCATGACCGCCTATTCCGACGCGCTGGCGCCGCACATGCGCTGGCTGTTCGCGCCGCAGTATCTCAACGATATTCTGGGCGAGGTGGTGGCGACGGCTGGCAAGACCCAGCTGCGCATGGCCGAGACCGAGAAATATGCGCATGTGACGTATTTTTTGAACGGCGGGCGTGAGGAACCCTATCCCGGTGAGGCGCGGATCATGGTGCCCTCGCCCAAGGTCGCGACCTATGATCTGCAACCCGAAATGTCGGCGCGCGAGCTGACACAGAAGGCCGTCGCGGCGATACAGAGCGGGGTATATGATCTGATCATTCTCAATTTCGCCAATCCGGACATGGTGGGCCACACCGGCGTGTTGCGGGCGGCGATCAAAGCCGTTGAGACGGTGGATGCCGGGCTGGGCGCGATCGCCCAGGCGGTGGCGGGACAGGGTGGTGCGCTACTGGTGACCGCCGACCATGGAAACTGCGAGACGATGCGCGACCCCGAGACCGGTGGGCCGCACACCGCGCATACCACCAACCCGGTGCCGGTGCTGCTGGCGGGCGGGCCTGAAGGGCGCGGGCTGGCGGATGGGATTCTGGCGGACCTGGCGCCCACACTGCTGGCGCTGATGGGCGTGGCGCAGCCCGGCGCGATGACCGGGAAATCCTTGCTCTGTTAAATTGGTTTTATGGGCTTTGCGTGCTGCTGGCGCTGCTGCCCGGGATAGGACAGGCGGTGCCGCCGAGCGCGCAGCGGCTGGCGGATGCGGCGCGCACGGCGCTCAACCGGCACCGCCACGCCGAGCTGCTGGCGCGGGAGGACCGACGCGCGCAAGCCGCACGGGCCGCGCTGCTGGCCGAGCGGCAGGTGCAGGCCGCCGCCAACCTGCGCGGGCTGGAGGCGCAGACGGCCACCGATGCAGAGCAGCTCTCCGCCCTGAGCGCGGCGTGCGCCACGGCGAGCCAGCATCTGGCGACGGCGGAGGCCGCGCTGGAGCAGCTTCTGCCCGCGATGCAACGGCTCGCCGCGCAGCCGGCCGAGACACTGCTGGCGACGCCGCTGCCCCCGCGCGAGGCGGTGCAGGGCATCGCGATTCTGCAAGGCGTGGCGCGCGCCATCGCGGCGCGGGCGTTGCAGGTGCAGACCCAGTCCGCCCACGTGCTGGCCTTGCAGGCGCAGGCGCAGGCGACCCAGACGCGCCTCGCCGCGGCGGTGGCGACGCAGCAGACGGCCGAGGCGGCGTTGAACCAGGAGATAGATGTCGCGCAGGCGGCTGAAATGGCCGATGCGAGCATCCAGGCGCGTGAGGCGGAAGCCAGCCTGGCAGCAGAGCACAAATTGCAGAGCATCAACGCCGCCGTGGCCGGGCTGGTCCCACAAAGCACCACGCCGGTGAACCTGCCTGCGGGCAGCGGCGGAGCGCCGGTGGCCGGGCGGATCATCCAGGGGTTCGGCGCCGCCACGCTGGCCGGGCCCGCCGAGGGAGTTAGCTACGGCGCGGCACCAGGGGCGCGTGTTATTTCCCCCTGTGCGGGCACGGTGATGTTCGCCGGCGCATTCCCCGCCTATGGGCTGATGGTGATCACTGATTGCGGGGATGGCACCAGCGTGGTGCTGGCGGGGATGCATCATCTGGATGTCGCCACCGGCGAGCGGCTGGCGCATGGCCAGCCTGTCGGGTCCATGCTGGGCTATAATCCGGCGCAGCCCACCCGCCAGCCGGTACTTTACGTCGAATTAAGGCAGAACGGCGCGCCCGTAGACCCGCAGCCCTGGCTCGCGGGTGCTGGCACTGGATAATCGGGCGCGGATGCTATCTAATGGCCCGAGGATTTGAGTCATGAGGATTTTTGGATGCGTTTGCGCAACGGGCTACTTTTAGGCGGTATTTTTATGGCCGGATTGGCGGTCGGCACGGTAGCCGGGCCGCTGCATCGGGCGATGGGCCAGAACACGCCGCAGGACAGCACCTATCAGCAGCTCTCGCTGTTCGGCGATATTCTGACGCAGATCAAGGAAAATTACGTCTTTGACCCGCCGACGGACAAATTGATCTATAACGCCGTGAACGGAATGCTGGCCGGGCTCGACCCGCACTCGGGCTATATGAACGCGCAGCAATATGCCGATATGCAGGTGCAGACCTCTGGCCAGTTCGGCGGGCTGGGGCTGGAGGTGACGCAGACCAGCGGGCTGCTCAAGGTGATCTCCCCAATCGACGGCACGCCCGCCGCGCGCGCGGGCATGAAGCCGGGTGACATCATCGTCGAGATCAACGGCAAATCCACCCAAGGGCTAGACCTGGACGATGCGGTGACGGAGATGCGCGGCAAGCCGGGGACCAAAATCACCCTCACGGTGAAGCGCGCGGGCATCACCACGCCGGTCGTCGTGGTGCTGACGCGCGAGATCATCAAAATCCAGGATGTGAAGGAGAAGCTCTACACCACGCCTGCGGGCGATGTGGGCTATATAAGGCTGGATAGTTTCGACGAAAAAGCCGGGGCGCATGTGGCCCGTGCCGTCGCCCGGCTGAAGGCGCAGGCGCATGGCTATATCCACGGCTATATATTGGATCTGCGGGATAATCCGGGCGGGCTGCTGGACCAGGCGGTGGCGGTCGGCGATGATTTTCTGACCAACGGCGAGATTGTCTCGACCCATGGAAGACATTCAGAAGATGACGCGGTGTGGTATGCGCAGGGTGATGATATCACCCATGGCGCACCGATGGTGGTGCTGACCAACAGCGGCACCGCCTCCGCCGCTGAGATCGTGACCGCCGCGCTCCAGCAAAACCGCCGGGCGCTGGTGCTGGGCACCCGCACCTTCGGCAAGGGCTCGGTCCAGACGATCATGCCGATCGACAATGAGGGCGCGCTGCGCCTGACCACGGCGCTGTATTTCACGCCCTCGGGCAAGTCCATCCAGGGCTATGGCGTAACACCGAATGTGAAGGTGCATGAGACCGACCTGCCGCCGGATGCCTTTGCGCAGATGCGCGAGACGAACCTGCTGAACTCCTTCACCAACCCGACCGGGCTGACCACCCAGCCGCTGCCGCCCGCCCTGCCGCTGCCCGCCGTGGCCCGGAGCATCCCCAGCAAGCCGCCCGCGCATTGGCCGGCCTTTGATGCGAGCAATCCGGCGACCGACTTCCAGCTCCAGATGGCGCTCAAGCTGGTGGCGGCGATGGGACCGCACACCACCGTGGCGGCGAATTGAACGAAGCGGCCATATCGACGCTGCCCTACCGGCTGAATGTGGGTGCATTGCTCTTTGGCCCAGATGGGCGCGTGCTGGTCGCCAAGCGAGTGGGGCTGGAGGCCTGGCAGCTGCCGCAAGGCGGGATCGACGCCGGAGAGGACCCAAGGGCGGCGGTGCTGCGCGAACTGGAGGAAGAGATTGGCACGCGGCGCGCGGATATCATCGGCGAGCAGCCGGGATGGGTGGAGTATGATTTTCCGCCCGGGCTGATCGGCAAATCCTGGCGCGGGAAATATCGCGGGCAGCGCCAGAAATGGTTCGCCCTGCGGTTTTTGGGCGAGGATTCCGAGATCGTACTGGAGCGCGACCCACACCCGGAGTTCGATGCCTGGAAATGGGTGGAGCTGAACGCACTGCCGGGCCTGGCGATAGCGTTCAAGCGGCAGATCTACGAAGGGCTGGCGCGCGAGTTCGCGCATCTGGTGGCGCAATTCAAAAGCGGGTAATTCGGCCCAGGCGCAAGGCCAGCAACGCAGGAGAAAGCAAATGATGAAACTGACCGCCGCCGATGGACATGAATTCGCCGGTTTCGAGGCCGGGAATCTGAACGCGCCGCGTGGGCTCGTGGTGTTGCAGGAGATTTTTGGCGTGAACGCGCATATGCGCCGGGTCTCGGAGCGGCTGGCCGGATTTGGCTACCGGGTGATCTGCCCGGCGCTCTTCGACCGGGCGGAACGCGGCGTGGCACTCAACTATACGCCGGAGGATGTCCAGAAAGGGCTGAGGCTGCGCGCGGCGATTCCCGACGTGGCATCAATTGAGGATATTACAGCCGTGGCGGCGAGTTTTGGCGAGCGACCGGTGGGGATCATCGGCTATTGCTGGGGCGGCACGCTGGCCTGGCTCGGCGCGGCGAAGACCCACCAATTCAAGGCGGCGGTGGGTTGGTATGGCGGCGGCATCGCCGCGGCCAACGCATTGGCCCCCAACTGCCCGGTGCAACTGCATTTTGCTGAGGCGGACAAGAGCATCCCCATGTCCGACGTGGCAGCGATCGGTCGCGCCCAGCCGCAGGTGGAGATATTCACCTATGCCGGTGCCGAACATGGTTTTGGCTGCACGGAACGGCCCGCTTACAAGGCGCAGGATACGGAATTGGCTGAGCTGCGCAGCCTCGCGTTCCTGGCGCAGTACCTGCGGTAGATCAATCCCGAGTATCGCTATTACTGGCGATAATCGTGCCGGGCGCGGGCGGCTGGCCTGGAATAATCTCTGGATTCCCAAGGCTCGGCGTGATCAGCACCAGCGTGCCGATGGGCACGGCGCGGGAGAGCGCGATAATAGCCCCCGGCGCCATCTGCACACAGCCAAGGGATGCCGGCTGGCCCAGCATCCCGAGGTTGGCGGTGCCATGAATATAGATCTGCCGCGCCAGCGTATCGACATCCCCGCCCTCATTCCACCCTGGTTGCAGCCCCTCCAGCACCAGCAGCCGGGTGGTGATAAAGCGGCTTGCTGCTAAATCATGGGAGGCGAAGACCGGCGTGGCGACGCCGCCGCTTGGCCCCTGGCTGTTGAGGATGGCGAATTCCGGCAACCCGGCACCCATTTTGACGGCAATCTCGAACAGCCCGGTGGGCGTACGGTCGCTGCCCAGAAGGTTGCCGACGCCCCGCCAGGCGGTGGAAACCGGCCAACTCACCCGCACCTGCCCATGCACGAGCAGATACAGCTTCTGCCGGGCGATATCCACCAGAATGAGGCGCGGGTTACCGGGGGTGGGCTCCTGAATGGCGACATATCGCGCATCCCGGCGCAACGCCTGAGTGCGCGAGATGACGCTGGTGTCGGCCTGGGCAGGTGCGGTTGCAAGCGCCAGCAGGGCGAAGGTGAAAACACAGCGGATAGGCAAGTTGCAGACCATGCGAAGTCCGGAAAAATTTTCCGTCCATTATATGGGTGCAGGGGATCAGGGCGGCCAAGACATGGGTTGTGAAAATGACGGCGATTTCATAGCCGCGAGAGGCTGTCAGGTAAAATCCAGCCCGATATCCAGCACGCGGGCGCTATGGGTGAGCCAGCCGGCGGAGAGCAGGTCCACCCCGGTTTCTGCGATCTCCGGCGCGGTCTGCGCTGTGATCCGCCCCGATGCCTCGCTGATGGCGCGGCCGCCGATGCGCGCCACAGCCTCCCGCAGCATGGGCGGGGCCATGTTATCCAGCAGAATCGCGTCCGGGTGCAGGCTGAGCGCTTCCTCGAGCTGGGCCAGCGTATCCACCTCCACCTCGATTTTCACGAGATGGCCGATGGCAGCGCGGGCACGGGTGATGGCGGTAGTGATGGAGCCCGCGATGGCGATGTGGTTGTCCTTGATCAGCACCGCGTCATCCAGCCCGAAGCGATGATTGGCGCCGCCGCCCGCGCGCACCGCGTATTTTTCGGCAAAGCGCAGCCCGGGCGTGGTTTTGCGTGTGCAGCAGATTTTTGCCCTGGTGTGGACGATGGAATCGGCGATGCCGGCGGTCGCCGTGGCGATGCCGCTCAGATGCCCTAGAAAATTCAGCGCCACACGCTCAGCCGTGAGGATGGCGCGGGCCGGGCCTGAGACGCTGGCGATGCGCTGGCCGGGGGTGAGGCGGCCGGCATCCTCGCAATGGGCGACGAAGCGGATGCGCGGCTCGATGAGCGCAAAGGCGCTGCGCGCGAAATCCAACCCCGCGAGGGTGCCGGGCTCGCGCGCGATCAGCGCCACCTCCGCCTGAGTGTGCACATCGATGACCGAATCCGACGTGATATCCCCGGCCCGGCCGAGGTCCTCCAGCAGCGCGGCGCGGATAGCGGGCTCGATCATCACGGCGGGCAGGGGTGGCAGTTGCATGGTAATTTTCAGGCAGCCTGATGGAGCGCGGCGGTGCCCTGGACGGCGTGCGCGCCGACCGAGGTTTTGCGCGCCAGCGCCGCCTGGGCGATGCGCAGGCCAAGCTCAGCGGCGGGATTACCTGGAGCGAGCGCCTGCAACTGGGCGACGGCGCGTTGCAGGCCCGCCGGGGTGCGCAGCACGCCCAGATGCTCGGACATGATGCCGCGGATGGCGGCGGCATTGGGTTCTGGCGGCAGTGCCATCTCGGGCAGGGTTGAGGCGTTGCCCACCGGAAGCGCCGCCATCGCACGACCGGCGACGGCGCCGCACACCGCGGCCTCCAGCAGGGAGTTGCTGGCCAGGCGGTTGGCACCGTGCAGGCCGGTGCAGGCGACCTCCCCGGCGGCGAACAGGCCGGGGACGCTGCTCTGCCCGCTGGCATCCACCGCGACGCCGCCCATGTGATAGTGCGCGGCGGGCCGCACGGGGATCGGCTGGTTCTGCGGGTTGATCCCCGCTTTGGCGCAGATTTCAGAGATTGCCGGAAAGCGCGTGGCGAAACGGGCGCCGATCCGCCGCGCATCCAGGAACACCTGGTGCCCGGCGGTCTGGTGGGCGAACACGGCGCGCGCCACGGTGTCACGCGGGGCGAGGTCTCCGCCATTGAGAAATGCGTCCCCATGCTCGTCGATCAGCACCGCGCCCTCACCGCGTACCGCCTCGGAGATCAGCGGCAGGGAGGGTGTGTTGGCGGCCAGCGCGGTCGGGTGAAACTGGATGAACTCGAGATCCTTGAGGCGCGCGCCAGCGGCGGCGGCGAGCATGAGACCAAAGCCGACGGCGCCGGGCGGGTTGGTGCTGTCGCGGAACAGCGCGCCGATGCCGCCGGTGGCCAGCAGCACCTGGCGCGCGGGCAGGCGCAGAACCTCATCCCCCTGGGTTGCGAGCACGCCCGCGACCGCGCCGCCCGAAACGCAGATATGCCGGGCCTGGGCGGGCAGAAAACGGATGGACGGTGTGCGCCGCACGGCCGCGATGAGCGCGCGCATGATCTCGGCGCCAGTTTGGTCGCCATTTGCGTGCAGGATACGCGGGCGGCTGTGCGCGGCCTCCAGCCCCAGCGCCAGCCTGCCCGAACCATCGGTGTCAAAACGCACGCCGTAGCCGAGCATTGTATCGACCAGCCCCGGCCCGGCGGCGATGATCTCCGCCACCATCTGCGGGGCGCACAGGCCGGCCCCTGCCTTGAGCGTATCGCGTATATGTAGCGCCGGGCTGTCATCCGCGCCGACGGCCGCCGCCAGACCGCCCTGCGACCAGACGCTGGCGGCACCCTCCCCCGGGGCGACGGGGTTGAGCAGCACCACCGGCGCGGGTGCCGCAGCCAGCGCGGCCATGAGCCCGGCGATGCCGCCGCCGATGATGATCATTTGACGGCCAGCATACGCTCCACCGCCGCGCGCGCGGGGGCGAAATGAGCGGGATCGATGAACACCTCGGTCTGCATCATCTCCAGCGCCGTGCGGATGTTCTTCAGCGTGATGCGCTTCATGTGCGGGCACAGATTGCAGGGGCGGATAAACTCGACATCCTGATTAATTAACGCGATGTTATCGCTCATCGAACATTCCGTGATCAGCGCCACGCGCGGCGGTTTGTTATGGCTCACATAATCGGCCATCACCGCCGTCGAGCCCGAGAAATCCGATACCGCGACCACCTCCGGCGGACATTCCGGATGCGCCAGAATCACCACGCCCGGGTGGCGCAGACGCAGCTCCTGAATCTCAGCCGCCGTGAAGCGCTCATGCACTTCGCAATGGCCGGCCCAAGCGATGATCTTCACATCGGTCTCGCGCGCGATGTTCTGCGCCAGATATTCATCCGGCAGCATGATCACTTTTTCCACACCGAGCGATTCCACGATTTTTTTGGCGTTGCCCGAGGTGCAGCAGATGTCTGAGGCCGCCTTCACCGCCGCCGACGTGTTGACATAGGCCACCACCGGGACACCCGGGTGGGCGGCGCGCAGCAGCGCGATATCCTCCGGCGTGATCGACTCCGCGAGCGAGCAGCCGGCGCGCATATCGGGGATCAGCACGGTTTTATTGGGGTTCAGCAGCTTCGCGGTCTCGGCCATGAAATGCACGCCCGCCAGCAGGATCACTTCCGCATCCGTGTGCTCCGCCTCACGCGCCAGCAACAGGCTGTCCCCCACGATATCCGCAACCGTGTGGAAGATCTCCGGGGTCTGGTAGTTATGCGCAAGGATGACGGCGCGGCGCTCCGCCTTAAGCGCGCGGATGGCCAGGACATCCTCTTCCATGTCGGCCCATTCGATCGGCGGAATAATGGCGCGGACACGGTCATAGACGGGGTCGAACGGCATCGCAGTCTCCTTTATACTCAAAGTGAGTATAATTTACCCCTGTTATACTCACTTTGAGTATAACATAGCAAGAGACTTTTTACCGCGCGGCTGCGTGCTCCATACCGCCGCATTTCATCTGGTTAATCATTGACGGAGAGTACCATGATCGGGTCGGCAATCTTCTCCGGTGCGATCTCCTGCTCGAGCGGCAGCACCGCCGTGCCGATGGCGAAGAACTCGATCACATGGGTCTGCCAGCCGTGGCTGCCCTCGTGGATATCCACGCCTACCACGCCCTCGGCCTTCGCCGCCGCGGCCTCGACCTGCATGCGCTCGACGGCGATCTCACGTGCCTCATACATCGCGGCGGTGAAATTCTCCATCTCGACGTTTCGCCCTGTCGTGCCCAGGCCCGAGAGCATCCCGCGATGCGCGACGTGATAGACGCAGCTGCCCATCACCATCTCTACCGGCCGGTAGCCCGCGTGCAGCAGGGACCAGAAATCCTGCCCGGACAGATCCGAGGTGAATGGCCCGCCGTCATGCGCGCGGAAGCCCTTATGACCCTCCCCGTGGACCACACCGGTGCCGATGGCGATGAATTCCAGCAAATGCTCATCCCATTCCAGGCGCTTGATAGTGAGCTTCACCCCCACGATGCCGTCCGCGCCCATGGCGGTGGCCTCGGCCCGCATCCGCGACATCGCCAGCTCGCGCGCATGATACATCGCCTTGGAGAGCACATCCATCTCCTGGTTTTTCGACCAGGAGCCGTATTGGATCCCCACATGATAGACGCAGGTGCCGACACACAGGCCGATCGGCTCGAACCCGGCCTTGCGCACCAGCAAGAACTCATTGACGGAAAAATCCGAGGTGAACACGCCGGAGGAATGCGCCGAGGAGCGCAACCCCTTCAGGCGTTCCTGCGCGTGCGTTGGCAAATCTAGCGTCATGTCATATCGCTCCGTCCTGTTCGTTGGTGGCGTAGGATTGGTGGTGGCGGGAGGTGCCGGTGAGCGGTGTTTTGCCCGCGTGCATATCCACCATCATTTTGAACTCCTGCGGCAGCGGCGTGCCGCGTTTGGCATCCACCGTGGTGGCGATGACGATATGGCGGGCCAGATATTCTTTCACCTTCTGCTCGTTGATATCGCGCTCGCGCTCGAACATCTGGGAGAAGTTCAGATGCGCCAGCACGCCGTTGCCATGGTTGCGCGCGCTCTCGCGCAGTTGCGCATGGGCGCGGCTGCGCACGCTCTCCCATAAATTCGAGAGCTGCCAGGATTCCGTGTTGCCCATCCAGGGCGCATCCGCGCTGCCCCGCCAGTCAGTCAGCCATTCATAATGCGCGCCGATGGCGATGCCGGTCGGCACCACATCCGCCTCCAGCAGTTTCACGAATTCCAGCGCCGGCACGGTGGCGATGATCGGGTCTGGCGATGCCGCCAGACCTTCCACCCGCACCGCCGTACCGACGAGCGAGAAATCCATGCTCTCACCCTCGCCCACGGGGATGGTGCGCATCTTCACGTCCAGCACCGCATTGGCGCCGCAGGCCCTGGCCTCCTGGCTGAGGCGCTGCAGGGCTGTCTCCCAGCCCTGCGCGTGGCCTTGCGTCCAGGACCAGCCATAATGCAGCCAGCAGGTGGATGAAATGGCGGCGATGGGTTTGAGGCCATGCGAGCGCACGATCATCAGCTCCGCCGGGGAGAGGGTCGCCATCCACGGGCCGGCGCCAGCGGCGGCACCTTGGAGGCGCGCCAGCGTGCCGCTCGGCACGCGCCCGCCGCGCAGGCTCATCTGGATATCAGCCTGCCGACGCGCGGATTCCGCCTGGGCGGCCTGGCTCTCGGCGGTCGGTTTTTTGAAGAGGTCGAACAAACCCATCAGCTTGCCATGAACTGCTGGAGGGACTGGCTGAGGCCCTGCGCGTGGGCGGAGGCCTCCTGCGTCTCCTGCGCCAGGCGCGCGAACCACTCGGCGGGGTCGAGCGTCTTCGTGTTCAGCGTAATGCCGCGCACGACCATGCCGATGCTGGCGGACAGCCGTCCATTTATCATCTCCAGCCGGTAAAAATTCTGGCCGAGCTCCACGGTAACGCCGGTGATTTTACCGGATTTCACGAACAGGCTTTTTTGCTCCTGCACCCGCACGAGTTCGGGCAGCGCCTCCTTCAACCGCAACGCAAAGGCGCCGAGATTGCTCTGCGCATCACCAGAGAATCGCCGCAGCCACGCCGCCTGCATATCAAAATCCATCAAACCGGCTCCCGCCCGAAAATTCTCTATTTCTCGATTGCTCTGGCATTCACACCTTGCATCCCGCGCACGAGTTTGCTGCGCACCTCGGCCAGCTTGGCCTCCCGCGCGGCGTCACCCGCCGCCACCTCGCGCTCGATGTCGATCACCTCGTTCATGGTCGCGATCGCCTCGTCCGCGGCCTGCGCCAGCACGTCGATATTGCGTGTATCCCCGCCCAGCGAGCGCGCCGCCGAGGTCGCCGCCTCATGCGCACCTTTGGCCGCCAGCAGCGTGATCTGCCGGTTGGCCTCATCGAGCTTGGCCGAGGCCTCGGCCGCGTTTTTGATCTCCACCTGGACGACCGCCTGGCTCGCCACCGCCATCAGGCGCGGGATCACGACCAGCATGCCGTTGGAGATTTTCATCATCCGGGTCTCGGCGGCTGAACGATTCTGGCCGATGATGGGGATCAACATGGCTGAGCCGACCATGGCCTCCCGCATATCCGCGATTTTAGCCCTGAAATTGGCGATGGCACCCCGGAAATCCAATACGTCGGCGGCGTCCCCCGCGTCGCCGGTTGCGATCGCGTGCTGGCGTTTGGTCTCCAACTCGTCCTGCGCGCGGTCCAGCGCGATCTGCCCGGCGGCGATGGCGATCTTCAGCTCGTGCAGGCTCTGGCGGATGGCCAGCGCCTGCTGGTCCAAAAGCCCGATGGTGACCGCCAGATCGGCTTTGATCTTGCGCGCCTTGGCCTGTTCCTTGTCCATCAGGGTCAGGAACTGCTCGCGATTCTCGGCAAAGCCCTTGAAGGCGGTGCGCGCGTCCGCCGCGACGCCCAGCATCCGGCCGATGATACCCTTGCGCACGGCGGGCTGGCCGCCGTTGGCCTCGGTCTGAAGGTCTTTTATCCGCAGGATTTTGATACCATCGATCACCGAGGCGGCGATCTGCCCGGCCTCACCTGCGTCACCCAGCCGCACACCGGTGAGCAACTGGCGGGACGCACCCGCGATCGCCGCCAAAACACCCTCGCCATGCGCCAGCATCGAGGCGGTATCCGAGAAGTTGATTTTTTCGGCCGACGCCTGGGCCGAGGCCAGATCGGCGGGCGGCAGGTTCGAGACCTCCACCAGCCGCTCCGGCCTGGGCTGCTCCGCAAGCCGTTCGTCGCTCATCGTTATTGCGGACGCAGGCTGGGCCGTCAGCGCCTGGGCGGGCGCCGGTGGCGGCTCCAGATTATCAAACACGGACAGATCGAGCGGTGCGGCGGAAAGCGTCTCAGGCATCGGGCAACTCCAGCGCGTGTCACCCAACCCTAGCCAAAGGGACCAGGGCGGGCAACAGGCGGGCGACCGATAGGGTCGATCAGACCCTAATACTCTTCATCGGCCACGTAGGAGCCGATGCTCTGCACCAGTTCCGGGTTGCGGTTGGCGAGAATCGCGCCGTAGATCACCGAGATCACCAGCAGACCAAGCGCCATGTAGGGATAGATGTTGAACGGATAGGGCTGGCCGGGCTCGACCAGGCCGTAGAGCGGGAACAGCATCAGTACCGTGCCCAGCACCGGGACGCCGAGGTGACGCAGCGGGTTGAACTCCGCCCGATGGTGGCGCAGCATATAGACCGGCAGCGCCAGGTTCGTGATGAGATAGGTCACGATCACTGGAATGGTGCCCAGAGTACCGGTATCGCCAAACAGCGTCACCGGGTCGATCTTGTAGTACAAGCCGAAGACCAGCACGATCAGCAGCGCGACGATGATATAGGTCCACATCGCCGTGGAGGGTGTTCTGTGCTGCGGGTGGATCTTGCCAAAAAACGCCGGCACCAGGCCCTCACGGCTGGAGCTGAACAGCATCCGCGCCTGCGCGTTGGTCAGGCCGATCAGGCTCGAGAAAATGCTCGTGACGCCGGCAATATAGGCGACCAGGATCAGCCCGGCGGCGGAGGCCTTGAACGCATCCACGAACGGAATGGCGGAGTTGCCGATGGCGGTCGCGTTATTATGGAACGCGATCTCCGTGGCATAGGCCAGGAACATATAGAGGATGCCGATGGACACGGTGCCGATGATGAGTGCGCGTGGCAGGTTGCGGCGCGGGTTCGTCGTCTCCTCGGCCAGCATGGCGGAGTTCTCCCAGCCGATGAACAGATAGATCGCGAGCGGAAAGCCCGCCCCCACACCGGCTAGACCACCGGAGATGTTGGCCGGCATCAAGGGCGCCCAGCTGATCGCCCCATGGTTGGCGACCAGCATGATCACCGCGCCCACGAGGAGCAGCACGAGTTCGAAATAAAAGAAGATCGCCGCCCACGTGGTGGAGAGGCTGATGCCGCGCGAGACGAGCAGGCCGACGATGCCGGTGACGATGATGCTGAGCACGGGCCAGGGAATATTCACGCCCAGGAACAGATGCAGCGTGGTGTGCGCCCAGCCACCCGCGATGACCACGACCGAGGAAGCGGCGATGCAGTAGCCGATCACCACGAAGATCGAGGCTGAGGCACCCGCGACGGGGCCGAAGCCCATGCCGATGAAGGTGACGAATGAGCCCGTGCTGGGACGGTATTTGGAGAATTCCCCCAGCGTATTGGTGAGAAACAGCACCACCACCATGGCGAGCAGGATGGTGAGCGGCGCGCCGACTCCAGCGCCGGAGACGATGACGCCAAAACCAAAGAAAAAGCTCATGGCCGGTGCGATATTGGCCAGGGTGGAGGCCACGATCTGCGGCAGCCCCAGACTATCCTTCTTCAAACGCTCTCCCGAACGCGCAGGTGCACTCATAGTAACCTCCCTACTCAAAGTTGATTCTTAAGAAATTTCTTCCCCACGGCGTCTATGCTTGGGTCTTTATTAAACTTTCGTCAACTTGGCGCCGGGACGGTCAGGGGGAGATGACCCTCGGCAGGCCAGGGGCCAACCCGGCGGATGCGGGGTCGTCCAGCGTATAGACATGCACCAGCCGAGCCTCAGGAGACTGCATGATCACCACCGGGTCTGGCACGCTGAAGGAAATATCCACGCCCGGCGGCGCATCCCCCAGCCCGTGCCAAGCCGCCAGGACGCGGCGCTGGTAGGGTAATCCCAGTTCGGGCAGGGCGGAGTGATAATCGGCGATGGCCGTGTCCCACGCGCCGGTTCGAGCCTTCAGCCGGGCTAGGAATGCCGCCGCATAATCGGCATTGCGCACCGGGCTGAAGGCCTGCTCCAGCGTGGCGAAGGCGTCCGGGTGGTGCTCCAGGCTGATCTGGAAGCAACCAACATCGATATCCGCAGCACCCGAGGCCTCCGCCAGCCGCACGAAGGCCTCGGCGTCGGCTGCATTGTCAAAATAATGCGCGGCGCCATCCGCATTCACGGTCCAGGGCCAGGGGGTGATCTGGCCGCTCAGCGGGTCCTCGCGCCCGCTCTCCACCATGCCGATGGAAAGCAGCAGATTGGTCGGTAGATTGGCGGCCCGCTCGGCGGCGCGCCCGGCGGCCTCGCAGGCCATGGGTACCGGAACATCGCCCCGCGCGGCCTGCGCCGCCAACCCCAGTATCAACCCCGCCAACATCAGCCCCTGCCTCAAGCCGACCCCATCTTATTTTCGTCCCAGCGCCCGATCGCGTGAGGTCCCGAAACTTCATGCTTCAGGGTTCGAGCGATGGCAAGATTTTCCGGCCGGGATACTACTCCCGTTTGAGCGTGAAGCTGATGAGAACCGGCATTGCCAGCAGCACCATCGGCAGCTGCACGATGATCCCGGCGATGATCGCGATCGCCAACGGCTGCTGCATCTGGTCGCCCGCACCACCAATCGCCATCGCCAGCGGCAGGAGCGCCAGGATCATCGCCAGCGTGCTCATGGCGATGGGACGGAGCCGGTTGAGCGCGGCATCATAGAGCGCCTGACGGGGAGGGACCGTTTTTTCCAGCTCCTGATATTCCGAGACGTAGAAAATAGCCATCTCGGTTGCGATGCCCAAAATCATCACCATCCCCATCATGGCGGTGATGTTGAGCTCGACTCCGGTGAGCCACAGCCCGACGAACACCGCCCCGGTTGAGAGGACCGACGTGGCCAGGATGATGACCGGCAGGATATATCGCTCATATAAAAACAGCAGCAGAATAATTTCCGCCATCATCGCCGCGGCGAACACCTTGATCATCCCCTCGAAGGCGATCTGCTGCTGTTTATAGAGCCCGCCCAGCGTGTAGCTGACGCCCTTGGGCAGCAGGCCCGGCTTGTTCAACACCTGTTTGATCGCCCCGATGGTGCTGCCCAGGTCCCGCCCTGAAATCGACGCGGTGACCGAGACAATCTGCGCGAGATTATCCCGCGTCAACTCAGGCTGACCCGCCACGAACCGCACCTTCGCGACCTGGCCCAAGGGGAAGATGTGGCCGTTGGGCGCGCTGATGGGAACATTCAGAATATCCCGTCGGCGCAATATGCCATGCGGTGTTTTGATCATGACGCGCACACCGACATCCTGGACCGTGCCGAGATACTGTGTGGGAACACTCCCATAAAAATAGGCGTTGGCCTGCGTCTCGATATCCGCCGGCGTCATGCCCTCCAGCGCCGCCGCTGCCGGGTCCACGTGGATCTCCAGCGCGTCGCCCGCCGGTACCACGCCATTATTCACGGAGGATGGATCGACACCGCGCACATTGCTGATGGCGTTCGCGACATCATTGGCGACGTCTCCCAAGACCGCCGGGTCTACCGCGCTGAGGTTGATGACGACGGGCGACGGTCTGCCCACCATGTCGCCGATCGTGTCACCCAGGAGCTGGTCGATACTGAAATCGACTCCCGGAACCTGCGCATTAACCTCATTGGTGATACGGTCCATCACCTTCCAGATTCCAACCCGTTTGCTGGCTGGAATCAGGCGAACATAAATATCCCCTTGGTTCGGCTCATTGAGGTCGCCACCCAGGCCCGCGCCGGTGCGGCGCGAGAAGGCCGCGACATCCGGGTCGTGTTTCAGAATCTGCTCGACCTGGTGCAGTTCACGGTTGCTCTCCGCCAGGGACGTTCCCGGGTTGGTCTGATAGTTAAAAACGAAGCCGCCTTCGTCCATCCTCGGCAGGAAGCCCGAGCCGACATGCGCGTAGCCGACATACCCGATCAAGACCATGAAGAGCACGCCAACCGCGATGAAAATGGGACGCGCGAACAGTCTTTTCAGGATGTTTCCGTGCGTGCGCTTCAGCCACGTCTCCTTGCCGTGGTCAGGGTCGTGCCATTTATTGAAATTGATCAGGGACCGGGCCAGCAGCGGCACCGTGAAGGCCGTGAGAAGGAACGAGATGATCAAGGCCGTGGCCACGGTTAATGACAGGAAGCGGAAAAAAGCCCCCGTGACACCATCCAGGAACGCGAGCGGTATGAAGATGATGATGGTAGCCAGGCTGGAGCCTGTCAGCGGTTTCAAAAATTCCTTCGCCGAGAGCAGCACGGTGGCCTGCGGGTTGGCGAGATCGCCCGCACCCGCACGCCGTGCGATCTGCTCGATCATCACGATCACATCGTCGATCAACAGCCCGACTGCGGCCGCCAACCCACCAAGGGTCATGATGTTGAAGGACATGCCAAGGACAAAGAGCAGCAGCACGGTGATCAGCATGGACATCGGCACTACCAGCATGGCGACCAGCGTCGCCTGCCAGTTGCGCAGGAAGAACAACAGCACGCCCGCCGCCAGGAGCAGGCCGATGAGAATCGCCTCCTCGACCGCGGTTGCGGAATCCCGCACCAACTGGGTCTGGTCGTACCATTTCACCAGATGCACCGACTTTGGCTGTGTCTTCATGAACTTGGCCAACGCCGCCGCGACCTTGTTCTGCAGCGTGATCGAGTTCGCGTTCGCCTGCTGGTAGACGTTGATCTCAACCGACGGTTTGCCCTGGTCCTCCACCAGCAACTGCTGGGGAACCACGCCCTCTGTCACCGAGCCCAGATCCGTCAGGCGAACGATTCCGTTGCTCGGCGTCTTCAGCGTAACATCGCGAACCGACTTGATGCTCGTGAAACCATTGTTCTCGATCATCAAATAGAGCAGGTCGTTGTCCTCCATCTGGCCCACAGCTTGCAGCGTATTCTCGGACTGAATCGCCGCCGAAACATCGGCGAGCGTCAGCCCGAATGATTTGAGCTTGGAGGGGTCGAGCTTGACCTCGATCTCCTTTGTCTGCCCGCCCAGCGTGCCGACTTCGGAGATTCCGCGAATGCCCGAGAGCATCGGCGCGATCTGGTACTGCGCGATGTTCAGCAGGTTGATCTGCGAGACGGTGTTGGAGGTCAGCGAGTATGAGGAGAACGGCATCAGCACGTTCGGCCGCATCTGGATCGCCTGGAAGGAGGTGCCCGCGGGCAGGTCCGGCAGGATCTGCGAGATCGCCGACTGCACTCCCAGCAGGGCGAAGTTCATGTTGGTACCCCACGGAAAATCCACAAAAATTTCCGTGCTGCCGCGCGACGTTGTCGATTCGACGTCCGTGGCGTGGGGAATGCCGCGCAGCGTCGCCTCGATCGGCACGGTGACATCCAGCAACTGTTGGCGTGGCGGCCGGTTGCCGGAGGAGACCTCGATGCGCACGCGCGGGAAGCTGACGACCGGGAACAACCCGGCGGGCATCGCCGTGGCGGCGTACATGCCCGCCAGCGTCAGCGCGACCGCGATGAAAATGAGTGAACGGCGATGGTGCTCAACCCAATCAACGAAACTCACTGGCCATTACCCTCTTTGGAGTTGGAAAGTCTGATGGCGTCGCCATCGTTCAACTGATAATTTCCGGCGAGGATGACCGGCGCGCCGGCCAGCAGCGGCCCGCTGACAATATCGTGGTTCGCGCTGGAGCCCAGCACCTTCACGTTCACCACCTTCGCCGTCATCGCATGGTCCTGGACGATATAGGTCTGGCCTGTGTCATCCACGAGAACCGCACTATGGGGCACGAGATAGCCCGTGATCTTGGCGATCGTGATATCCGCCTCGAACATCTCGCCCAACAACGCCTGACCCTCTGGCACGCTCACGCCAACCGGAACCAGACCGTCCGCCGCATCCACCAGCGAGCCGCGGAACACCACCTTTCCGGCGATCGATGAGCCTCCGCCGATCGGCGTCAGCTCAACCTTGTCTCCCTGCTTGATCAGCAGCGCTTTATCAGGAATCACGCCGACCTGGAGCTGAAGCTGGTTAGGGCGCGCGAGCTCGACCAACCCGTCGCCCTGCGCGACGATCGCCCCCGGGGTGACGCTGACGGTCGTCACGATGGCCGGGAACGGCGCGCTCAATACATTCGACCCCTCAGCGCCTTGCGCCTTCAGCATGTTCAGTGTCGCGCGGGCATTGGCCTCATTATTCTCCGCCTGAAACAATTGTTCATCGGTCGCCAGATGACCCGCGACCAGCGAACGGGTCCGCTGCGTAAGCTGAGTGGCGAGGTTGAGCGCGGAATCCGCCTGGATATAAGCGGATTGGCTGGCCGGGCTTGGCATCAGCTTCATCAAAGGTGCGCCGGCGGGCACCAGCGAGCCATTGCGAACATAGACATCCGAGACCTCCGCCTGGATCGGCGCCATGAGCGTCTGGCGCGCGGATGAGGCCGTGCCGACGCTGCCATAGACCGTGAGAATCTCCGGCAGGCTGCCCCGCACCAGCGGCGTGAGCTTGACGAGGGCGCTGGGCGCGTCATCGGCGGTTGCGGCCACGCCTGCGCTCAGGAGAAATCCGGCGGCGAGAGGTAATAAAAATCCAGTTTTCATGAGTGCATCACCTGGTGAGTAGGGGCGTTACCCGAATTTGCAATCGGGGCGATTCGTGTTTGCGGCAGACCAAGCCCGAGCTCGATCTCGAGCGCGAGCTGGTCGGTTGTGATCTGCGTCTGGTAGCTGATGACATCCAGCTCCCTCTCGAGCGCCGTCGTCTCATAGTCCGCCAGTGCGAGCTGATCGAGACTGCCCTGGGCGTAGGCATTCTGCGCGCTGGCCGAGGTCTGCTGCGCATTGCCCATGGCAGCATGCGCCTGCTTTAAATCCTCCCGCAGTGCGGCGATGTTCGTCTGCAATGAGGCGACGGTGCCCTCTGTGCTGTCCAACTCTGCCTGGTACTGCGTGTGCAGTACGTCACGCGTCGCATCGGCAGCGGCGATGCCGCCCTGGTTGCGGTTGAAAATCGGCAGATCCATCGTCAGTTGCGGCCCAATGGATCTGACGTCTGACGTATCAACACCATATGACGGCCCGAACGAGAGGGCGGGAAACTGCGCCAGCACGGCGGCACGCACCTGCTCATCGGCGGAATGATAGCCAAATTGCAGCGCCACGATATCCGGCCTGCGCTCCGCCAGCGTTGCCATAAACGGCGTCAGATTCGCAGGCAGGCTGGCGACCTCCGGCCTGAGGATGGTAAACCGGACAGAGGGCTGCAAACCAAGCAGTGCGTCCAGGCTCTGCCATGATTGCAGGCGTGCCAGGCGCGCCGCCGCCAGGGTGGATTGCGCGACGGCCTCAGCCGCATTCAGCGGCGCCTCGGCCGTGAGGTCGAGATTACCTTCATTCGCGGCCTGGTTAACCTGGGCGATCTCCTGGGTTAATAATGAGAGTTCCTGCGCGCGGTCCCGGATTTCAAGGTCCGATCCGTAGATATCCACCGCGAGCAGCCGCGCCTGCTGCGCCACCTGCCACTCCTGCCAGAGCAGCTCGGCGTTCGCCGAACCGAACTCCGCCCGCGCCGCCGCTGCCCGTGGCCGGTAGGTGATCAGCGACGTGATATCCTCAGAGAGCGAGACCGCGTAGGACGGCGTCACCGCCGGGCCGCCGAGCAGCGCCATCGGCGAGAAACCAAGCTGCGGGTTGGGCAGCATCGTGGCCGTGATCATCGCGGCGCGCGCCTGCTCCGCCTGGCCATATTCCGCCCCGAGATCAGGGTCGTTCAGGATAGCCAGCAGGCCGATCTGATCGATCGAAAACGCCTGTCCGGCGTGCAATATTTGTGGCGATCCGCCAGCCGTAACGGGTGGAACATACAGGTCGAGCGCCGCGACGCTGGGCGCGAGGTTGGGGGTCGTGGCCAGGGGGTCGGGCCGGTAGGTGGCACACCCGGTGAGGGCTACGGCCAGCAAAAACACGTTTACACGCGCAAGATTTCGTATTTCCATGGCTAGTTCCCCGCTCTCAGCGCGACAAACGACATGTCTCTAACATTCAAAGCGAGGAGACAGGGAGGAAAACTTCCCCTGAAGCGGAATGTTGCGTGGCTTTCAGCCGCGCGTAGTGTTGTCAAAACTCTCATGTCGGCAACAATTCTTCCCCGGGACTTCCGGGTGTTTGCACCCGTTGTTTTTGAAAAAGCCGACGGCGGGTACGAGACACGCCGTCGGCCAGCATTCAAACGTCGTCTAGTTCGCGACGGGCTGATACACATACATTGCGGCATCGCCGCCCGCATAGGCGTAGATCATGTGTGTGGCTGGATCGACGGCGCCGGAATGTGTCGGTTTCTTCATGCCGGTTTTCACTGTCGCAATCCGTTTTTCATCGGCGATCGAATACACATCGAAGCCCGGCGTTGCGCCCTCAAACGCATAGACCAGCCCGAGCTTCCTGTCCCATGCCACGGCATCCACACCACTCGTCTCCGGCAGCTTCTTCTCAATCGCGAGAGTCGTCGGGTTCACGATCATCATGCCCGCCGCCTTGGGGTTGGTGGTCGCAACCCATACGGCGTTATGCATCTTGTCCCAGAACATATCCTTCGTGCCGCCAAATTTATTGAGCTTGAAGTTGTAGTTCATCTTGGTGCCGATCGCCCCGGTATTCGGGTTCACCTGGACAACCCAGGCGTCGTCCGTCGCGTAGATCGTGCCGTTGAACAGATTGGCGACATCCGGGCCCGACACCGGATTGGACGGATAGAGCGCAAATTTCTTGATGAAGGTTGGGTGGGCGCCGGTGGTGTAGACCTCGATCCAGTTGTCATCATCTGAGACCACATAGAGGTCGTTATTCGCCGGATCGATGAAGATACCATCCGGTGATGTGCCTTTGGTCGTCACCTGATCCACAACCGTCCAGGTTTTCTTGTCGATCACGATGATCTGGTTCTGCATGCCCGCACCCGGGCCGGCAGCGGCTGTCTCATAAACATAATTGGCATCGAACGTCATGGTGTTCGGTGAGGCGATATTCATGAAGGTGTGGATGACCTTGTTGGTCTTGGTATCGATCACCGACATGCCGGCACCGTTCAGCGAGACATACACATCGTTATTGCCCGGATCGAAAGAAACCCAGTCTCCATGGCCAGGCTTGGTCGGCAGTGGAATTTTATCGACGAGCTTGAAGGTGTAGGACGGGCTGGCAAAAGCGACCCCAGACATCAGCGCGCTCAGCAGCGCGGCACCGGCAAGTTTCTTTACGTTATGCATCATTTCTCTCCCGTTTGTTGTAATTTCGACACAGCCTGATTGGGCTGTGAAGTTAGTCCCGAAAAAAGCTCAATCGTTCGCGGCAAAAATCCTGGCGATTGAGCTCTCTCGGCTTGTTAAGCGCTCGACCAGGGTACGATCACCCAGGTCAAAAGTCTATAACTTTACTCGGCAACTCCCTGGTTCATCTCCATGCTCTCCTCCCGCTCCTGGAAGCGTTTCTCGGCGGGGCGAAGCACCAGGAACACCAGGAACACCGCGACGATATTGATCGCCATTACCAGCAGCAGCACATTGCTCCAGTCATGCGTCCTGGTCACGACGTAGGTGCCGACCGGGACGAGGAATCCGGCCACGCCTTTCGAGGTGTAGAGGAACGACAGGTTGGTGGTCGCGTGCTTCTGGCCGAAGAGATCCGTGCACATCGCCGGAAAGAGGCTGAATATCTCGCCCCAACACAGAAAGATGAGACCGGCGAAGAACACAAACCCCCAGGGGTTATGGCCGAACACCGTCATCAGATAATAGGCGACGGCACCCAAGCCGAACGCGATCGCCATCGTGTTGGAATGGCCGATATTGTCCGACACCCAACCGAAAAACGGCCGCGCCACACCATTCATGATGTTGGCGAAGATGAGCCCGACCGACAACGCGGACGCGCCGAGGAAGATCACCGCATTGGACACGCCGTAGGATTTGGCGATGGCAGCGAGGTTGGCGGATGCCATCAGCCCACCCGCCGCCATCATCAGGAACAGCAGGTAGAGCACATAGAACAACGGCGTGCGTAGCATCTCGGCCGATGTTCTGCTGTGCGTGGACTGGTGCACCTTGACCGCCGTCACCGCCGGGGCTTCACCCGGGTATGGCGCGCGAATGAATTGCGAGACCACGAGGATCACCCCACCCTGGATCAGCCCGAACCAGAAAAACGTCGCGGAGACACCGCTGCTCGCCAGAACCATGCGGATGGGGATGATGGTGAGCGCCGCTCCGGCGCCAAACCCGGCGGCGGTGTAGCCAACGGCGAGGCCCCGGCGATCCTTGAACCATTTGGTCGCGTTGCCCACCGCCGTGGTGTACACCGCGCCGGCGCCAAAGCCCGTTACTGCGCCACCCAGATAAAGCATCGGCAGGGTCGTCGCCGCACCGTCCAGCATCCAGCCCACTGCGACCAGAATTCCGCCGGCGCCCATCACCGTGCGCGGACCCCATTTCGGCCCCAGCGTATCGGCGATCCAGCCATCCAGCGGGGTCACCCAGGTCTCGAGCGCGATGAACAGGGCAAAGGAGAATTGGATATCGGCCACGGTCCAGCCATGGGCGGCGTGGAGCGGCAGAACAAACAGCGTCCAGCCATATTGCAGATTGGCGATCATCACCATGCAGACGACGCCCAGCGCGAGCTGACGCCACCTCAGATTGCCGGAACCCGCGGCCCCAGGGGTACTCATACTATTTTCCATGATTTTGATTCTCCATAATTTCCTCCGTGACTCGCCTCGCGGCGAGGTCTCAAAATGCTATATGTTCTCTGCAACCCGGAGCCCAAAGACCTGCTCATTAAAATCTGCCTGGTTGAACAACCCGCGCCGCAGACGAGCGCACCACGCTTATGAAATGAATGGAGAACAGATCTCCCCACTCGGTCGATCCACGGATTTAACCGCAGCTTGATATTCTAAAGATGTTTTACGTTTTGTTTGGACGATCCGTTTAGTATTTGGCGTTTGGTAGACCAGACATTACAGTCTGTCAAGATAGTCGCTATATCTTTTGTTCGTATTATTTTTAGCCCTCGCGAAAAAATGCCCAAGCAGAGGGTCTACCTCGGCCTGTTTATCAAGTCGGCAGCGTCGGTAAGCCACTTTGCCGCAATGCACACGTCTTGCTCCCGGGGCAGATGAACTGTCGCGCGGGGAGACGACATCAACGCGGAAGTTTTCCCCGATTCGGCTGAAAGATTTGTCCCGAGATTTATTTGACAAAGCATATCCATCTGGTATACCAAAAGCCAGATATAGATCAATCGTGATTCATAACAATCTACGGTGGGATCAGCGAGCTAACGACCAGGTTTCAACGAGGTAACGCTTTTGAGTTCGGTATGTTACGAAACCGGAAGTATTTGCTGTTTTTTGTTGTGACGTCTAAAAATATCGGCCACGGAGGGAATTGTCAAAGAATATTGTGCTGAGGCGTGGAGGCCATGGAGGTCGTGGTGCTTCAGAGCGCGGCTTCTGTCGGGCCTGGGCAGCGGTGCCGCGGTGCTTTCACCCTGTCGGTTACACATATCTCCGCCCGGTAGCGCTTTTCAGCTCGGTTCAATCGACGCAGGACTTTTAATTCCTTCAGCTTTTCCTATAATTACTATCGCCATACCATATATATAACAATCAAAACCCGGGGGTTGAATGAAAATTTGCATTTTCGGAGCGGGTGCGATCGGCGCGTATCTCGGCGCCGAGCTCGCGAAGGTCGGCGTGGATGTCAGCCTGGTGGCGCGTGGCCCGCATCTGGAGGCGATGCAGATGCATGGCGTGCGTGTGATCAAGGATGACAAAGAGACCGTCACGCGCGTGCGATGCACCAACGACCCCCACGAGCTGGGCAAGCAGGATTACGTGATCGTCGGTCTCAAATCCCACCAGATGAGCGACGCCGCCGAGAAGATGCTGCCCCTGCTCCGTGAGGACACCGGCGTGGTGACCGCGGTGAACGGTATTCCCTACTGGTATTTTTATAAACACGGCGGACATCTGGAAGGCCGCACGTTGGAGGCAGTGGACCCGGGCGGTAAGCAGTGGAAGCTGCTGCGCCCGGAGCGCGCGATCGGCTGCATCGTCTACCCCGCGACCGAGGTGGTCGAGCCCGGAGTGATCCAACATATCTACGGCAATAAATTCCCCATCGGTGAGGCGAGTGGCGAGCGCACCGACCGGATAGAAAAACTCTCGGAGAAGTTCACGGCGGCTGGGATGCAGGCGCCGATCCAGGATGATATCCGCAATGAACTATGGCTCAAGCTCTGGGGCAATCTCTCCTTCAACCCGATCAGCGCGCTCACCCACGGGACGCTGCTAGACATCTGCACCGACCCCGACACGAGGTCGGTCGCCCGGGCGATGATGGTCGAGGCCCAGAACATCGCCGACCGGCTGGGGATTCACTTCCGCGTCGATGTCGAGCGGCGGATCAATGGCGCGCAGAAGGTCGGCGCGCATAAAACCTCGATGCTACAGGACCTCGAGCGCGGGCGGAAGATGGAGATCGCCCCGCTCATCACCGTGGTCCAGGAGCTCGGCCGTATGCTGGATGCGCCGACACCGACCATCGACATCGTCCACGCGCTGATCTGCCTGCGCGCCCAGGTCGTGGAAAACGAGTTGAAATAACCCTATTCAGATAGAATGGAATTTTTATGCAGCAGTATGCCGGTGGAAAAATGTTGGCGAACACCGAGGGGCGCATCGGTTTTCTGACGTTCAACCAACCGGAAAAGCGCAACGCGATCTCCGTCGATATGTGGTCCGGTCTCGCCGCGATTTTGAAGGATTTTGCCGCTGATCCGGCGATCAGGATCGTGGTGATGACCGGCGCGGGGGACAAGGCGTTCGTCTCTGGCGCGGACATCGGCCAGTTCGACAAAATGCGCAGCGACGCCGACGCGCAGCAGGAGTATGACCGCCTGACCGGTGAGGGCCGCGCCGCACTGGCGCAGTTCAACAAGCCATTGATCGCCGAAATACGCGGCTTTTGCCTGGGCGGCGGGCTGGGTATCGCCATGAACGCCGATATCCGGCTGGCCGCCGAACATTCCGAGTTTGGCGCGCCTGCGGCTAAGATCGGCAATGTCTACGGCATGGAGATGGCCGGCAAACTGGTCTCGCTCATCGGCCCGGCGCACGCCCGGATGATGCTATATACCGGTAACCGGATAGGCAGCGCGCAGGCCGAGCGCATCGGGCTGATCAACCAGGCGGTGCCGGATGAATCGCTGCATGAAAAGGTCCTGGAGGTCGCGAATGCGATCGCCGATTGCGCGCCACTATCCGTGCTGACGCATAAAATGGTCGTCTCCGAGTTTTTGAAGGATGCTGACAAGCGCGACATGCAGTCCGTGCAGGCGGCTGTTAAATCGTGCCTCGACAGCGCGGACTACCGGGAGGGACGGCGCGCGTTCATGGAAAAACGTAGCCCTAAATTCTCAGGGGAGTGACGGCGTAATCTATTGGGTTTATCGCTGGGGGACGGAGGTAAACCATAATGAAAATATACGCTTTTTTGCTCGGCTTATGCGCCGCCACGCTACCCAACCTGGCTTCCGCCGCACCGGCCGCCCTGCAACTCATTGGCCGCGGCGTCCAGATCTACGTTTGCCAGGATAACGTCGGGAAATATGGCTGGACGCTGGAGGGCCCGGATGCGACCCTGTATGGCGCAAGCGGAAAGATCGTCGGTCGGCACTATTTCGGGCCGCATTGGCAGGCGAATGACGGCAGCACGATCAAAGGCACGGTTCTGGACGCCAATGCCTCGCCCCAGGGGCCACGCAACGTCTCCTGGTTGCTCCTGAGCGCTGTGGTACAAAAGGGGGACGGCATCCTCGCCCATGTCAGGTTTGTAACGCGCACAGACACCGAGGGCGGCGGCGCGCCGACCTTAGCGTGTACCGCGGCGCAAAATGGCCGGAAAAAATCCGTGCCCTACACGGCGATCTATACTTTCTTTTCAGAAATATAGCATATAGTAGGTTTGGAGCCCTGTTCTATGCAAGCCGGGCGTCAAATTCGCGCTGGAAATTTGGCTTTCACACGTTTCCGTGATAAAGCTTTCGGTTTTTACATGTTTCTGTATAAGTCGGATTCATGAATTTATAGCAAGATAATCTGTGTATTCGCATGGGGTGGTGGGATGAGCATAGGTTCACGGTGGCTACCGGCAACGGCTCTCAGCCGCATTGCAGTCTGGCGAGATCGTCGAGCGGCTACAGCCGTCGAATACGCTCTCATCGCTGTCATCATCGTCATCGCGGTGGTCGGCAGCGCCATAAAGATCGCCCCACATCTGAACAGGGACTTCAATAACGTAAGCTCAGAGTTATAGGCCGCCGTCACGCCGGTCGTTCAGGATACCGCCATCGTGCTCCGTTTGCGCCCCAGCGCGCCGGATTCCAGCGCCTTCTCTATCGCGGCTTCGTCAAGCTTCAGCACGTTGCGCAAAATATCCGCATTATGCTCACCCAGCAGCGGCGAGCGCGTGATCTCGGCGGGGCTGTCCGAGAGTTTGACCGGGATCCCGACGGTCAGATAGCGGCCGCGCTCGGGGTGATCCACCTCCACCAGAATCTCGGTGGCATGCAGCGCGGGGTCCGCGGCCAACTCACGCATCGAGAGAACCGGGCCGCAGGGAATATCGAGCGGATTCAATATCGCCATGACCTCGAACTTCGTCTTCGTCATCGTCCATGCCTCGATCGCCGCGAACACGCCGTCCTGGTTTTGCAGCCGCGCCTCGAGCGTCGCGTAGCCGGGGTCTGTCCGCCACTCCGGCCTGCCGATCACGTCGCAGATGTCGCCCCATACCTGCGCCTGGGTGACGAAATAGATATAGGCATTGGGGTCGCTCTCCCAGCCCTTGCACTTCAAAATGGAGCCCGGCTGGCCGCCGCCTGAGGCGTTGCCGGCGCGCGGCACGGTATCGCCAAAGCTGCCGTGCGGATATTGCGGATATTCCATCAGCGGCCCATGTTGCAGCCGCTGCTGGTCGCGCAGTTTGACCCGGCACAGATTGAGCACACCATCCTGCATCGAGGCCATCACCTGCTGGCCACGCCCGGTGGTCTTGCGCTGATACAGCGCGGCGACAATGCCGAGCGCCAGATTGATCCCGGTGCCGCTATCGCCGATCTGCGCGCCCGTTACGGTGGGCACCGCGTCGTCAAAACCGGTCGTCGAGGCAGCACCGCCGACGCATTGGGCGATGTTCTCATAGACCTTACACTCCTCAAACGGCCCAGGGCCAAAACCTTTGATCGAGGCGAGGATGATCCGCGGGTTCAGCTCCTGTACGCGCTCCCAGGTCAGCCCCATCCGGTCCAACACGCCAGGGGCAAAGTTCTCGACCATCACATCGCTGATCCGGATCAGCTCCTCCAGGAGATGCAGCCCTTCCTTGGTCTTGGTGTCGAGCGTGAGCGAGCGCTTGTTATGATTGAGCATGGTAAAATACAGGCTGTCGGCGGCCGGCACGTCGCGTAGCTGGCTGCGCGTGATGTCCCCCACGCCCGGCCGTTCGATCTTGATGACATCAGCGCCGAGCCAGGCGAGAAGCTGAGTGCAGGTCGGCCCGGATTGCACGTGTGTGAAATCTACAATGCGGACGTCGTGGAGAGCTTTTGTCATTTTTCCTCGATCTGGACGGTCGGAACAGAAACTGTGTTATTGGTTCTAGCGGCTAACACTCAAAGAAAGAACCCCTTGAATCCTAGCCGCTCGTTGATGATTTATTAAGCCGGTCTTCTTGACGCTGACAGCGCCAGCATCGGGCCTCAGGATGCGACAGTTCGCAATAATCGTGTCGCGTGCCGCGGGGTGGTTTCAACCTCCAGCGGGTTGAGGAAGTCGCCCTGTGCCTCGATATGCGCGGCCAACCCCAGGGAGTGATCCCGCACGAGCTTGGCCGCGAGCTCACCATTGCGCGCCTCCAGCATGGCCACGATGTTCAAATGGTCGATGAGCGAGCGATGCGCCCGATCGTCCTGGCGCATCGTCACGGAGCGGATCGCCCGCATATGGATGAACAGATTATCCGTCAGTTCCACCATCAGCGCGCTGCCGCTCATCCGAATGATCGTCTGATGGAACACCATGTTGGCGTTGGAATACTCATCAACGAAATCATGCGGATCCTTCCGAAACTCGGCGATCGTGCGCAGCTCAGCCAGTTCTTCCGCGGTCGCCCGCTCACACACCAGCATCGCCGCAACGCTTTCGATCGCCGCCCAGACGGTGATCATTTCTACGATCTGCTGCTTGGTCTTGCGGACGATATACATGCCCCGCCTTGGTATCGAGCGGACGAACCCCTCCTGCTCCAGCAAGCTCAGCGCCTCCCGGATCGGGGTACGGCTGACGCCGAGATCCCGCGAGAGCTGACGCTCGTCCAGGCGGATTTCCCCTCTTTGACCATAGATATCCATTTCCGTGATGGCGCGCTTGATCGCATCGGATGCCAGGCGCCTCAGCCCAAGGCTGGCGTCCAACGGCCTGACAACGAGTTGTGCCACTTTTGGTGTACGTTCCATCCCGATTCTTTCCCCCCAGCATCAATCTGCCATGATCGGCGGCCTAACAGAAGTGCTTTGTATTCAAAATTATTAAATTTTTTCATTGTTACATCCAAAACGCTGGAATTTTATGCCTCGCCGCCACGTCGACCCGCAAAATGGGACGGGTTATGCCGCGGACTGAACATTGGAATATGCCGATGCGATCTGGTCCACTGGGACCAGACCGATATACTGCTCGCGATCCATCACCACCACGTAGCGCGCCTGCCATTCCTGCGATTTTTCGAGCACGGCGTGCAGGCTCTCGGCCTTGTCGCACATGATGAAAAATCTGGACGTAAAACGCTCAACCGGCATCGCGAGCGCGCGCTGACCGTGGCGTTTGAGGCCGGAATCGACGTCTTCAATGGTCAGAAGACCAGCCACATGCTGCCCCTCGGAGCCGCAATGGTCGGTGACCAGGAGCACGTCGGTTTGTTCACGATTCATGAGCACCTGTGCCCGGCCGAGGGGATTGGCCATGGGGACGGTGCACATCATGGATAGGCCAGAAAGCAGAATCGATTCAAGGGTCATCGGGTTTCTTTCCTGTTTATGATTTATTCTACTGGAATAATGTATACCAGCCTCCGCGTCAAAAGAAAAATCATCAAATGGGCTGTCTACCGGCAAAATAATTCACTCCGGCCCCACTTTCGGAACTCGACAGCCCCGAACCCTCGTGTCCCGTTGGCGGTGCAGGTGGTCGGTAATCGGCCTGCCTAGCGGCCGCCTGCATGTCCGGCGGCCTCTCTGGGTAACGAGAATCTAACGGACTGGTCACCTTCGAGGCGGCAGAATATTACGCGCGCTATTGTCTTTTGTAATTCTTCAAGCCCGCGGCTTGAACTTCTTGCGCCGGAAAATCCATGATCCATATCGGGTGCGCTCCAACAATTTTACTCTATGGGGAATTCACATGGCTACGAGCAAACCGATCAAGACGATGGACGATCTGTTCCTGCACACCCTGCAGGACATCTATTTTGCCGAGCACGAGATCACCAAGGCGCTTCCCGCCATGGCGAAAAAGGCCAGCAACCCGGCGCTGCGCGAGGGGTTCGAGACGCATCTTGAGGAGACCAAGGAGCAGATCGTGCGCCTTGAGGGCATCTTCGAGAAACTGGGCGTAAAGGCCAAAGGCGAGGAATGCCCGGCCATTGAGGGAATCATCACCGAGGCGAAGGAGCTCATGGGCGAGATCGGCGACGCGCAGGTGATGGATGCGGCGATGGCCGCCGCCGCGCAGGCCGTGGAGCATTATGAGATCAGCCGCTACGGCACGCTCATCGCGCTCGCCCGGCAGCTTGGGCACCATGAGGCCATCCGGCCGCTGGAGGCGACCCTGGCCGAGGAGAAGGCGACGGATGCCAAACTCACGAAGGTCGCCGAGTCCCTCACACCCATGCCGGCGCGCTAGCAAGGAGCAAATTGCCATGAACGAGATGGAGAACAAGGCGCGCGGCATCTATGTCACCGGCCTGCGCAATGCGCACGCCATGTAGACGCAGGCGATTGAGCTGCTCTCCCGCCAGGTGGACCGGCTGCAGAACCACCCCGAGATGGAGGCGCGGATGCGCAAGCACATCACGGAGTCCGAGACGCAGCGCACCCGGATCGACGAGGCGCTCGCCAGCCTTTCCGAGACGCATTCCTCGATGAAGGACGCCGCGCTCGGCCTGGCGGGAAATTTGGCGGCGATGGCCCATACGCCCGCGGGCGATGAAGTATTGAAGAATACGCTGGCGAATTTTGCTTTCGAGCATTTTGAGATGGCGGCGTATAAATCGATCATCACCATGGCGGAGGCGCTGAGCCACCCGCAGGGCCTGGCGGCGGCAAGAGAGTCCCTGAAGGAAGAAGAGATGATGGCGAAATGGATTGACGAGCATATCGGCCCGACGACGTTGCAGTTTATGGGCCGCGCGCAGGCGGGGGTGAAAGCCGATCGCTGAAAAGTGATGGGTTGATTCGGTTGGGGTGAATCGAGCCTAAATCGTTATGTTATCGTAATAATTTAAGCGTGCGTAAACGCCGCCGCGTTTAGTTGTAAAAATCGCGGGGGTTGAAGAATTGCCGGGCGGCGAGTTGGGCCTCGGCGGGCGTCATCACTCTGGGTGGGGTTGGGCGCCAGATGTTCCGGGCGGGTTTTTTGGGGGGTGGCGTGAGGGTGAATGTTGGCGCGCGTTTTATGCGCGGCCTTGAGGGTAGCTTGAGGCAGGGTGGCGGCTTGATGCCCAGCATGTGGCACAGCGGGCGGATGCTGCGGGCGAGCATGGGGTGGCCGGTGATGAGGGATTGGGTCTCGGGCTCATCCAGCAAAATGAGCAGATGGCTGCGCATGGCGCTGATATCGGAGCCGGGGAACATGAAAGCGAGCCAGCCGAAATTGCTGGGCGGATGGAGTTCATCCGTACTCTGTTTTGGCGGGTTGGTGGGCGGCGTGCGGGGTGTGGCGCGCGCCGGGCGGGGTGGGAGCGGCCCGCGCTCGATGAGGGTTCGCAGGCGGTCCATCAGGCGCGTTAAGCGGCGCGAGAGTATCTGGCACAATGAGACCGGCATTTTGACGCGCAGGGCAAAGATGTTGAGGCTCTGCGCGAGGTTTGCCACGATGCGGGTGAGGCGCTGAGAGATGGTGAGGCCGGACATGAAGTTAGTTATAATGACATTTGGCGGGAGAGTCAAGGGGAAAATGATGGGGGTTTTGTTAAAATGGATGGCTTCGCTGCGCTTGCCATGACGAATTGGGATGGTGAGGGGGAAATTCGGGTGTTTTGGCAGGTTTTTGGTAAAGGATTGATGGTTCGTGATTCGAGCGGATCGGGAAGAAGTGGAATGGTTCGGCGGACCACTTGTAGCGGTTCCGGAACTGGAGAGGAGGCGGGTTAAGCGATGGTGCGGGTGGGGGGAGTCGAACCCCCACAGGACCAGGTCTAAACGGATTTTGAGTCCGGTGCGTCTACCATTCTGCCACACCCGCGCGCCGCTGCGCTGTATAGGGGTTGCCCTGGGGGCTGCGCAAGCAAGGCTGGTGTGTCAGATGGGCTAACTGCGCATCTCTATCTCGCCGCCCTGCACCTTCGGCACCATTGGGCGTGGCCCGCCCTGGGCCCGCCAACGCTGCATCTTCCAGACATAGGCCAGCACCTCGGCGCAGGCGCGGTACAGCGCCACGGGTATCGGCTCGTCCGGCTCAACATGGCGGTACACCGCGCGGGCCAGCGGCGGCGCCTCCACCACGGGGATCCCCAGCGCGCGGCCCCGGCTTAGGATCTCTTGGGCTAACAGCCCCGCCCCCTTGGCCAGCAGGAGCGGCGCACGGTCCACCCCGCGCCGGTAGCGGATGGCCACGGCGAAATGCGTGGGGTTGGTCACGATGACCGAGGCCTCGACAATGCGGTGCATCTGGCGGGCGCGGGCCAGTTTGCGGGCCAACATGCGCTGGCGCGAGCGCACATGGGGGTTGCCCGCTGCGTCCTTCATCTCGTCGCGGACCTCATTGTCCGTCATGCGCAGCTTTTTTCGGTGCAGCCAGAATTGCAGCCCCGCATCGCCCGCCGCCAACACGCACAACACCAGGGCGATGCTGGCCAGGATGCGGAGCACCAGCGCCACCACCGGCCCAGCATGGGCGTGCGCCGTGCCGGCCAGCGCGGCGAACTGCGCGCCGTGCGCCACGATGAGCATCGCCCCCACCCCGCCGATGAGGAGAAATTTCAGAAAGGCCTTGGCGGTGTCTGTCATGCCGGTTTGGGAGATGATCTGCCCCAGCCCGTGGGATGGGAGCAGCTTGCTGAGATCCGGCTTCAACAGGCCGAGGCTGAACACCCAGCCGCCCAGGAGCAGGCTGCCTATGAACGCGATGGCGGCGATGAGGAATAGCAGCGGGCCGAACAGCGCCGCGAGCGCGCCTGCCCAGCCGGCGGCGGCGGCAACGGGGGCGGTGCCAACCTCGCTCAGCCATGCCGCACAGTAGGCCTGCACCTGCGCGCCCAACCCGGCCGCAGCACCCAGCGCCAGGGCTGTCATGCCGACGACGACGGCGGCCTTTGGGAGATCCACGGATCGCGCGGCGTCCCCGCGCTCGGCCGCCTGGCGCAGCCGACGCTGCGACGGGGCGTGGCGTTTCTCCTCCCCGCTACCCTCAGCCATGCAGGATGAGGCTGATGGTGCGCATGCCGCCGAGCATGAGGTGGTGCACAACATCACCGGCGTAGAACATGGTATCCGCCATCATCCACAGCCCGGCCATGATCAGCAGGGGAAAGCCGATGCTGAGCAGGTTCATCTGTGGGGCAAAGACCGTGGTGATGCCGACGGTGAGATTAACGCAGAGCGAGACCGCCAGAACCGGCAAAGCGAGCCCCAGGGCAGCGCTGAACAGGGTGCCGCCCATCGAAGCCAGCAGCCCCCACGCACCAAAGCCGGGCAGGCCGACGCCATGGTTGAAGGAGTGGGCCAGCGCCGCGAACACCCAGACGGGCCCACCGGCGGCCATGAAGCCCAACAACCCGGCCCACAACATGATATCGTAGAGGACCGGTGTCACACCTGGAGATTCCCGAAATTGCAGCTCCGCGAAGCTGAGCCCCATGGCGAGCCCGGCCATCTCGCCTGCGCAGGCGACGGCGGAGATGATGATCTGCATGACCATGCCCAGCATCGCGCCATAGATGATCTGAGTTAGCCCCATATAGATGGCGCTGAGCGGGTCCAGCGGGAATGCAGGCAGCTCCGGCAGCCATACCGCGAGTGCCGCTGCGAGTGCTGCCGCCATCACCGCCTTGATAACCGGAGGCACCATCTGCGAGCCATAGACCGGCGCGGTGAGGAACAGGCCGGTCACGCGTAGAAACGGCCATAAAAAATGGCCCAACCACAACAGAATTTGCGGCGGGTTGATCGGCATGGCCGCTCACCAGTTTTGGCGCACGAGCATGGGCGCGTGCGAGATGAATATGATGGCCAGATTTTGAAAACTCCGCATCGCGCCGAACCCGCCGAACAGACCGACGGCGATCATCGCGAAGGTTTTTGGCAGGAGGCTGAAGGTCGCGTCCTCGATTTGCAGCGCGGATTGGAGAACCGCGGTTATGAGCCCGATGGACAGGAGGATGAGGATGATCGGCGTGATGGCGGAAACCTCGGTGGCGAGTGCTTCATGCAGAAGCTGAAGATAGAGCGGCATGGCACGTCTCCGCCGGAATCAATGGGTGGAAAAGCTGGTTGCCAGCGTGCCCAGGACCAGCACCCACCCATGGATGGAGACAAACATGAGCAGTTTGAGCGGCAGGGAGATGAGCGTGGGAGACACCATGATCATGCCCAGCGACATCAGGACCGAGGCGACCGCGAGGTCGATCAATACGAAGGGGATATAGATCAGGAAGCCGATCTGGAAGGCGGTTTCCAGCTCGGAGGTGGCGAAAGCGGGCACGAGCACGGTGAGCGGCACGGCTTTGGGCGTGGCGTATTTTTCGCCGCTCAGATCCACGAAGAGATGCAGGGGCGCCTTTCGGGTTTGTGCCAGCATGAAATTCTGGATGGGTGGTTTTGCCGCCAGCATCGCCTGGTTGAAGCTGATCTGCCCGGCGAGATAGGGTGTCAGCGCGGCGGTTTGTTCCTGCCGGATGACGTTCTGCATCACGAACACGGTCATCGCCAGGGCGAGGGCGGCCAGCACCATGTTGGGCGGCGTGTTTTGCAGCCCCAGCGCCTGGCGCAGCACCGAGAGCACGATGATGATCCGCGTGAAGGCGGTCATCAGCAGCAGAATACCCGGCAGAAAGGCGAGCCCGGTGATGACGAGCAGGGTCTGCACATTCAGCGAGTAGCTCTGGCCGCCGGGCCCCGCCACCTCACTCAGCAGCGCCAGCCCGGTAGTCGCCGCGCAGGCGCCGGGCGCAGCCAGGGCGAGCAGAACGGCCGCGCATGACAAGATGCAGGCGAGATGTTTCAGCCTATTCATGGGAATCCAGCCGCCCGATGGAGGCGATTCCGGCGCGGCTCACCCCGATGAGAAAACGCTGGCCCTCAGCCTGCGCGATGACGAGCATGTTTTGGCCGCCCAGCGAGCGCGAGGCGATGACGCTGATCGGCAATGATGCGCCAGCGCGCTGCCCCCAGCCAGTGCCACGCAGCCGCCGGAGCGCAAACGCCACGCCAAACAGCACCGCGAAAATAACCGCGAGCGAGCCCAACGACGATACGAGCATGGCGAGGCCGGGGCTACCCATGTTCTAGTCCTGCACGACGAGATTGGTGATGTAGGCGGCGGTAAACGCCCTGGGCGCAGTGTAACTGGCGCTATGGGCCAGCACCTCGTTGGCGTCCTTCAGGCAATTTTGGGTGAGCGATGCGCGGTTGGCCGCATTTTGCAGCGATGCGCCCGTCTCGTTCATCAAAAGGGTGATGATCTGGGATTTGATGATCGGCTGGACGCCAGCAAAAGCGGTTAGTGCATCAGGGTCCGTCGTGGCGAATTCTACGGCGAATTGTACGAAGGCGGAGGGCGGATCGCCCGTGTTGTCCGGCACGCTCACCACGACATTTGCAACGGCGGCGAACAGAATGGGTTTTGGCGCCGCAACCGTAACCTTGGGCGGCTTGTGGTGCAGCGTGAACCAGGCATAGAAACCACCCGCCCCGCCCAGCACCACCACGCCGATGGCGACAAACAAAATGATTTTTTCATTTTCAGAAGGCTCCGGAAATAGGCAAGCTCACACGGCCTGCAACAGTGATTCGAACATGCTGTGCGCGGTGCTGATCACCTGCGCCGCGGCCTGATAGGCTTGCTGGTAGTTGGTCAGCGTCACCGCCTGCTGGTCCGTGGAGACACCGCTGATGTTTTGCAGATTGGTGGTGGCGGTGGTGACCTGGCCGGTGGCGGCGCTGGCGAGCTGCTGCGCCTGCTGCGCATTGGCCCCGAGCGCGGTGCCAAACCCCACGATCGCCTGTTGGAGCGTGCCCGCGGTCGTGGCGCTAGGCGCTGTCCAGAGTGAAGCCATGCGGGCCGCGTTGCTGCCGCTGGCGCTGCCGCCGGGCGTGAGGGTTATACTGTCCCCCGCCGCCGGGGTGCCGGTGATGGGTAACTGCCAATACTGGCCGCTGGCGGGCCCGGCGGGATACGCCACGGCGATGCTGGTGGCCCCAGCACTCAGCGTGCCGGTGGCGATGGCGGTGCCCGGCGCGGCGGTGCTGGCTACCGTGTAGGCGCTGGTCGAGGTGAACGTTATTTGGAGGCTTTGGCCATAATAGCTGGCGGGGACCACGGCGGCCCCGGCGGCGGGCGTGGCGGTTACGCTGTCCCCCCCGGCGTTGAGCGCGCCCGCATTGCTGTTGACGATCGCGTCATTGCTATGCAGCACACCCGCGGTGGCAACGTACGGGTCGGCAGCGGCGATCGCACTCGCGCTGGTCGCGGCGACGCTGATCCCGGTCGCGGCACCTGGCGCGGGGTTGAGCAAAAACTGGTCGCCATTGGCCGGAGCGCCCGTGATGTTGAGCGTAATACCCGCAAAACTGGGCGGGGTGCCGCTGCCGCTGTAGGTGATGCCGCTGGCCTGGTCGAGCGCGCTCCACCCGCCGGTGCTGTAAGAAAGCAGGAACGGCCCGCCATCGGTCGGCAGGGCGCTGCTGTTGCTGATCTGCGCGGTGACCGCGGCGGTGCCGGTATTGCCGGGGCTCGCCGTTACGCTGGGGGTTGGCACCGAGAAGATCGCGCCGCCCGGCGTGCCCGCTTGCGTTAGCCCCTGCGCCTGCGCGGTGTTCACGCCGCCGGCGAACACGACGGCGAGCGCGTTCAGCCCTTGTAGCGCCGTGGTGCCCGCCTGCCAGGTGGAGAGCGCGGCACCAATGGCGCCATCACCCTCGCCGGCGCTCAGCGGCGTGGCGCTGTTGCCCGCCGTGAGGGTGGGCGGCACATTATTGCCAACGCCGGGCACGACGGCAATTTGCTGGACACCACTCTGGTCGAGCAGCACGGTGCCGCCGGTCGCGATGATCACCGAGCCATTGGGCTGCGACAGCGCATTGACCGGCAGCAGGCTGGAGAGCGTATTCAGCGCTGCCTGTTGTTGGTCCAACAAGCTGAGGCTGTTGGGTGCGAGGCGCAGCCCCTGGTTGATGGCGGCGAGCTGGCCCAGCAGGTTGTTCGCGGCGCTCACGCTCTGCTGCAAATTTTGCGAACTACCGTTGATCGCGCCATTGATGGTCCCGGCGGCACTCTGGAAGCTGCTGGTGACGACCTGCGCATCGGCCAGCACCGTCTGGCGCTGCGCGGCGCTGGCGGGGTTGGCGGCGAGCGTGCTGATGTCCTGGAAAAACTGATTAACGGCGCTCTGCACGTCGCCATTATTGGTCAGCGCGTTGGAGAGCGTGGTGAGCGTATTGGCCTGGTTGGTAGCAGCCTGCGCGCTGGCATTCGCACTGCGTAGCAGGGCGGCAGCAAATCCGTTGCTGGCCTGGATGATCTGCGGCGCCTGCACCCCGGCGCCGGGCTGCCCGGCCGGGCTGGCGCTGGTGGAAGCATTCACCGTCTCCACCGAATAGCCGGGCGTGGACTGGTTGGCCAGATTGTTGGAAACGGTGGCGATCCCGGCCTCGAACAAGGTTAGGCCGCTCAAAGCCGTGTTGATCGCGCCGGAGATGCCGCTCATGATGCACCTGTGGGGTTGGTTGTGGACGGGGTAGGCGGCGGTGCGGCGCTAATGGCCTGGAGCACCTGCGCCATCATCGGGGACTGCGAAATATGGACGATTTTTTCAGCGTAGTTTGTATCCGTGGCATAGCCGCCCTGCTGCAACGCCTGCGCGAAGCCCTGCACGCTGCGCTGCCCGGCGGCGGCGGGAAAACCCGCCTGAATCTGCTGGACATAATCCGCCACGCTGGCCACGATGCTCGGATAATCCCTGAAGCTCGCGGTCTGCGGCGTTAATACGCCATCGATCATCTCGTGCGTGGCGCGCAGCGTGCCGACCTGGCCATCCGTGGCCTTGATGCCGAACAGATTATGCCCGGGCATCGCGCTCCCCCACCCGGTCTCCAGCGCGGTCTGCGCCAGCAGGGCGACAGCGGGCACGCCCAAAAATTGCGCCGCCGCTTTAAGCTGCGGCCAGATCGTTTTTCCGAAGTTCTCGGCCTGGAGCAGCATATGTGCGGGCGAGGATGATGCCGCCGGAGCGGCGGACGGCGCGGTGACGACCTGCGGACCAATGGCCGCCGCGTTGCCGCCCTGCTGCACCGCCTGGAGCAAAATTCCTGGCAGGTCGGGTAGCGCCGCTGGCGCGCCGGGCGCGACGCTGGCCGCTGCATCGGGCTGGCCACCGACCTGGCGCAGCATGGCGTCGGTGAGTGATGAATCATATTTGCCGAAATCATGCTGCGCGACGTTCCACAAAAACATGCTCTGGAAATTGTCGCCGCCGGTGCCCAGTGCGTCCGCGCTGAAGCCACTCTTGTTCATTTCGCTCAGCATTTCATACCAGAGCATCCCCTCCATATGCCCTACCGTGGCGGTGAGCGCGGATTTTTCCGGCGCAGGCGGCGCGAGGTTTTTCAGGGCCTGGGTCAGCATCAGATCACCTTGATCGTGCCGTTGATCGCGCCCACCTGCTTCAACGCTTCGATGATCGCGATGAGGTCCGATGGCGTGGCGCCCACCGCATTCAGCGCCGCCGCGACATCCTGCAGCGTGGCCGCGCGCGGCAGGCTGATGACATCGGCCTTGGGCTGTTTGGCGTTAACGGCGGTGTTCTGCACCGCCACGGTGGTGCCATTGCTGAGCGCCCCCGGCTGGCTCACGCCCGTTAGGGTTTGGATATTCACCGTGAGGTCACCGTGGCTCACCACGGCGGGGCCGAGCGTGACCCCGGCGTTCATGACGATGGTGCCGCTCTGCGCGTCCACGATGATGGTGGGTGCCTGTGCGGGCGGCGTGATGGGCAGCGCCAGAACGCCGGACATGAAGCGCATGGGGGCGACACCATTCGCGTTCACATCCACCTCAGCGGGGGAGACCGCGGTTGCGGTATCCGCGCCATAGGCGGCGTTGATGACATCGGTGATCTGCTGCGCCGCCTGGAAGCCGGGTGTGTCCAGGAGCAGGCCGCTCAGGCCGTTCATGGTGTAGCTGGCAGGAATGGTATTGGCGATGATCGCGCCACCGGGCAGGGAGCCGACGGTGGGCACGTTCACGCTCGTTGAGGTGCCGCCGGCGCTACTGGCAAAGCCGCTCACCAGCAGCGGCCCCTGCGCCTGGGCATAGACCACACCATTGCCGCCCCGCAACGGTGTGGGCAGCAGCACGCCGCCGGCGAGCGAGGCGGCATTGCCAAAGGCCGAGACCGTGACATCCACATGCTGCCCCGCCGTAGCAAAGGCGGAGACCTCCGCCGTGACCATGACGGCGGCGACGTCATTAGGCTGCATCGAGGTGACGTTGGGCAGTGCGATACCCATATTGCGCAGCATGTTTAGGATGCTTTGCTGCGTATAGGGCACCTCGGTTGTTTGGTCGCCCGTGCCGGGCAGGCCCACCACCAGCCCATAGCCATAGAGCTGGTTGGTCGGCGCGCCCGCCACGGTGACGATCTGGCCGATCGTGGTGGTATCCGCCCGCGCCACATGCGCCAGTGCCAGCAGCATCACGCTTGCCAGCGCGCGCCAGAGCAAACCCTCTTCCCGCAGGCCGCTCAAAACGGCGAGACCCGGTTGAGGATTTGTTGCAGCCACGGAACTGTGTGCGCGCCGCCGGTGATCGGCCCGACGCCGACATATTGCACGTTCATGTCCGCCACATTGTTGGAGCTGATGGTGCTGTTGGCAGTCACGTCATCCGGACTGGCATAGCCGGTTACCACCACGCTGGTGACGTTGCCGTTGATGTTCACATTCGTCTGGCCCGAGAGTGCGAGCGTGCCGTTGGGGTCCACATCTGTGATCACCGCCTCGACCTGGCCGGAGATATCGTTCGAGGCGGCGGCCGAGCCCGCGCCGTTATATTCCTGGTCTGACGTGGTGCCGATGTTGGGCGCGAAACTAGTGGATAAAATCATACATTTGAGTCCTGCTTAGGATTCCCCCCATGCCTTGGGTGTGCAAGTCTTGGGGATGCGCAATGGGATCACATTTACTGTTACCGCCAAGGATCGCGCCAAATTGGAAG
>JAJZGI010000074.1 GCA_021798575.1 Pseudomonadota bacterium | reverse complement strand
GCGTAGCGATCAAACCCAGCCGTCGAAAATGTCGTCTGCTTCAATGCTGCCCCCTGCCCATGCAGGAGTAGTGTACAAAATTCAAAACGAACAGGGAATCATAATGTTATGCAGAGGTTCCTTAGATCAATATTGGTTTGAATCGAATCACCAGATTTGATCCAAACCAATGAAATTGATCGCCAAATAAAAGGGGTGAGCATGATTGATGCAAGGCAATCATGCTCTAAGCCGGCGGAGCAAAATCCGCACCGCGCCGGTGTTAGCTGGGTGCGGATGGGCGATGGCGAGGATGAGCGGGCGCAGCCTGGCGGTGTTCAGCCAGTGCGGCAGCTCGCGCGCCAGCACCTCGCCGTTGCCGGTGATGATCTCCACGCAGCGGGACTGGGTGGCGTGGGCGTGCTCGATGAAATTTGTGACGGCGTGGTGGGCGCGGGCGGCGGTGTGGCCGTGCAGGTCCAGTTTTTGTGCCGTGCGCATCCGCCCGGAGCTGAATTTCTTCCAGGTGGATTTGTCCAGCCCGGGCGGGTTGGCGGCCAGGGTGACCGGCTGGGTCTTCAGCTTTGTTCCGGGTGGGGTTTCAGGTTCCGGCGCTGCCACGGCCAAAGGCGGGGCGATGGGCAGCTGGGCGATGGCCCGGCCGGGCAGCAGCCGGGTAAGGGTCTGGCCAACCTCCGCCCAGAGCCGGACATCCGCGGCGCTCAACAATCTGGTAGGCTGTTTCATGGGCGGATATTCGGTCAGATCGCCTCATGGGTCCAGACGGTAAAGCGCTCCAGCACATTCGGCCCGAAACTATTGCTGATGGCGACATCCGTGGCGTCCCGCCCGTAGGCGATGAGCACGCGGCCCCGGCGCGGCGCGTTGTTGCGTGGGTCGAACATATGCCAGGCGCCGCCGAGATAGGCCTCGAACCAGCCGGCGAAGTCCATCGGCACCGGGGAGTAGGGCAAGCCGATGTCGCTGAGGTACCCGGTGCAGTAGCGGGCCGGAATGTTCAGGCAGCGGCAGAAGGCGACGGCCAGGTGGGCGTAGTCCCGGCAGACGCCGACGCGCTCCTGGTAGGCTTGCAGCGCGGTGCGGGTGGGGCGTGCCTGCTGATAGTTGAACGTGATGTGGTGGTGGACGAAGTCGCACACCGCCTGCACGCGCGGCCAGCCGGGCGGGGTGTTGCCAAACAGCGACCAGGCGGTGGCGGAGAGCTCGTCCGTCTCGCAATAGCGGCTGCCAAGGAGGAAGAGCAGCGTTTCATCGGGCAGATCCTCCACCCGATGCTGGCAGGCGTGCGGGCTGACCGGGTCCAACAGGCCGGAGTCGCGCACCGTGGCGGCGCTGGCGATGCGGAACTGCCCGGGTGGCGCGGTGAGGCGGGTACACCAGTTGCCGAAACGGTCCCGGTAGGCGCGCAGCGGCACCCGCGGGGTGGTGGTGAGCGTATCCGGCGTCAGCAGGTCCCCCGCACGGCTGAAATGCACGTTGAGCATCAGCAGCATCGGAGTCGGCTGCGGCAGCGCGTAGATCAGTTCGTAGCCGAGAGCGATCTGCAAATTCTGGCACCTTAAATACAGAGCTGGGCCAGGCTAACGCGGATGCGCCGCACGCGGGGCAACATTGCAGGATGTTCATAAATTTAAGGGTTATGGGGTTTTGAAGAAGGAAGCGGCGGCCTCCCGGTGCGCTTGCCGGGCGGTAATCGCCAGTTTCACGCGGCTGATCTCGCCCTCCAGCGCCGCGATATAGGCGTTAAGCTCCGCTACGCCCAGCGGATCCAGCACTGGGGAGACCAGCAGTTTTTTCGCCGGAGTCGGGAGATCTTCCTCGGAATTTGTCATCAATCGGCCTTGACCGATGGGGGAGGCAAGCGCCATACCCCGGCCAGAGTGGAGTCGGGCTTTGCAAGCCGCGCTCCCGGACCATATTGATGTGCGCCCCAGGCCCGTTGGCGTGGGACGTTAGAAGGTATTTTGATCATGTCGCTGCCCCTGATGCCCAAAGCCACCGCCGTGTGGCTGATTGATAAAACCGCGCTGACTTTTGAGCAAATCGCCGATTTCTGCGGGATGCACCCGCTGGAGATCCAGGCGATCGCCGATGGTGAGGTCGCGCAGGGGATCAACGGCTACGACCCGGTGGCCAACAAGCAGGTGACGGCGGAGGATATCACCCGCTGCGAGGCGAACGGGGAGCTGCGGTTGAAGCTCCTGGCCGCCGCGGACCCGCACCCGAAGAAGAGCAAAGGCGGGCGCTACACGCCCGTGGCCAAACGCAACGACCGGCCGGACGCGATCGCCTATCTGTTGCGCAACTATCCGCACCTGACGGACGCGCAGGTGATCCATCTGCTGGGCACGACCAAGGAGACGATCCAGAAGATCCGGGACCGCTCGCACTGGAACAGCGGCAACATCAAGCCGCGTGACCCGGTGATTCTGGGGCTGTGCAAGCAGTCCGACCTGAATGACGCGGTGGCCACCGCCAATGACCGGCTGACGCGGGAGGGGCTGACGCCGCCATTGCCGCCGGCGCCATCCTCCGAGGCGGCTTGATTAAGCCAGGCTGGGCTATTGCGTGCCCAGCCGCTCCATTTCCTCTTTCAATCGCAATTTCTCCACCTTCATGCGGGCCATGGCCGAGTCATCCGGGCGCGGGCGACGGTCTTCCGCCGCGATCTTGCTCTCCAGGCTGGCGTGCCGCCCCTTCAAGGCGTCGATATGCGATTGTAGATTCATCGGTTTCTCCTTGATCGTTCAGGTAGATCGTCATCGTATCAAACTGGGGTATCCCTGGGGCTACCCCAGGCTGGTCAGGCTAGCGCCGTTGGCGCGGAATTGTCATCTAAAATATCGCCCAGCTATCGGGCACGGCTAAAATTCCATTTCCCGGATGAGCCGAAACCCTCTATTGCTCCGCCCATGTTGACAGACAAGGATAATCTGCTCCGCCGGCTGCACGCGCTGCGCAGTGAGCATCGGGATCTCGATACCGTGATCGCCCGGATTACCGAGCACAGCCCGCTCGACCAGTTGCAGATCCAGCGGCTGAAGAAGCGCAAGCTGGGGCTAAAGGATGAGATATCGCGGCTGGAGAGCCGGTTGATCCCGGACCGCACGGCATGAGCGCGCGGGTGGGGATTATTATGGGCAGCCGGTCCGATTGGCCGGTGCTGACCCATGCGGCGGAGATTCTGGACCGGCTGGGCGTCGCCTATGAGGCCAAGGTGGTCTCCGCACATCGCACGCCCCAGCGGCTGTACGACTACGCCAGCACGGCGCAGGCGCGGGGCTTGCAGGTGATCATCGCCGGGGCGGGTGGGGCGGCGCATCTGCCCGGCATGGCCGCGGCGATGACGATACTGCCGGTGCTGGGCGTGCCGGTGGCGAGCACGGCGCTGCAAGGGCAGGACAGCCTGCTCTCGATCGTCCAGATGCCGGGCGGCGTGCCGGTGGGCACGCTGGCCATCGGCAAGCCGGGGGCGATCAATGCCGGGATTCTCGCGGCTTCCATCCTGGCACTCGCCGATCCGGCCTTGAGCGCCCGGCTGGCCGCGCTGCGCGCCGAGCAGACCGAAGCCGTGCCGGAGCAACCTGAGGGATGAGCCTGGCGCCGGGTGCGGTGATCGGGATCATCGGCGGCGGGCAGCTGGGCCGCATGTCCGCCATGGCGGCGGCCAGGCTGGGCTACCGCGTGCATATTTTTTGCCCCGAGGCGGATGCGCCGGCGGCCCAGGTGGCGGCGGCCTGCACGGTGGCACCCTACAGCGACCATGCGGCCCTGGCGCGGTTTGCAGGCGCGGTGGATGTGGTGACGTTCGAGTTCGAGAACATACCGACCGAGAGCCTGGCGCTGCTGGCGAGCCGGCGGCCGGTGCGTCCCAGCCCGGAGATTCTGGCGATCAGCCAGGACCGGTTGCGCGAGAAGCGATTTTTGAACGATTGCGGCATTGCCACCGCGCCGTGGCGGGCAGTGGAGGATGCGGATGGGCTGGCGCGGGCTGTGGCCGAGCTTGGCCTGCCCGCCGTGCTGAAGACGACGCGGCTGGGCTACGACGGCAAAGGCCAGGCGATGCTGCGCGACCCGGGCGATGCCGGGATCGCCTTTGCCGCGCTGGCGCCCAGGCCACTGGTGCTGGAGGGGCTGGTGGATTTTGCCGCCGAGATCTCGGTGATGGTGGCACGCGGCGCGGACGGCGCGGTGGTAGCCTACGACGCGGTGGAGAATCGCCACAAGCACCATATTCTGGACCTGACCCTGGCCCCGGCGCCGCTGCCGGTGGAGCTGCTGAGTGAGGCGGGTGCGATGGCGCGCCATATCGCCGAAAAGCTCGAACTCGTCGGGCTGCTGGGGGTCGAGATGTTCGTGACCGAAATAGACACGCTGCTGGTGAATGAGATCGCCCCGAGGCCGCATAATTCCGGGCACTGGACGCTGGATGCCTGCCCGGTGAGCCAGTTTGAGATGCAGATCCGCGCGGTGGCCGGGCTGCCGCTGCCACCGGCCACGCGCCACGCCGACGCGGTGATGAAAAATCTGGTGGGGCCGGAGGATATGGCGCTGTGGCCGCGTATTCTGGCGACCCCGGGGTTGATCGCCCACCATTATGGCAAGGACGAGGCGCGGGTCGGGCGCAAGATGGGGCATTTCACGCGGCTGTTCCCCAGGGGCGCGCTGCCCGGCGCGTTTGGGATCGAGGATGCGCTGCGGCTGCGCTGAAACGCAGCAGGCGGTGGAATTGTTTTGCTTTGCCGCGATAATCCAGCGTTGGATACGAAACCTTAAATATATCGCTTCATTCTGAGCCTGGATCGGGCAGGTGTTTTCCGGTTTTGCGGAGATGCGCCCGCGGAAACAGGCAAGGAGATGTATTTTGAAAAATCTGTCAATTATTTCTAAATTTTTGAGTGTGATGGGGCTTTTTGGTCTTTTTGCCCTGGGCGTGGCCATCTACTCCGCTTCGCAGATGCGCGCGATCGATGACGGTTATAGAGCCCTGCTCGCCGGTGACGTCACCGCAGCCCGCGAACTGGCGCTCGCGACCCGTGATCTGACGGTCGCGCGCGATGGCATCGCCGAGTTGGAAATTTCCTATACGGCGCAGGGGAATACGGCTGCGGATGCGTTGATTCAGGCTGGAACCGCTGGTTTCACGAACCAAATGAATGTGGCGGAAGCCGCGAGCCCGGCCTTTGCCGCAGAAATCGACGGGCTGAAGACCAGAGGCCTCGATGTTGTGAACAATAGCTGCGCCCAGGCGATTTCAGACGGGATGAATGCGGTCTCCCAGCAGGCGGATCTTGCCGCGCAGCGCGAATATTTCAATGATTGCTCGCCGTATTTCCCGCCGGTCATCAATGACCTCATGGCGGAGGACGGTAAGATCGTTCAGGCCAGAAACGCGGAGCGCGATCGCCTGAGCGATGTGACGCATAGCACGATCAGAATCACCTATGCCGCGATCATTGGCGGGCTGACTTTGGTGATGCTGCTCGGATTTTTTGCCTTTCGTGCATGGGTCGTAACGCCCGTGAAAGCTTTGCAGAACGTGATGGGCAGGTTGGCGGGTGGTGAACTGAAGGCCGAGGTTGACGGCTTGCAGCGGCGCGATGAGATCGGCGGGATGGCGCGTGCGGTTCAGGTGTTCAAGGATGCCGGGCTGGAGAAGCTTCGGCTGGAGGGTGAGGCCCGCGCGCTGGCTGAGCGTGTCGAGGCGGATCGGCTTAAGGGTGAGGCGGAGCGCGCGCAGGCGGCGGCGCAGTTGGAGCAGGTGGTGCAGGCGCTGGGGGACGGGCTGGAGCGGCTGAGCAAGGGCGATCTGCTGTTCCGCCTGGAGATGAAATTCACCGATGTCTATGAGAAACTGCGCAATGATTTCAACGCCACGATGCTGGCCCTGCAGGAGACGATGGCGTCGATCACGGTGAACACGCAGGGCGTGCGCTCGGGTGCTGGGGAGATCACCCAGGCGTCGGATGATCTGGCGCGCCGGACGGAGCAGCAGGCGGCGAGCCTCGAGGAGACGGCGGCGGCGCTGGATGAGATCACCGCGACGGTGCGCAAGACGGCGCAGAGCGCCACACAGGCCCGCGAGTCCGTCAACACGGCGACGGCGGATGCGCAGCGCTCCGGCGCGGTGGTGCGCGAGACGGTGGATGCGATGAGCGGGATCGAGAGCTCCTCCAACAAGATCGGCAACATCATAGGCGTGATCGACGAGATCGCGTTCCAGACCAACCTCCTGGCGTTGAACGCCGGGGTGGAGGCGGCGCGCGCGGGGGACGCAGGGCGCGGTTTCGCCGTG
>JAJZGI010000039.1 GCA_021798575.1 Pseudomonadota bacterium | reverse complement strand
TCAACAAACTCAAGCATTTTCGGGCGGTCGCCACCCGATACGAAAAACACGACGCCAACTATCTCGCCCTCGTTAAGCTCGCTTCAGCACGAATTTGGATGCGATTTTATGAGTCGGTGACCTAATGACCAAAACGGGTAGATATGCTTTTGCGGGTATTATCTGTGACACAATGATCGCCCAACCATCTCCTTCCGCCCCAGAATAAAGTATCAGCCATTATGACTTACGTTTCTGTAATGTCAAGTCCATCTGCAAGTCATTTTAAGTCGATCGGTTGAAGAGTTTGAAGATTGCGGCGGGCCTAAGAGGCTGTTTCATGGAGGCTTTGCCTCTCATATAGGAGGTTTTCTTATCCGAAGCCTGTCTTCAATCAACAAGCTATCATATATGTCCTCGGACCATAGCGTGTCACACCCAGCCTGGGCAGCGGCACCGACAATCATGGCGTCATAGATCGAGAGCCCGTACCGCTCAGCGAGCACCAGGCCACGCTCATGGGTCTCAATACTCAGCGGATGAACGCGCAGCAGGCTCCGCAGCATGTCCAAAAACTCGTGCGTCTCGGTCCAGGACATTTGCATCTTGCGGCGCGCCACATGGGTGAGCTCATTCAGAACCTGCATGCTGATCATCCCTCCGGATGCGACGATCGCTTCCGCCTTGGCCGCCTTCTCTGGGTCACCGGACGCAATATAGAGAAGGACGTTGGTATCGATAAAACTACCTCCATTCGCCTCATCCCGGTCAAACTTGAAATCGGCGGGCAGTCGGCCACGGAAGGCGTGCAAGCAACAGCTCCCGGGGCCAGATGTAACTCTATTTCACCTTACGCTTACGCCCGGACTTTAATACGGGTATTTCTTCGCCATCGGGTTCGTCAAAAAATTCCGTGATCTTACAGCCGACAACTTCGGCCAGCCGCTCCAGAATGCCCACCGTGCAGTTTTCGGCCTTGCGCTCAATACGGCTGACATAGGTCCTGTCGATCCCAGCATCCAAAGCCAGGCGTTCTTGCGAGATACCTGCCTTAACCCTTAGCCGCTTAACATTGTAGGCCACTGATTCGCTTGCTTTCATAGGAACAAGCGCACCATCTTGCGAAATTATGTACTACGTTTTATATACCTGCGGTATATACTCCTCAGATTAATTAGCAGATGATTATAAGTACCTACAGAACAGGAAACGAGCCATTCAAATGGCTGCCCTCAAGGGACCGCGTCAAAGCGGTTTCTTTGCTCGATGCGTAGCCAAAGATTGGATTGTCCAGCCTGTAAAACGACCGATCTTGAGGTGATTTTTTCGAGGAATGACTGGACATTTTTTGCAATGGAGCAAAATGATTCGCGCAAGGTGTTTTCCGATGCGATGAATAAGAACATGTCACTATCATTCGATAACATGATGAGATGTGTTTTCTGTAAGACGACGTTTACGGACTTTGTTCCAGATAAAAACTCACTCTCCGATTTCTATCACGAATACTATGGGAATGATGGATATCTGGCAAAAATAACCCGGAAAGTTTCGCGTAACCAGAGGCGGATATTTGTGCTCAAATTTTTGATCAAAGGCAGACGCTTTATAGATATTGGTTGCAATGTGGGCTGCTCTGTGAAAGCGGCGCGTCGCAACGGGTTTGAATCGACCGGACTGGAGATCGACTCGGCAGCCATCGCTCATGCAAATTCATTGTACCCTAAAAACCGTTTTGTGCTTGGCACGATCGAGGCGGCGCCAAAAGACGAAACATTCGATCTTGTGTACTGCACAGAAGTTCTTGAGCATGTGCAAGACGCTGACTATTTTATTGAATCCTTGGCGAAACTTACCGCCCCTAAAGGTGTTATGTTTCTTACGACTCCCGATTCCGGACATCGCACGGTACGTGATACGCTTGCGACATGGGATGCAGTTAAGCCGCCGGAGCACCTCACGCTGTTCACGAGGAGAGGCATAAAAATAGCTCTGAAAACTGGGTTCAAACGAGTTTTTGTTTTGCCAAATTCTAAACCAGGACTTCAAGTTGTGGCATTCAAGGGCTAAAATTCTGCGAGCAATGCAGCCGCTTGAGCCCAAGCAGTCTTTCTAAACCCTACCATGACAATATTTATACTTCCTCCCGCTCCCGCAGGGGCAGGGCGCATTGCGTGGTGTCGCACCCCAGGTCTCGGGCCGCAGCGGGTCGGTCTCATCCTCCCGGTAGGGCCGCAGCGCGGCGGGCGGGGCCATCGGCATGGCCGGGGCCAAGGGTGCGGCCAGCAGGCTCTCGGGCGCCGGGTGGCTCTCCACCATCGCCACCGGGGCCGGTGCCGCCGGCGCCTCGCCCACCGTCACATTCGCCAGCACATTGGTCACGCGCTCGCGCAGCTCATCCAGCATCGCGTTGAACAACGCAAACGCCTCACGCTTATATTCATTCAGCGGGTCGCGCTGGCCGTAGGCGCGCAGATTTATGCCCTGGCGCAGATAATCCAGCGCCAGCAGATGTTCCTTCCATACATGGTCCAGCGTTTGCAACAGCACGGATTTTTCGATGTAGTTCATCAGCTCCGGGCCGAAGCGCTCGGCCTTGGCCGCCATGGCGCCCGCCGCCGCCGCGATGATCCGCTCACGGATGCCGCTCTCGTCGATTCCCTCTTCCGCCGCCCAGTCCACGACCGGCAGCTCCAGCCCGAGCACACGCTGCACATCCTGCGCCAGTTCGCCACTCTGCCATTGTTCGGCGAACGCCCGTTCGGGAATGCGCACCGCCACCATGCGCTCGACCACCTCTTCGCGCATATCCGCCACCACCGCGGAGACATCCTCGGCGCCCATGAACTCGCGGCGCTGCGCATAGACCTCGCGGCGCTGGTCGTTCATCACGTCGTCATATTTCAGCACGTTCTTGCGCATGTCGAAGTTGCGCGCCTCGACCTTCTTCTGCGCCTTTTCCAACGCCTTGTTGATCCACGGATGGATGATCGCCTCACCCTCCTGCAGGCCCAGCTTCTGCAGCATCCCGCCCATCCGGTCGGAGCCGAAGATGCGCATCAGATCATCCTCGAGCGAGAGGAAAAACCGTGAGGCACCAGGGTCGCCCTGCCGGCCGGAGCGCCCGCGCAGCTGGTTGTCGATCCGCCGGCTCTCGTGGCGTTCGGTGCCGATGACGAACAATCCGCCCGCCGCCTTCACCGCCTCGTGGTGGGTCGCAATCTCCGCCGCAATCTGCTCCGGCGCGGTCTGCGGCTCCAGCGCCACGCGCATCTCGTAATTCCCGCCGAGTTTGATATCCGTGCCGCGCCCCGCCATGTTGGTGGCGATGGTGATAGCCCCCGGCGCGCCCGCCTGCGCGACGATCCTGGCCTCCTGCTCATGGAAGCGCGCATTCAACACGCTGTGCTTGATCTTTTTCTTGTTCAAGAGTGCGGAGATGATCTCGCTCTTCTCGATACTGGTTGTGCCCACCAGCACCGGCTGTCCGCGCTCGCGGCATTCCTCGATCAGCTTGGCCACGGCCTCATATTTTTCCGTCGCGGTGCGGTACACCTCGTCGTCATAGTCGCGGCGCGTCACGCTCACGTTGGTCGGAATCTCGACGACCTGGAGCTTATATATCTGCTCGAACTCATCGGCCTCGGTCATCGCCGTGCCGGTCATCCCGGCGAGCTTGGGGAACAGCCGGAAATAATTCTGGAAGGTGATGGAGGCCAGAGTCTGGTTCTCCTGCTGCACTTCCACTTTTTCCTTGGCTTCCAGCGCCTGGTGCAGCCCGTCGGAGTAGCGCCTGCCCTCCATCATCCGGCCGGTGAACTCGTCGATGATCACGATCTTGCCGTCGCGCACCACATATTCCACATCGCGCGCATAGAGCGTGCGCGCACGCAGGGACTGCTGCACGTGATGCACGAGCGAGATGTTGAAAATATCGTAGAGATTTCCCTCAACCAGCAGGCCGGCGTCGCGCAACATCTGCTCCACCGTCTCGGCCCCCACGTCGGTCATCACCACGGTGCGGGCTTTCTCGTCCTTTTCATAAAAACTATGGACGCCATCCTCGCCCTGGCCGCGCGCGATAAACTCCTGCACCACCACATCCACCAGCGCGTAGAGTTCCGTCGGCTCGTCGGACGGGCCGGAGATGATCAGCGGCGTGCGCGCCTCATCGATGAGGATGCTGTCCACCTCGTCCACGATGGCGAAATGGAATGGCCGCTGCACCATCTCCTCCAGCCGGTACTTCATATTGTCGCGCAGATAGTCGAAGCCGAACTCATTGTTGGTGCCATAGGTGATATCGGCGGCGTAGGCGGCGCTGCGCTGCGCGTCATCCAGCCCATGCACGATCACCCCGGTGCTCATACCCAGGAATCCGTACAGCCTGCCCATCCACTCCGCGTCGCGCCGGGCCAGGTAGTCGTTCACCGTCACCACGTGCACGCCTTTTTCGGTCAGCGCGTTCAGGTACACGGCCAGGGTCGCGACCAGCGTCTTGCCCTCGCCGGTCTTCATTTCGGCGATCCTGCCCGAGTGCAGCACCATGCCGCCGATCATCTGTACGTCGAAATGGCGCAGCCCGAGTGCCCGTTTCGCACCCTCGCGCACCACGGCGAAAGCCTCCTCGAGCAGATCATCCAGAGTCTCACCCGTTTGCAGCCTGGCTCTGAACTCGGCGGTCTTGGCGGTCAGCGCCGTGTCATCCAGCGCCGCCATGGCTGGCTCATGCGCGTTGATCGCCGCAATCTGGCGCTTAAAATCCTTCAGGGCGCGGTCGTTACTGGTGCCAAAGATGGCGCGGGCGAGGCTTGCAAACATTTTGGGGCGAATTCCGCTTGAATTGGAGGTGTTTCCGGCCCTGCTCACATAGGCGCGCCCCCTGGCACGGTCAAATTAACCCAACCTTGCCCGTCCAGGGCACATGCGCCATAGGTGCCGCGAAACTCCGGAAGGTATAATGCCCCATGCGTCTTAAACTATCGACCCTCGCCCTCGCGGTTGCACTCACCGGCCCGGCAGCGCTGGCCCAGACCGCCAGCAAACCCGCCGCGCAGCCGGACCCCATCGTCGCCTCGGTCAATGGCATGCCGATCCATCTGAGCGACATCCAGCAGGCGGCGCAGAACGTGCCCGAGCAGCTCCAGCAGCTCCCCGCCAACCAGTTGCTGCCCCTGCTGGTCAACCAGGAGATCGACCGCAAGGCACTGCTCGTCGCCGCGCGCAAGGCCGGGCTGGAGCATAACGCGGCGGTGGCCCAGGCCATGGCGCAGGCGGCCGATATCAAGCTGGAAAATGCCTATATGCAGCAGGCGGTAGCGCCCGCCGTCACCCCGGCTGCCGTGCAGGCCGAGTATAATAAGGACTACGCTGGCAAGCCCGGGCCCGAGGAGGTGGAGGCCCGGCAGATTCTGGTGAAGACCAAGGCGCAGGCCCAATCCATCATCGATCAGCTCAACAAGGGTGCCAATTTCGCCACGCTGGCCAAAACCGACAGTATCGACCCGGGTGCCAGCAATGGCGGCGAGCTGGGCTGGTTCACGCAGAACCAGATGGTCCCGGCCTTCGCCAACGCCGCCTTCGCGCTGCAACCGGGCCAGTACACCAAAACCCCCGTGCAGACGCAGTTTGGCTGGCACGTCATCCTATGTGAGGGTAGACGCGCGTCCCCCACCCCCACGCTTACCGCCGTGCAGGACCAGATCCGCCAGAAACTGGCGGACGCCGCGATCTCATCCACCCTGGCCTCCGTGCGTTCCAAGGTGAAGATCGACATCTACAACGCCGACGGCACGGTGAACCCGGCGAGCACCGCCGGACAATAATGGCGGACCTGCCACGCTCACCGCTGGCCGTGCCGCTGCCGGATCTGCCCGTATTGGCCGGGGTGCGCTTTGCCACCGCGCAGGCGGGCATCCGCTATCAGGGCCGCACGGACGTGCTGCTGGCGGAGTTCGCGGAGGGCACGACCGTCGCCGGGGTTTTCACCAAAAACCTCTGCCCCGGCGCGCCGGTGACCTACTGCCGGGAGGCGCTGAAGGGCGGGCTGGCGCGCGGCCTGGTGGTGAATGCGGGCAACGCCAACGTCTTCAACGGCCTGGCGGGCACCCGCGCGGTGGAGGCCACGGCGGCGGCGGCGGCGGCGGCGCTCGGCGCCCGTCCGGAGCAGATTTTTCTCGCCTCCACCGGGGTGATCGGCGAGCCACTACCGGCGCATAAAATCGTCGCGGTGATGGATCGCTTGCAGTCCGGCCTCGCGGCGGGGCACTTCGAGCAGGCGGCCCGCGCGATCATGACCACCGACACCTTCCCCAAGGCGGCCACCCGCACGGCGCGCCTGGGCGGCGTGGAGGTGCGCATCACCGGCATTGCCAAGGGCAGTGGGATGGTCGCGCCGGACATGGCGACCATGCTCGCCTTCCTCTTCACCGATGCCGCCATACCAGCCGCCGCCCTGCAAAGCCTGCTGGCCCGCGCGGTGGAGCATAGTTTCAACTGCATCACCATCGACTCCGACACCTCGACCTCGGACAGTGTGTTGCTTTTCGCCACCGGCCAGGCGGGCAACAAGCCAACGGAGGACGCCGCGCAGCTGGCGGATTTCCGCCGTGCGCTGGGTGAGGTCGCGCACGATCTCGCGCTGCAAGTGGTGCGGGACGGGGAGGGCGCGCGGAAGCTCGTGCGGATCACCGTGGAGGGTGCGGTCTCCAACGCCTCCGCCCGGCGTATCGGCCTCGCCATCGCCAATTCGCCACTGGTCAAAACCGCCATCGCGGGGGGAGATGCCAACTGGGGCCGCATCGTCATGGCGGTCGGCAAGGCGGGCGAGCCTGCGGATCGTGATAAATTGGGCGTGGCCATCGGCGGCATCTGGATGGCACAGAACGGCAGCATCGTGCCGGGCTATAACGAGGCGCCGGTGGTTGCTCATATGCTGGGCCGGGAGATCGAGGTCGCGGTGGATATTGGGCTGGGCGGTGGCCACGCCACGGTGTGGACCTGCGATCTTACGCACGGCTATATCGACATCAACGGCGCGTACCGCAGCTGATGGCTAGAATTCACGGAGTCTTGAATTATGGCGGCTGGTCGACCATTGTGCGCGCCAACGGAATAAGCTTGGGGATAGGTATATGCGTCTAACGGTTTTGAAGGAACGCCGCGCGGGTGAGGCCAGGGTGGCCGCCACGCCGGATACGGTGAAGAAGCTCATCGCGCTCGGTCTGGGCGTCGCGGTGGAGGCGGGTGCCGGGCTCGGTGCGGCCATCTCGGACGCTGAGTTCACCGCAGCCGGGGCCGAGATTCTCACCGATGCCGCCGCGGCGCTCAAGGATGCCGCGATTTTGTTCGCGGTGCAGGCGCCCGAGCCCGATGTCCGGGCCCTCATCGCGCCCGGCACGCTGCTGGTCTGCACGATGAACGGCTTTGCCGACCCGGCGCTCGTTCCCGCCCTGGCGGCGGCGAAGATCGACTCTGTGGCGATGGAGCTGGTGCCGCGCATCACCCGCGCGCAGAGCATGGATGTGCTCTCCAGCCAGGCCAACCTGGCTGGCTACCGGGGCGTGATCGAGGCGGCGGCGGCGTTCGCGCGCGGCTTCCCAATGATGATGACGGCGGCGGGCACCGTGCCGCCGGCCCGCGTGCTGGTCATCGGCGCGGGCGTCGCGGGCTTGCAGGCCATCGCCACCGCGCGGCGCCTGGGTGGCATCGTCTCGGGCACGGATGTGCGCCCGGCCGCCAAGGAGGAGATCAAGTCGCTGGGCGCCATCTATGTCGGCGTTGAGGATGAGGAAACAGCCCGGCAGACCGGCCCCTACGCCGCCACGATGTCCGATGAATTCCGCCGGAAGCAGGCGGAGCTGATGGCGACCACGGTCGCGAAAAACGATATGATCATCTGCACCGCGCTGGTGCAGGGCCGCCGCGCCCCCGTCATCGTCACCGCCGAGATGGTGGCCAGTATGCGCCCGGGCAGCGTGATCATCGACCTGGCGGCGGATTCGGGCGGCAACTGCGCCGCCACCGTGCCGGGCGAGACCATCACGACCGACAATGGCGTCATCATCATCGGCCACCGCAACTGGCCATCGCGCATCGCCGTTGCCGCCAGCTCGCTCTACGCCCGCAACCTGCTCACCTTTCTCACCACCTTCTGGGACAAGGAGGCAAAAGCGCCGAAGCTGGTGGAGAGCGACGACATCATCAAGGGTGTGCTGCTGACCCGGGGGGGGCAGATCATCCACCCGAATTTCATTCCCGCAGCCGCCTGAAGGAGGTTACGAACATGACACCAGCCGATTTGGCGGCGCAGGCCGCCAGCCTCGCCCACCAGGCCGCCATCCTGGCGCAGAACGCAGCAGGCGTGGCCGCCGTGGCCGCCCAGCACGCTGCACCCGCGGCACCCTTCGTCTATCTGTTCAGCATCTTCGTGCTGGCGATCTTCGTCGGCTACTATGTGGTGTGGAACGTCACACCCGCGCTGCACTCGCCGCTCATGGCCGTCACCAACGCGATCTCCTCGGTGATCATCGTGGGCGCCATGCTCGCCACCGGCCTGCGCGGCAGCGCGGTCGCGCACATCTTCGGCTTTCTTGCCGTCGTGCTCGTGAGCGTCAATATTTTCGGCGGCTTTGTGGTGACCAACCGCATGCTCTCCATGTTTCGTAAAAAATAAGGCAAACGCCCGATGAACCAGTCTTTCACCTCGCTCGCGTATCTCATCGCGGCGGTCCTTTTCATTCTCGCCCTGCGCGGGCTCTCGCACCCCACCACCTCGCGCCGCGGCAACCAGATGGGCATCATCGGCATGGCGATCGCCATTCTGGCGACGCTGCTGCACGGCGGCATGTCCTTCGGCGGGATCCTGCTCATCCTGCTGGGCGTGGCCATCGGCGGCGCCATCGGCACCATGGCGGCGCTGCGCATCAGAATGACCGCGCTGCCCCAGCTCGTCGCGGCGTTCCATTCGCTCGTTGGCCTGGCCGCCGTCTGCGTCGCCGCCTCGGCGTTGAACGCGCCGCAGAGCTTCGGTATCGGCACCGCGCACCATCTCCACCTGGAGAGCCTGATCGAGATGTCGATCGGCCTCGCCATCGGCGCCATCACCTTCACCGGCTCCCTCATCGCCTTTGCCAAGCTGCAAGCGCTGATGAGCGGCACGCCGATCACCTTCCGGGGCCAGCATCCGCTCAACTTCACCCTGGCGGGGCTCATCGTGCTGCTCATCGTGCTGTTCGTCGCCTCCGGCGGCAGCTTCCTGCTGTTCACCCTCATCGCGCTCTGCGCGCTCGCACTCGGCCTGCTCCTCATCATCCCCATCGGCGGCGCGGACATGCCGGTGGTGGTCTCCATGCTGAACTCCTATTCCGGCTGGGCGGCGGCGGGTATCGGCTTCACCATCGGCAACCTGGCGCTCATCGTCACCGGCGCGCTGGTCGGCTCGTCGGGCGCGATCCTGTCCTATATCATGTGCAAGGGGATGAACCGCTCGATCATCAACGTCATCGCGGGCGGCTTCGGCACCACGGGGGAGGCGGCGGTAGCCGGCCCGGCGGGGGACAAGGCGGTCAAGATCGGCTCCGCTGACGACGCCGCCTTCATCATGAAGAACGCCTCCAAAGTCATCATCGTGCCGGGCTACGGCATGGCGGTCTCGCAGGCGCAGCACGCCCTGCGCGAGATGGCGGACACGCTGAAAAAAGACAATGTCGAGGTCAAATACGCCATTCACCCGGTCGCGGGGCGGATGCCCGGCCACATGAACGTACTCCTGGCCGAAGCCAACGTGCCGTATGATGAAGTGTTCGAGCTCGAGCAGATCAACAATGAATTCGCCACCGCTGATGTGGTGTATGTGATCGGCGCGAACGACGTGACCAATCCGGCGGCGAAGACCAACCCCGCCTCGCCCATCTTCGGCATGCCGATCCTGGAGGTGGACAAGGCCAAGACCGTGCTGTTCGTCAAGCGCTCGATGGCCTCAGGCTATGCGGGCGTGGATAACGAGCTGTTCTTCCGCGACAATACGATGATGCTGTTCGGCGACGCGAAGAAGATGACCGAGGAGATCGTCCAGGCGCTAAATCATTAGCTCGGCAGCGCTCTATCCCAACCGGCCAAGCTCCGCCAGCACCGCATCGCCCATCTGCGCGGTGCTGAGCGTGGCGCGCCCAGGTGCTGGAATATCCGCCGTCCGTCCGGCGCTGCCCAGCGTATTCTCCACCGCCAGTTCGATCAGCGCGGCGTCCTGCGTCATCCCAAACGAGTAGCGCAGCAGCAGCGCCAGGCTGAGGATCTGTGCCAGCGGGTTGGCCAGCCCCTTGCCCGCGATATCCGGCGCGCTGCCGTGGATCGGCTCATACAGCGCATGGCGCCGCCCGGCCGCATCCACCGCACCCAGCGTGGCGGATGGTAACAGGCCGAGCGAGCCGGTCAGCATGGCGGCGAGGTCCGAGAGCAGGTCGCCAAACAGGTTGCCGGTGACGATGACGTCGAACTGCCTGGGGTTTCTGGCCAGCTGCATCGCGCAATTATCGGCATACATATGCGTGAGCGGCACATCCGCGTACTCGGCCGCGTGCAGCGCGGTCATCACCTGGCGCCACAGCAGCCCGCTCTCCATCACATTGGCCTTCTCCACGCTGCACACGCGGCCCTGCCGCGCCCTGGCGAGGTCAAACGCGACGCGCCCCACGCGGGTGATCTCCTGGGTGGTGTAGCTCTCCGTATTCACCCCCCGCTGGCTGCCGTCGGGCAGGGTCTCGATCCCCCTCGGCTCGCCGAAATAGATCCCGCCGATACACTCGCGCACGATCATGATATCCAGCCCGCGCACCAGCTCCGGCTTGAGCGAGCTGGACTCCACCAGCGCGTCGAACACCTTGGCCGGGCGCAGATTGGCAAACACGCCAAGCTCTTTGCGCAGGCGCAGCAGGCCCGCCTCGGGGCGGATCTCGAACGGCACGGAATCCCATTTCGGCCCGCCGACCGAGCCGAACAGCACGGCATCCGCCGCCAGCGCGCGCGCCACGGTGGCATCTCGCACCGGCACGCCGTGCGCGTCGATGGCCGCGCCGCCGACCAGATCCTCCGTGACCTCAAAGCGGCCACGCCCGGTGCTCTGCAACCAGTCCAGCACGCGCCGTGCCTGCGCCATCACCTCCGGGCCGATCCCGTCACCGGGCAATAGCAGGATGTTACGGCTGGCGCTCATCGGGTCACACTCCGTCAATGGTCGGCTGCCAGCTCTCTGCGGCGGCACGGCGTTGCTCAAAAATCTCGATCGCGCCTGCATGTTCCAGCGTCAGCCCAATCTCATCCAGCCCGTTCAGCAGGCATTTTTTCCGGAAGGCATCGACCTCGAAGGGGATCCGCCGGCCATCGGGCCGGGTCACCATCTGCGCGGCGAGGTCGATGCTGATCCGCGCGTTCTGCCCCAGCGCCGCATCCGCCATCAGCTCGGCACACACCTCGGCCGGCAGCGTGATCGGCAGAATCCCGTTCTTGAAGCAGTTTTCATGGAAAATATCAGCAAAACTCGGCGCGATGACGCAGCCTATGCCAAAATCCAGCAGCGCCCAGGGCGCGTGCTCGCGCGACGATCCGCAGCCGAAATTCTCGCCCGTGATCAGTATCTCCGCCTTGCGGTATTTCGCCTGGTTGAGCACAAAATCGGGGTTTTCTGATCCGTCCGCCAAATAGCGCAGACTATCGAACAGATGCACGCCCAGCCCGCTGCGCCGGATGGTTTTCAGGAACCGCGCGGGGATGATCTTGTCGGTATCGACATTGTTGAGGTTGAGCGGCGCGGCCATAGCGGTGAGGGTCGTGAAGGGCGTCACGATACCAAGTCTCGCACATCGCAGAGCACGCCGCGCACCGCCGCCGCCGCCGCCATGGCGGGGGAGAGCAGATGCGTGCGCCCGCCAGGCCCCTGCCTGCCCTCGAAATTACGGTTCGACGTGCTGGCGCAGCGCTGCCCCTGCGTCAGCTTGTCCGGGTTCATGCCCAGGCACATGGAGCATCCGGCGTCGCGCCATTCAAACCCGGCGTCCTGGAGAATTTTCGCCACCCCCTCGGCCTCGGCCTGGGCTTTCACGAGCCCGGAGCCCGGCACCACCAGCGCGCGCACGCTAGGCGCCACCTGGCGGCCCTTCGCCACGGCTGCCGCGGCGCGCAGATCCTCGATCCGCGCATTGGTGCAGGAGCCGATGAACACTACGTCGATTTTCGTGCCCGCCAGCTTTTGCCCGGCTTTCAGGTCCATATAGGTAAGCATCTGCGCAAGCTGGGCGCGCCGCGCCGAATCGGGCTCGGCCGCCGGGTCCGGAACCAGGCCGGTAATCGGCATCACCGCCTCCGGGTTCGTGCCCCAGGTGACCTGCGGGACGATCTCGGCGGCGTCCAGCGTCACAACCCTATCAAAATGCGCCCCGGCGTCGCTCGGCAGCGTGCGCCAGTAGGCCACCGCCTGCTCGAACGCCTCGCCCTGCGGCGCATAGGGCCGACCTTTGATATAGTCGTAGGTGGTCTGATCCGGGGCGATCAGCCCGGCCCGCGCGCCCGCCTCGATACTCATGTTGCAGACCGTCAGCCGCCCGGCCATGTCCAGCGCGCGGATGGCCTCACCGGCATATTCGATGACATGGCCGGTGCCGCCTGCGGTACCGATCCTGCCGACGATAGCGAGGATGATGTCCTTCGCCGTGCAGCCCGGCGCCAGCGTTCCATCCACCTGCACCCGCATGTTTTTCGCCGGCTTCTGCAACAAGGTCTGCGTCGCCAGCACATGCTCGACCTCGGAGGTGCCGATGCCAAACGCCAGCGCGCCCATGGCCCCATGCGTGCTGGTGTGCGAATCCCCGCACACGATCGTCATGCCGGGCAGGGAGAGTCCCTGCTCGGGCCCGATGATATGCACGATCCCCTGGCGCGGGTCGGTGATCGGAATATACGGCACGCCGAACGCCGCGACATTGGCCTCGAGTGTCGCCACCTGCAGGCGGCTTTCGGGCTCGGCGATGGGCAGGCCACGGCCCTGCGTGGGCACATTATGGTCGGCCACCGCGATGGTCGCATCCACCCGGCGCACCTTGCGCCCGGCCAGGCGCAGCCCCTCGAACGCCTGCGGGCTGGTGACCTCATGCAGCAGGTGCCGGTCGATATAGAGCACGCAGGTGCCATCGCCCATGCGCTCCACCACATGGGCATCCCAGATCTTATCGAATAACGTCCGCGCCATTTAGCCGCGCCTCCAATTTCGCCTCACGGCGCGGCGGGAGCCTCGACCTCGCGGGCCTTCTCGGCGATGCGGGCGGATTTGCCGCGGCGGCCGCGCAGATAATAGAGCTTGGCGCGGCGCACATCGCCCCGGCGCATCACATGGATCTCCGAGATGGTCGGCGCATAGAGCTGAAAGATACGCTCCACACCCTCTCCGTAGGAGATTTTGCGGACGGTAAAGGAGGAGTTGATCCCCCGGTTGGAGCGGGCGATGCACACACCCTCAAAGGCCTGCACGCGGGCGCGCTCGCCTTCCTTCACGTTCACGCTCACGCGCAGCGTATCGCCCGGGGCGAAATCCGGGATGGCTTTCCCCTCGGTCAGTTTGGCGATCTGCTCGGCGTCGATGGTCTGGATGATATTCATGGCTGGAATCCTTTTCGAGAGCGGTCTTTAGGGTGCCTGCGCGCCAGATGCAATGTATTGATGATAGAGGTCGGGTCTGCGCATTTTGGTGGTGGTGGTGGCCTGCGCCAGGCGCCAGGCGGCGATGGCCTGGTGGTTGCCCGAGGTCAGTGCCTCCGGCACCGCCCGGCCCGCCCATACCGCCGGGCGGGTATAGTGCGGATATTCGAGCAACGGGGATGAAAAACTCTCCTCCAGCGCGCTCAAAGCCTGGCCCATCACGCCGGGCAGCAGGCGGATCACCGCGTCCAGCAATGCCAGCGCGGCGATCTCCCCGCCGGAGAGCACGTAGTCCCCCAGGCTGATCTCCTCCGCGCCATGCGCCTCGATCACGCGCTGGTCGATGCCCTCAAAACGCCCGCAGATCAGCACCACGCCGGGTCCCTGCGCCAGCGCCTGCACGCGGCCCTGCGTCAGCGGCGCGCCGCGCGGCGTCAGCACGATAAGCGGCCGCGCATCGGCGACCGACCGTATCGCCGCATCCAGCACATCCGGGCGCATCACCATGCCCGCACCGCCGCCAAAGGGCGTGTCATCCACGCTGCGGTGCCGGCCCAGGCCAAAATCCCGAATATCCGTGACGCCGAGCGACCATATCCCGTCCACCAGCGCCCGCCCGGCGAGGGATTGCGCCAGCGGCCCGGGAAACATCCCCGGAAACAGCGTGAGCACCCCCGCCGCCCAGCTCATGCGGATGCCCCGGTAATCTCGGCGGGCGGGCGGATCACCACGCGCCTTTGGGCGAGGTCGACAACCGGCACCGCCGCCTGGGTAAAGGGCACGAGCCGGGCGCCGGGCGATATCTCCAGCGTGCTGCCACCGCCATAGTCGTGTACGGCGGTGATGATGCCCAGCTCCTCACCGGCTTCGCTCATCGCTGTGAGGCCGATGAGGTCCGCCAGATAGAATTCCTCAGGCTCGGGTGCGGGCAGCGCTGCGCGCGGTACGAACAATTCGGTCAGGTTGAGCCGCGCCGCCTCATCGCGATCCGTGATCCGGCGCTGCCCCTGCGGCGTAATCTCGCTGATCTGCGCCACATTATCATGGCGCCATTCCAGCGCGAACCGCCGTCCAGCGCGGTCGCGCAGCGGATATTCCGCCAGCGCCTCCGGGCTCTGGGTGAAGGCGCTCACCCGCACCAGCCCCTGCACGCCGTGCGGTCTGCCGATCACCCCCATCAGGATCAGATCTTCGCGCATTCCCGCCCGGGCTTAAATCAGGCCGCTTCCTTGGCGCGTTCCGCGGCGCGCTCCTGCGCCTTCTTCTTCGGTGCGGATTGCTTGGGCTGCTCCGCATACACCGGCGGCGTGATCAACCCGGCCTTGCCGAGGAACTTGGCGACGCGGTCGGTCGCCTGCGCACCATTGGCGATCCAGTAGCTCAGCCGCTCGGTCACCAGCGTCACCCGGTCGGCGTGCTCCGCCGGCAGCATCGGGTTATAGGTCCCCACGCGCTCGATGAACTTCCCGTCGCGCGGGCTGTTCGCATCGGCGATGACGATATGATAAAACGGGCGCTTTTTCGCACCGGCGCGGGACAGACGGATTTTAACAGACATATGAGACTCCACGGTTAAAAATACAGAAAAATACTTGGCTTAGGCGGAGCTAAAACGGTCGGCGGCCGCCCTTCTGCTGGCCCATGGCGGCCTGCATCTGGCGCATCATCGCCTCCTGGCCGCCCGCCTTGTTTATGCGCTTCATCATGGTGGACATATCGTCGAACTGCTTGAGCAATTTGTTGACCTCCTGCACCGATGTCCCGGAGCCCGAGGCCACGCGCTTCTTGCGGCTGGCCTTCAGCAGGTCCGGGTTGCGGCGCTCGGCCCGGGTCATGGAGCCGATGATCGCCTCCTGGCGCCGGAACACCTTGGTATCGAGGTTCGCCCCCGCGAGCTGCTGCTTGATCTTGCCCACGCCGGGCAGCATCCCCAAAATCCCCGAGAGCGACCCCATTTTTGAAATCTGCTTGAGCTGCGCGGCATAATCCTCCAGGTCGAACTTGCCCTTGGCCATTTTTTTGGCGAGCTTTTCGGCCTCCGCCTGGTCGATCGTCTCGGCCGCGCGCTCCACCAGCCCGACAATATCGCCCATGCCGAGAATCCGCCCGGCCACCCGCTCTGGGTCGAAACCATCCAGCGCGTCGAGCTTTTCACCCAGCCCGACCAGCTTGATCGGCGCGCCGGTGACCGCGCGCATCGAGAGCGCGGCGCCGCCGCGCGCGTCGCCATCCAGCCGCGTCATCACAATCCCGGTGATCCCCAGCGCCTCGTGGAACGCCTGCGCGGTCGTCAGCGCGTCCTGGCCGGTCATGGCGTCCACCACCAGCAGCGTCTCCACTGGGTTCACGGCGGCGCGGATGGATTTCACCTCCTCCATGAGCGCGAAGTCGAGCGCCAACCGCCCGGCGGTATCCAAAATCACGACGTCGAACGATTCGCGCCGCGCCATGTCCATCGCCCGGTTTGCGATCTGCAAGGGCGTCTGCCCGGCGATGATCGGCAGGGAGACAACCCCCGCCCGCGCCGCCAGCTGCTCCAGTTGCAGTTGCGCCGCCGGCCGCTGCGTATCCAGGCTGGCGAGCAGCAGCTTTTTCCGCTCGCGGGTCTTCAGGCGCAGCGCCAGCTTGCCCGAGGTCGTGGTCTTGCCCGAGCCCTGCAAGCCCACCATCAAAATAGGAATAGGCGAGGGCGCGAGCAGGTTGATCGGCACCATCGCGCCGCCCAGCGCCGCGATCAGCCCGTCATGGACGATCTTCACGACCATCTGGCCGGGCGAGACCGAGCGCAGCACCGCCGCCCCAACGGCTTTTTCGCGGATTTCACTGATGAAATCCTTCACGACCGGCAGCGCCACGTCGGCGTCCAGCAGCGCCAGGCGGATCTCGCGCAGCGCCTCGGTAACATCCGCCTCGCTCAGCGCGCCACGGCGGCGCAGCCGGTCGAAAACCTCTCCTAGTTTGCCCGACAGGGAGTCGAACATGCTAGAGCCTGATCGTTTGAGGTTGACGCGTTTTGCGCGGCAACCGAAAGCGTGAATCAGCCTCTAAACAAAGAGTTAGAGCGCGGCCAGCTTGGTGCGCTTGCGTCAACCTCAACATACCGCGCTCTAACCCCTCACTCACAAACGCAAAACACGCCGTGGTGCGAACCCTCGCAGCACGGCGGATAATAATGGCGACCCTATGCCCCCGCGCCACCGCCCGGTCAAGCGCCCGTCTCGCTCCAGCCCTTCGCCAGTGCTGCCCGCAATTCCGCCGCGTGCGCGCCAGTGAGCAGGCCAAAGCGGATACACAGATCGATCAACACCAGGTTCACATTGAACTTGAAGTCATCGCCGCTGGAGAGTCGCTCCAATACCTCGGCCAGCCTCATCAGCGTGAAGCACTCCACCTCGTCATCCGCCGGCGTGGGGATGAAGGATTCCGGCAGCTCGAGATCATAGGCGAACACCACGTCGCGCCGCAGCCCCTCGGGCCGCTCCATCGCATAGCAAAAGCGCGCCACCAGCCTGGCCTGGCTGGCGAGGCTCGCGGGCAAGGATGCCTCCTCCTGCGCCTCCTTCAGCAGCGTGGCCAGCGGCGTGAAACCCGCCGATACGCCGCCCGCTACGAGGTTATCCAGCCGTCCGGGGTCGAGCTTCTTGTTCGCGGCGCGCTTGGCGACCCACACATGCCAGCCCGCGCGGCGGACTAGCCCGTTCAGATGCACCCCAACGCCGATCACGCCAAAGCTGGGTAACGCGCCACGGTCCAGCACGCCCAGCACCGGGCCGTCCACCGTCGCGCGCACGTCGAAATCCTCGCCGCGCGGGGTCATCCCCGCCGCGCCAGCAAGCGCATTCAACTCCGGCAACAGCTCTGGCGCCATCCGGGCGTGCCCCTGCGCGAGCGTGACCCCCCGGCTCAGCGCCGCCAGTTGTCCCGCCAGCTCCGGCAGCACATAGCCGATATGCTCATCCCCCGCCCAGAGTTTCAGCCGCCGCCCCGGCAGGCTGGCGGAATGGCAGGCTGCAATGTGCGCCAGGCGCTTTGCAAGATGTGCTGGTGGTGCCATGTAGCAGGACATGACCCGTTCCGCCGCCCGTGCCAACCCCCATCTCGCCCCAGTTGCGGATGGCGCAAAAACAGCGCGCGGCTCGCTGGCCACCATCCTCTCGCTCCTGCCATATCTGTGGCCCAAGGGCGAGCGTGCGCTGCGGGTCCGCCTCGTGCTCGCCAGCATCGCCATGCTGCTGGCCAAAATCGCCACCGTCTATGTGCCGATATTATATGCGCATGCGGTAAATGTGCTCTCGCCCAAGGCCGGGCCGCTCGTCGTGCCTGCCGCACTCATCCTCGCCTATGCCCTGGTGCGCATCTGCGCCGCCGGGTTCGGCGAGCTGCGCGATGCGATCTTCGCCGCCGTGCAGATGCGCGCCTCGCGCGTGGTGGCGCGCCAGACCTTCGAGCATCTGCATGGGCTCTCCATGCGCTTCCACCTGGACAGGCAGACCGGCGGGCTCTCCAATATCATCCTGCGCGGCACGCTGGGCATCCAGAACGTGCTGCGCCTCGCCACCTTCAACGTGCTGCCCACGCTCATCGAGCTGCTCCTTACAGTCGGCATCCTCTGGCACATGTTCAATTTCTGGTACGCGCTCATCACCTTTGTGGCGGTCGGGCTCTACATGGCCTTCACCTTCAGCTTCACCGCCTGGCGCACCAAATTCCGCCGCACCATGAACGAGACCGACAACGAGGCGCAGACCAAGGCCATCGACTCGCTGCTGAATTTCGAGACCGTCAAATATTTCGGCAACGAGGCGCATGAATCCCGGCGCTTCGATGAGAGCCTGGCGCGTTTCGAGCGCGCCTCGGTGCAGTCACAGGTCTCGCTGAACGCGCTGAACATCGGCCAGGCGGTGATCATCTCGGCGGCGCTGGGCAGCATGATGCTGATGGCCGCCAACGGCGTGGCGCATCACCACATGTCGGTCGGCTCCTTCGTGCTGGTGAACACCTACCTGATGCAGCTCTACATCCCGCTGAATTTCCTCGGCTTCGTCTATCTCCAGGTCAACCAGGGGCTGATCGACATGGAGCAGATGTTCTCACTGATGCGCGTCAACCATGAGATCACCGACAAGCCCGGCGCCGCCATCCTCACCGCCAAGGGCGTGCCGGCTTCGGTGCGGTTCGAGGATGTGCATTTCGCCTATAACCCCGACCGTGAAATCCTGAAGGGTGTCAGCTTCAGCCTCGCACCCGGCCAGAAGATCGCCATCGTCGGCCCCACCGGCTCGGGCAAATCCACCATCAGCCGGCTGCTGTTCCGCTTCTACGACACCACCGCCGGGCGCGTAACCGTGGATGGCGTGGACGTGCGGGACTACACCCAGCACTCGCTGCGCGCCGCCATCGGCGTGGTCCCGCAGGATACCGTGCTGTTCAACGACAGCATCTTCTACAACATCGCCTACGGCGAGCCCGGCGCCAGCGTGGCCCAGGTGGAGCAGGCGGCGCGGCTGGCGCAGATCCACGACTTCATCATCTCGCTCCCGCAGGGCTACAAAACCAAGGTGGGCGAGCGTGGCCTGAAACTCTCCGGCGGCGAGAAGCAGCGCGTCGCCATCGCCCGCACGATCCTGAAGAACCCGCGCATCCTCATCCTCGATGAAGCCACCAGCGCGCTGGATACCGCGACCGAACAGGAGATCAGCGCCGCGCTGAACTCCATCGCCTATGACCGCACCACATTGGTGATCGCGCACCGGCTCTCGACCGTGACCGACGCCGATGAGATCCTGGTCCTGCGCGAGGGCCAGGTAGTGGAGCGCGGCAGCCACATGGGCTTATTGGCGGCAGAGGGCGTCTACGCCGGCATGTGGGCCTCGCAGGTGGAGCTGGAGGCGGCAGCAGACAACGCAGGCGTCAACCCCGTCGCGCTGCAAAATGCATTATCTGAAACCATAGAGGCCCCATTATGACGCAGGACCGTCAAGCCCCACCGGAGCGCGAGCTCGGCCACGCGGGTTCGGTAGTGGATAAAGCCATCGAGTTCATGGTCGGCCAGGAGATCAGCCCGCTGGCCATCGCCTCGGCGCTGCTGGGTGGGGCCATCGGGTTGCTCGCCCAGTCCCTGCCTGATGAGATGGTGGTGCAGATCCTGCAAAATGCGATGACGAGTGTGCAAAGCGGCGAGATGCGCGCCACCAAGCGGGGCGGCGAGGTGTCGGAGGCTCTCTAACGCCAGACGGTCAGCAGCCCGATGACCACCAGCGTCGCGGCGGCGCTCACCACATTGGCGAGCAGGAATTTGGTGAAAAAATTCCAACCATTCTGGGAGGCGGTGTCGAACGGGTCGCCCTCGCCCTCAACCATGCTCTGCGCGCCCTGATCCATCTGGTTTGCCATCTACCCGTCCCGTTACACAATCCACGGCTTTTTAGTGCATTCTTCAATCCGAATCCAGTCACGTAATCGTCGACCTACCCCGGGCGATCGCCGCGACCCCGGTGCGCGACACCTCAGCCAGGCCCAGCGGGCGCATCAAATCAAGAAACGCATCGAGCTTGTCGCTCGCCCCGGTGAGCTCGAACACGAAACTCTCGGTCGAGGCGTCGATCACGCGGGCGCGGAACGCCTCGGCCAGCCGCAGCGCCTCTTGCCGCGCCTCGCCGCTGCCCACCACCTTGATCAACGCCAGTTCGCGCGCCAGATGCGGCCCCTCGCGCGATAAATCCAGCACCCGGTACACCGGCACCAGCCGGCCGAGCTGCGCCTTGATCTGCTCGATCACCATCTCGGTCCCGCTGGTCACGATGGTGATACGGCTCTGGCGCTGGTCGCGCTCAACCGGCGCCACCGTCAGGCTGTCGATATTATAGCCCCGTCCGGAAAACAGGCCGATCACCCGCGCCAGCACGCCCGATTCATTCTCCACCAGCACCGAGATGGTGGCGCTGCGCATCGACATCTCACTCATTATATCAGCACCATGCCTTCATCGGTCACCGAGTTCCCGGTATAGCCACCGGATTCCGCCTTGTGCTCGGGCCCCAGCAGCATCTCGTTATGCGCCGCACCGGAGGGAATCATCGGGTACACATTTTCCTTCTGGTCCACGCAGATATCCGCGATCACCGGGCGGTCCACCGCCAGCATCTCGGCGATCACGCGGTCCAGATCATCCACCGTTTCGGCGCGCAGCCCCACGGCGTGGAAACTCTCCGCCAGTTTCACGAAATCCGGCAGCGCGGCCGAGTAGCTCTCGGAGTACCGGTTGCCGTGCAGCAACTCCTGCCACTGCCGCACCATGCCCATATATTGGTTGTTCAGAATGAATATTTTTACCGGCAGGCGATATTGCGCGAGCGTACCCATCTCCTGGATATTCATCAGAATGCTGGCTTCCCCCGCAATGTCGATCACCAGCGCGTCCGGGTGCGCCACCTGCACGCCCATGGCGGCGGGCAATCCATAGCCCATGGTCCCCAGCCCGCCGGAGGTCAGCCAGTGGTTGGGCTTGTCGAACCTGAAATACTGCGCCGCCCACATCTGGTGCTGGCCGACCTCGGTGGTCACGAACGTCTCGCGCCCGCGCGTGGCCTTGTAGAGCTGCTCGATCGCATATTGCGGCTTGATGACGCTGCCCGCGTCGCGGCTCTGCGTATAGCGCAATGAATTCTTGCTGCGCCAGAAGTCGATCTGCTGCCACCATTTGGCCAGCGCGTCGCGGTTCTGCGGCGTCGTGTCCTGCTTCCAGGCGGTGATCAGCGCGCGCAAGGTTTCCGCCGCATCGCCGATGATCGCGCAATCCACCGTCACCGACTTGTTGATGCTGGATGGGTCGATATCGGCGTGGATCTTCTTTGACCCCGGGGAAAATGCGTTCAACCGGCCGGTCACCCGGTCGTCGAACCGTGCCCCCATGTTCAGCATCACATCCGTGTCATGCATCACCATGTTCGCCTCATAGGTCCCGTGCATCCCGAGCATCCCCAGAAACTGCGGGTCGGACGCCGGGTACGCGCCCAGCCCCATGAGCGTGGAAGTGCAGGGAAATCCGGTGAGCCGGACGAACTCCAGGAGCAGCTTCGCCGCCTCCGGCCCGGCGTTGATCACCCCGCCGCCGGTATAGACGATCGGCCGTTCGCTGCGCTTCAGCAAGGCGACAGCCTGCGCGATGCGCGCGGGGTCGGGCGTGGTGCGTGGCCGGTAGCTGGCGTGAGGTGCCGCACTCGGCTCGGCATAGGGCGCGGGGTTGATCAATATGTCCTTGGGCAGATCCACCAGAACCGGCCCCGGCCGGCCCGTGCGCGCCACATGGAAGGCCTCGTGCACCACGCGCGCCAGGTCGGCGGATTGCTTGACCAGATAATTATGCTTGGTCGCCTGGCGTGTGATGCCGGTGGTGTCCGCCTCCTGGAACGCGTCATTGCCGATCAGATGCGTCGGCACCTGCCCGGTCAGGCACACCAGCGGAATACTATCCATCAGCGCGTCCACCAGCCCGGTCACGGCATTGGTGGCGCCCGGCCCGGAGGTGACGAGCACGACGCCAACCCGCCCGGTCGAGCGCGCATAGCCCTCGGCGGCGTGCACCGCGGCCTGCTCATGGCGCACCAGAACATGCCGGATCGCGTCCTGCTGGAACAAAGCGTCATAGATCGGCAGCACGGCCCCGCCGGGATAGCCGAAGATCACGTCCACGCCCTGCGCCACGAGCGCCCGGAGCAGGGTCTCCGCGCCGGATGCCATCGTTTCGCTCGCCATCATGCTACCGTCCATCTCTGCCATTCCATTCAGGGCGGGCACAAATAGCCCCACCCGCCCATCCGGTCAACCAGCGCCAGTCATAAAATTAGTTAAACTATCAATAAATCTTTCTGAAAGTTCCATATCAGACCCGATTCCTGACTGAATTATTTGCATATCAGGCGTGTGGACGAGCCTCTGGTGCCGGAACCAGGTGCGCTGGCGCTTGGTGTACTGCTGCGTCGCCAGCACCGCGCCGGCCTTCGCCTCGGCCAGGCTGCTCTCCCCGCGCAGATACGCCGTCAGCTCCGGCACGCCGTGCGCGCGCAGCAGCGGCGTCCCGGGCGGCAGGTTGAGCGCCAGCAGATCCCGCACCTCGTCCAGCGCGCCCGCGTCCAGCATCGCGGCAAAGCGCACGGCAATCGCCTCGGCCAGCCGCTCGCGCGGCGGGTCCAGCAGGATCATCCTCACCCGCCAGCCGGAGAGCCCGGCGCGCGGTCGCGCCTGCCAGAACGCGAGGCCCCGCCCGGTGCCGAGCAGCACCTCATACGCCCTGGCGATCCGCTGGCTGTCGTTGGGCTGTAGCCGTGCCGCCGTGGGCGCATCCAGCAGCCGGTGCAGGGCGGGTGCGCCGTGCTGCGCCAGCATCGCCCTGGCCTTCGCCCGGGCCGCATCACCGGGCTCGGGTATCTCCGCCAGCCCATGGATAAGCCCCGAGAGATACATCCCCGTGCCGCCGCACAATATCGGGGTCTCGCATTGCGCCATCGCCGCCAGCGCCGCGCCACGCCACCAGGCGGCATCGGCGGGCCGCGTGCCCGCCCGCACGCCATAGAGCGCATGCGGCACCAGCACCTCGTCCGCCGGGCTGGGCCGCGCCGTCAGCACCCGCAGCTCGCGGTAGCACTGCATCGCATCGGCGTTGATGATGGTGCCACCCAGCCGCGCCGCCAGCGCCAGCGCCAGCGCGGATTTGCCGCTCGCGGTCGGCCCGGCAATCAACAACAGGCCGGGCTGCCTTGCGGCGCCGCCATTTTTCGTCCTACCAGTCTCGCCCATGTCTCATATCGTCATCTTAGTCGCCAACCGGCAAGCGGGCCCGCTCACACCGGCGGACGCCGCCCGCGCGCTGGGCTTCTGCTCGGGCCAGCATCTCAACTGGCTGGAGCCTGGCCAGGCCGCTGAATTCATCACCAAAAACGCGCCGGATGTCGCCCAGCTCAAATTGGTGCTGGACCACAAGGCGACCGACGTCTTCCTCACCAAATTCCGTGGCCGCCGCAAGGCGGTGCTCCTGGCGGACATGGACAGCACGATCACCACCACCGAGACCCTGGACGAGCTGGCGGCCTTCGCGGGCGTAGGCGACGAGACAGCCGCGATCACCAAGCGCTCGATGAACGGCGAGATCGACTTTCCCGCCGCCCTGCGTGAGCGTGTGGCGATGCTGCGCGGCCTCAGCCTCACCGCGCTGGAGCGCACCTGGTCGGCCACGCAATTCTCACCCGGCGCCCGCGTCCTCGTCGCCACCATGCGGCATTTCGGCGCGACCACGGCGCTGGTCTCCGGCGGGTTCAGCTTCTTCACCGCCCGGGTCGCCGCCGAGCTGGGGTTCGACCAGCAGCGCGCCAACACCCTTCGGGATAACGGCTCGGAGCTCACGGGCGAGGTGGAGGAGCCGATCCTGGACGCCAGCGCCAAGCTCGCCACGCTGGGAGAACTCGCCCAAAAACGCGGGGTCAGGCTCAGCGCCACCCTGGCCGTGGGCGATGGCGCGAATGACCTCCCCATGCTCCAGGCCGCCGGGCTGGGTGTCGCCTATCACGCCAAACCCATCGTCGCCGCGCGCATCACCAACCGTATCGAACATACGGACTTGACCTCCCTGCTGTTTGCGCAAGGATATCCGGCAAACGCATTCAGGGGAGCAGACGCATGAAGACACGGGCAGCGGTCGCCAGGGCGCCGGGTAAAATTCTCTCGCTCGAGACGGTGGATATCGACGGCCCGAAGGCAGGCGAGGTCATGGTGGAGGTCAAGGCGACCGGCATCTGCCACACCGATGAATACACGCTCTCCGGCGCGGACCCGGAAGGGTTGTTCCCCAGCATTCTGGGCCATGAGGGTGCGGGCATCGTGGTCGAGGTGGGTGCTGGCGTCACCAGCCTCAAAAAAGGTGACCATGTCATCCCGCTCTACACGCCCGAGTGCCGCAACTGTAAATCCTGCCTGTCCCGCAAGACCAATCTCTGCACCGCCATCCGCGCCACCCAGGGCAAGGGCGTGATGCCGGACGGCACCTCCCGCTTCTCGTGTGACGGCGAGGCCGTGATGCACTATATGGGCTGCTCGACCTTCGCGAACTTCACCGTCCTGCCCGAGATCGCGCTGGCCCGGGTCCGGCCGGACGCGCCATTCGAGAAAATCTGCTACATCGGCTGTGGCGTCACCACCGGCATCGGCGCGGTCTTCAACACGGCGAAGGTCCAGCCGGGGGACAATGTGGTGGTGTTCGGCCTGGGCGGCATCGGGCTCAACGTGCTGCAAGGTGCCCGCATCGCCGGGGCCAACAAGATCATCGGCGTGGACCTCAACGATGCCCGCAAACCGATGGCCGAGAAATTCGGCATGACGCATTTCGTGAATCCCTCCGAGATCGGCGAGGACCTCGTCCCCTACCTCGTGAACCTCACCGATGGCGGCGCGGATTATAGTTTCGAGTGCATCGGCAACGTGAACGTGATGCGCCAGGCGCTGGAATGCTGCCACCGTGGCTGGGGCACCTCCATCATCATCGGCGTGGCGGGTGCCGGGCAGGAGATCGCAACCAGGCCGTTCCAGCTCGTCACCGGGCGCAGCTGGCGCGGCACGGCGTTCGGCGGCGCGCGCGGCCGCACCGATGTCCCGAAAATCGTGGACTGGTACATGGAGGGCAAAATCAACATCGACGACCTGATCACCCATGTGCTGCCGTTCGAGCAAATCAACGAGGGCTTCGAGCTGATGCGCCGCGGTGAGAGCATCCGCAGCGTCGTGACGTATTAATGAATGCATCGAGTGTGCAAGCGTCCGGTGCCTGCCTGACGTCAGCGCAGAGAATTTTCGGATAGTTATCAGATTATAAAACAAAAAAATCGCAGAGAAATCCAGGGCTTTTATAAAATGGTACCAAAAGAGGATGTGCTAAAGCCAACGTTTCCAGGTAAGACTGGAGATCCGTTTCGTGATATGTGTACGATGCTTGGCCTAATAAATTTGTCATGGGCTTGGGCAGAAACGTCACTTGCCATGACGATTGAATTAATTGAAGAAAAACTTGGAAAAATACGAGGCTTTCCAGAGAGTCCTCAGTCGTTAAAAAACAAGGTTCAGTGTTTTAAGAATGCCCTAAAAGATGTTCAGGCTCTTCAGTACCTTAAAGAAGATGGAACGATTTTGGCCGGAAGTTTCTTGAAACTGGCTCCTCTTCGCCATAACCTGACGCATGGTGCTGCTCGGCAAGTTCATAATGATTTTTTCCAGTCAGTAGTGTTCAAAGTCATCTCTCGAAAATACGTGGCTCAAGAATATATTTTCGATATAGACTATGCGCTGGGTCTCAATAGTGAGATCGGCAAACTCTCTGACAATATGACTTTGTTCATGCAAAAAGTTTATCATATTTTGAACGTTAAGTGAAACATGAATTCGGCTAAGGAACCTCTGCGTAGTCTGATTGGATCAGGCCTATTTTGAGATACATTGGCTTTTCTTCATGTTTTTACTTAGTTTTTGGCAAAGTTTTCTATTTTTCCATGCTTTGGACGCAATTATCCTAC
>JAJZGI010000073.1 GCA_021798575.1 Pseudomonadota bacterium | reverse complement strand
GGTTGCGGGCACGGTGCGCCGGGAACTGAGCACCGGCACCAAGCTCGGCATTCTGGCGCTGGTGGCGGTTTTGGGTTTGGGCTTCATCTGGTTCAATGCGCTGTTCAGCCATAAGCGGGCGGACCAGCAAAAAATCGTCCCAGCGGCATATACGAATGGCGGCGAGGCTTTTTATGCGCCACCGGAAGCCGTCGCAAAACCCGTCGCGCAAATCTTGCCCGCGCCGGCGGATACACAAACGGGATTGTTGGACGCACCCGCGCAAGCCTCGCCCGCCGCGGCGCCGATCCTCGCCTTCTCCGGATCATCGGTGCCGGTTCCCATCCCGCCGGCCTCCTCCAGCGCCAGTCCGCCAGGCGCTACGGCGGCGGTGACGCCGTTGCCAGATGATTCGCCTTTGGCGGCCCGGCTAAAACCCACGGTTCTCGATGGCGAGCAGGCCTCAGTGCTGCAAAATCCCGACATGGTGATCACCGAGGGCACGATGATCCCCTGCACGCTACAAACCGCCATCGACAGCCAGTTGCCCGGGCTGGTGACCTGCGTGGTGCCGATCGACATTCGGGGGGCCACGGGCAATGTCATGCTGCTCGATCGCGGTACAAAGATCGTCGGCCAGTTGGAGAGCGGACTTCTGCAAGGACAGAACCGGGTGTTCGTTGATTGGACCCGGGCCGAGACGCCGGATCATGTCATCGTCACGTTGGATTCACCCGGCTCCGACGAGCTCGGGCGGGCGGGGTTGCCGGGGGCGGTCGATAATCATTTCTGGGACCGGTTTGGTGGGGCGCTGATGCTCACCCTGGTGCAAGGCGGGCTGCAGGCTGGAACTCTGGCGGCGGCGGGGAATGGCAACGGCAATTCCACCTCGCAGCAGGCAGCACTCGGCTTTGTCTATGCCGCGCAGAGCAATGGCCAGTCGGTCGCCAACACGGCGCTGGCGAATTCGATCAACATTCCGCCGACACTGACCAAGAATCAGGGCGATACCGTGTCGCTGATCGTGGCGCATGATCTGGATTTTTCCAGCGTGTACCGGCTGCGGCTGGATAATACCGGCGCGGAGACGGGCAATGGTGGGTGAGGCATCGCGCTTGCTGAATTATCTGATGCAGCCGCTGGCGTCCTGGCTGGATGATCCCGCCACGGAGGAGATTTGTATCAACCGGCCGGGCGAGTTGTTTGTCCGCCAGCGCGGGAAATTCCGTGCCGAGGCGGTGCCGCTCGATTATGCGGCTCTCGAGGATATCGCCACTTTGGCCGGGGCGCTGCGTAAGCAGGATGTTGGACCGCGCAGCCCGCTTTGCGCCACGGAATTGCCGGGCGGCGAGCGGCTGCAAATCTGCATGCCGCCTGCCGTTCCGGCCGGGACGCTCAGCATCACCATCCGCAAACCTGGGCAAACGGTGGCGCCGCTTGAGGTGGTGGCCAGCCGCTACCTTGTGGCCGACTGGAACAACTGGGCCAGCCGCAAGCAAGCGGCGCAGCGGGATTATGCCGCCTTGCTCGCCCTCTACGATGCAGGGGACATCAAGAGCTTCCTGGACCGTGCGGTGCAGGCGCGGCTCACCATCCTGCTCTGCGGGGCGACCGGCTCGGGCAAGACGACGATGAGTAAAACCCTGATCAGCGCCATTCCGGCGCAGGAGCGGCTGATCACCATCGAGGACACGCTGGAGCTGGTTATTCCCCAGCCCAACCATGTCCGGCTGCTTTATGCGAAGGATAATATCGGTTCGGCGCGGGTGACACCGGAGATGCTGCTGCAAGCCAGCCTGCGGATGAAGCCTGACCGCATCCTGTTGCAGGAGCTGCGTGACGATGCCGCCTGGACCTATATCAATGAGATCGTCTCCGGCCATCCCGGCTCGATCACCACCATCCATGGCCGCGACCCTGAACAGGCTTTCAGGCGGTTGTTCGCGCTGGTGAAGGGTAGCCCGCAAGGCGGGCGCTGGGATGACAGGACGTTGATGGAGTTTTTATCCGCCGCCGTTGATCTGATCATTCCATTCCACAATGAGGGGGCGGTCTATGAGATCGGCGAGGTGTGGTTTGCGGCTGACGCTGCGCGCCGCGGCGAGAGTGCTGTGCATTTGCTGCGGGCGGCATGAGCCATGGGGATCGCGCCCTCGGAACAGGCCGGGCAGCTTATCGTCAAGACCGGGTTTGGCCTCATCCTGGCGTTTGTCGCCTGGACCGTGGTGGCGTCCTTCGTGTTTTTATTCGGGACCGGGCTGCTGCATGCGTTTCCGCAACCATTCTGGCAATGGTGGCTCTATGCGCTGAATTTTGACGGCAACCCCCGCGTCGCGGTCTGGCTTAAAATTGGCGCCGGGGTGGGCGCCGTACCGCCCGTGCTGATGATCGCGGCACTCATCTATCGCGGCCAGCAGGTGGTGGGGCCAAAACTCCGGCGGCCGCTCTTTGGCGGCATCGTCAAATCGCCGCTGGCGGTGACGGATAATCATGGCCGCGCTGCTTGGATGACGATGGCGGCGGCGTGCGAACGGTTCCCAGGGCCCAACCCGGTCTTCGGTGGCATCGTGGTTGGCGAGGCCTACCGGGTCGATCAGGATAAAATGGCGGCGCGGCGTTTTGACCCGGACGATGCCAGAAGCTGGGGGCAGGGCGGACAGGCACCGTTGCTGATCGATCCGTGCCGTGAGGGGCCGACCCATTCGCTGATGATCATTGGCAGCGGTGGCTACAAGACCACCACGGCGGTCTCCACTCTGCTGCATTGGACCGGGGCCGCGGTCATTCTCGACCCGGCCGGCGAACTGGCACCTATGCTGCGGGATGCGCGCAAGGCGATAGGGCAGGCGGTGTATGAGCTCGACCCGCGCGCGGGCACCGGCTTCAACGTGCTGGACTGGATCGATACCGCCTCGCCGCTGGCGGCCACCAATATCGATTCCGTCGTCGCCTGGGTCTGCGGGGATACCAAGCCAGCGGTCAAAAAAGATGATTTTTTCGATAGTATGGCGCGCAATGTGGTGCGCTGCTTCCTCGCCCATATTTTGTTCGACGAGACGGCGCCGGCGAAGCTTAAAACCCTGCGCGCGGTGCGCCGGGCGATTGCCATGCCGGTCAATGAAGTCCGCGCCGTGTTGCGGGGGATTTTTGAGGCAAGCCCGAGCGCCTATGCGCGCCAGTTGGCCGGGCCTGTGTGCGGTCTGGTGGATGAGACGTTTAGCGGGGTGATCGGCAGCGCCGCTGAATTGACGACGTGGCTGGCCAACCCGGCCTTCGCCAATCTGGTCTCTGGGAATAGTTTTAAGGCTTCCGCCTTGCTGGATGGCAAGGTGACGATCTTCTTGAAAATGCCGTTGAAGGCGTTGGAGACGGAGCCAGGGATTTCGCGCACCATCATCGGCGCATTGCTGAATGCCGTGTATGAGGCCGATGGCGCGATGCAGGGGCGGGTGCTGTTCCTGCTCGATGAAGCAGCGCGGCTTGGCTATATGAAAATCCTGGAAACCGCGCGCGATGCCGGGCGCAAATACGGCATCACCATGCAGTTGCTCTACCAGTCGAGCGGGCAGATCGTCGAGCAATGGGGCGAGCAGGGCAAACGCTCCTGGTATGACGGCGTCTCCTATCGTTGCTACGCTGCGGTGCAGGATCTCGACACCGCCACCGAGTTGGAAAACTCCTTTGGCACCTACGGGGTGATGGCGAGCTCCGAAGGAATGAATACAGGCAAATCCGGCAAGGCCATGCAATCCTCCTCGCTCTCGCGTGGTTCGAATATTTCCTATCACGAGATAGGGCGGCCGCTGATCCGCAAGGCGGAGCTAATGCACGAGGTGCGTGATGACGAAATGTTCGTCCTCGCCCGCGGCATGGCGCCGTTGCGCTGTGGACGGGCGATTTATTTCCGGCGGCCGGAGATGCGCGCACTTGTGGCGGAAAACCGCTTCCACAAGCCGGGGTCTCAGGCCGGTCCCACGCAATAACCACACCAGCAAGGAGCATGAACCGATGTCAGAAATAGACGCCGATCTCGACCGCGCCGCCGCCGCGTACTGGCTTTCGGTGGCCAGTAAATCCACGCCGGAGAAGAATGTCGCCCTGGCGCGGGCGGCAAGCCTGCTGCGCGATGCGCGCGCGGAAGCGCGTATTCCCGATAGCGCGCGCCAGCCAACGCTCAATGATCTGGACGCGCCGCCCTTGGACGTGGCGCACCGGCGGCGGCTGACGCCATGAAAACTCGTTCTGATCCCACGCTGGGTTGCCGTAGCGCCGTTTCGCTTGTCTGATGGAAAGTCCGAACGACAAGGCGAATCGTAGAGGCTCGCCCGCATCTTCGCATTTGTCCCTGGAGGCAATTGCCACTCGGCTGGCCGCACTTGATGCCGGACAGGCGGCGATGAATGGCGCGCTGGGGTTGATGCTCGATACGTTGCACGTTCAGACCACGATGCTGCGCAAGCTCAGTGAGTTTGCCACTGCGGATTCAGCACCTTCGCCGTTGCTCAAAACTCTGCAGGGCCTGACTGAGGCGATCATGGATCTGGATGCATCGGTCGGCGATGTGGAACGAAAATTCGATGGGCTGGCCCACGTTCTGAAAGTCGCTTTTGGCGTGCCGCTCAGCGAAGCGTCGCTCGATCACAATCGGCCAGAATGGCCCCATGGCCCGGCTATGGAAGGTGAGGGCGGCTGAATGCTGACTTATCGCACCGGGGCGGCGGGAGCGCCGGCAGCGGCGCGGTTCATGAGCGAGCATTTGCTCCAGCAGACTTTGTCGCCCGAGATGGCGGCGATGGCGGAATATTACGAGCAGGGCGTGACGCCGCCAACGCTCGCCGATGCGGCCGCGTCGCGCTACGGCCGGTTCACGGCCGGTGGCACTCCTTTGGCGGCGGATACGCTGGATGGGCTGGTGCGGGTGGAAGCGGAGCGCATTGCCGAGAGCGGCGCTGCGACCGCTACGGACACGGATAATAGGCAAGATGAACTGATCTTGCGGGCTTTGGCGGCCTTCGCGGCGGCGGGGCTGGTGGGCCGTGAAGAGGCGCTCGCCTGTCTGGCTCGGCTGTCTGCGGCGGGGCCAACCAGCGACGGCGGTGGGGCCAATAACGGAATAGATGGTGGAACTGGCGATAAAGAGAGGCGCTTGGACGCTGCGATGGCTGAGGCCGCCGTTGCACCAGATCGTAGCAGTGCGACGGCAGCGCCGCGTCGGGACATGAACCCGATGCTGGCGCGGCGGCTGGGGGTTGAGCCGCAGCGCGGGCTGAAGCCGGATGAGGTGGCGTGCCTGCTGAACGGGCAGCGCGCCGATGGCGGTGCCATCGAGGGCCGGGTGCAGCGTGCCTCGAGCCTGCCATTGGCGCAGATTTTTGGCTTGGACGCAGCGCGGGTGCCAACGCCCGAACAATTGGCGCGGATGCTGGCGGGGCGGAAGGTCAATGGTGAAGCGTTGCCCGCCGAGGAAGCTGTGCGGGCAGTAAGGCGTTTGCTCTCGGGCTTGGGCGTCAAGGATAAGACGCTTTCCCCTGAACAGCGGACGCATATTCTGGCCGGGCGGGATGCCGAGGGGCGGGCGTTAAGTGCCCGCCAATACCGGAGCATTCTGGAAGCCGCCAAGATGCGGATTGGCTATATCGATCTGACCTTCTCCGCGCCCAAATCCCTCTCCATCGCCTGGGCGTTTGCTCCCACCAAAGCCGAGCGAGCGATGCTGCACCAGGCACATCGGGATGCCATCGATAATATCATGGCCGCTATTGAGCAGGAGATCGGCCGGGCCTCAATCGGGGACGCGGCTAAGCGGGGCTATGAGGCTGGATCCATCGGTTGGGTATCCTTCGACCATTACGCAGCCCGACCGACGGTTGAGATCGTGCGGGAGGATGAGCAGGGCCAGCCGGTCACGGAGTTGCATACGCTCACCGGCACGCAGGGCCGCGCACCGGGCGACATGCAGATGCACACCCATGTTGCCGTGTTCAACCTTGTCGAGACGCCGAGCGGGCGGGTTGGCAGCATCAACCTCGCTCTGCTTGAGGGGCGGATTCATGAATGGGGCGCGCTGTATCAGGCCTATCTCGCCAATCATCTGCGCGCCCATGGCGTGGAGGTGGAACTCGATGCCCGAACCGAGATGGCCAAACTCTCCGCCGTGCCCGACAGCATTGTCGCGCAATTCAGCAAGCGGACCATGGGCGGCACCGCAGCGGCGCGGGTCTATGCGCGATCTTTGGGCCTTGATTGGGAGACTCTTACTCCTGCCCGGAAAATCGCGTTGCTGAAAGCCGGGGTGCAGAACCCGCGCGAAGCCAAGAGTGATGATGTCAGCGATCTCGCGGCTTGGCGGTCGACGGCGTTGGGGCTGGGGTATGCGCACCGGAGCGTGCTGCGCCCGGATGGTGTCATACCTTTGCCCAGCCGTGAGCAGCGGCTGGAGGCCGCCTTCCAGGCCGCTCTACCGTTGCTGGGCAGGCAATTCGACCGGCGGGCGGTGATTGATGGTGCT
>JAJZGI010000072.1 GCA_021798575.1 Pseudomonadota bacterium | reverse complement strand
TCTAACCGCGGCCTGATCAACCGCAGCACTCGGAATGGCGGCGTCGGTTTTGAGCAGGTTGGTGTTCGGGTTTATCGTGTCGGCGTCGGCGCGTGCGCGCTCATTATCGCGTGCTTCCGGCATCGCGAGGTCTCCTCTAGGTCGACGTTGCCGGGCACGCGAGGTTTCCATGCCGCGCGAACCCAGGGGTGGAAAGCCCGCCTAGAGCCGGGCGCGACTGCCTTTAGGAGTTTCCCCCCTGGACATGCGCAGCCGCCCCCTGGGCGTATTTTCGCGGAGTCCGCAATAACGGCGCGGTCCCGCTCCAGGATCGGAGTTTCCAGCTCCACCGCAGACGCTATTCGGAACTCGCCCAGTATGTCAATTCAGATGTTGCGAGGTCGACCACTCTGTCGGCGTCGCGCTTGGTTTGGGGATATGCCGGCACCGCCCACGCCATGGGAGCGATAATGTGATGAGACGCATCTATCTGGCTGGACCCGAAGTATTCCTCGTCAATTCACGCGAGATCGGTGCGCGTAAACGCGCAATCTGTGACCGCTATGGCCTTATCGGCGTGTATCCGGCGGATATTGAAGACATCCCTGATCCGGCTCGTCCCCTTTCCGAACAAGGGCTCGCTCTCAGCCAAGCCATGGAACGCGCCATGCGCGAGTGCGACGCCATGATCGTCAACCTGACGCCATTCCGTGGCCCCAGCGCCGATCCCGGCTCCGCATACGAGATGGGGTTTATGCGCGCGCTCGGCCGCCCGGTCTATGCCTACTCCAATGACCCACGACCGTTTTTCGAGCGCGTCTCCGCTTTCTGTGGCAATGCAGTACGCCGCCGACCAACCGGAGAACACGAAGACCGTGACGGCATGACGATTGAGCACTTCACCTTGCATGATAACCTCATGCTCGCGGGCGGCGTTCTCCATTCCAGCGGATGCCTGATCACTTTCGCCGCGCCGCCGGCCGAGCGCTACACCACGCTTACGGCCTTCGAATGCTGTGTCGAACAAGCGGCGTTGGCAATTTCCTCGTTGCCGCGATGAACCGCGTCGATATCTGCCGCATAATCCAGCACTACGCCTCGGCGCTTGACATCAACCTGCACCTGGGCGCCACGCCACCTTCTCCGCGCCACCGGCATTACCGTCGATCTCAACGCCGACGGCACGTTTGAGAACGCGCAAGCCATGGCGCCGCACGAAATTCCCCAGACGACCAAGCTCTACGGGCACATGGGGCTAGAGATCACCATTGATAAGATCGAGCGGATCGCCGTCTGAGACGCCGGAAAAGCGCAGGAATTACGAAAGCTCGCCCACGAAGGCCTGAGCAAATTCGCCATCGCCAAGCGGCTCAATATCGGACGCACCTCCGTCCGACGCTTGCTCACCGATACGGGAAGCGGCTTAGCGTAGGATTTGGAACAGATTCTGCGATGACCCCTGAGATGTCTCCTGCGCTGCGTGATAAGGTAGGGTTGTTGCCTTTGAAGAACTTGTGATAGACCCCGCCTTTCGCTGTGCGTGCTCGTCAAATACGCGCACGAACCAAGGCTATTATGAAATGACTGAGGAGAATAACCACCTATGGCACGTGTCACACAATCACGTACCGCCGCGCGAAGCGGCAAGAGCGCTACAACGCCGAAGAAGGGCGCGGCCAAGAAGCCAACGCGCGGCACGGCAAAGCCAGCGAAGACGACAGCCCCCAAGCGGGTGGCGCGGACACCACGCGTAGTGGCCAAGCCGGCTCGTGCAGTGACGACACGCGAGCAGATCTCAGGGCGTGTCGATAAGCTCGAGCGCAACATCGCCTCGCTCCGTAGCCGCCATTCCGAACTGAAGCGGGCGCTCGCTGATGTTATCGCGCGCATTGACGAGCCGCCGGCCGCCCCAGCCAGGCCTGTCCGGCGCGGGCGGAAAACTGAGGCACCGGTCGAGACGGCGCCGGAAGAAACAGAAATGTCCGGTCAGGAATAGACAGACACGAAAGCGCGCGGGCGCCAGCCACGTTATGCGACAAGCCGGCCAGGAAGCATTGTCGTTTTCCGGTTCGATGCCCAACAACGATGCACGCCGGTGAGCGCTTGAGCGCCAGAAGACTGCTTTCACCAACACCCCGCCTCCGTGTTCAATGACGTGGAGGCGGGGTCATAATGAATTACGTCAAGAAGGCACGGACGGGCCAAGAATTCCGGAATTCAAGAATTCTCTCCTTCCCCTGCTTGGGCGCGGCGGAACCGGAGCCTCGCGGTGTCGGTTCTCGCGCAGGCCCCACAGCGTGCGGGCGAGGTTGAGATTGCCGGCCTCGGCGCGCTTGACCATGCCGTGGAAGTAGCTGCCCGGCGAGGCGGTAAAGTGCCCCTCGGGCTTCGCCGAGACGATCGCCAGGGCAATCGCGGCCTTCTCGCGACCCATAGCGAGGCAGGCGTCCCCCCAGAGTGGCTTGGACACGCCGAGATCATGGCGCAGCCAGTCGGCCGCCGCGACGATGTCGGGCCAGGCCGGCGAGGACGTGGGTAGGTAGGGCCGCAGCCGCGGGGCCAGTCGCACGATCTCGTCAGGCTTAATCCGCAGCACAGTGCTGCTGTCGGTCCGCTCTTCCCGCCCCCCCTGCCCTTTCCAGGGCTCTTGCGGCCAGATTGGCGTTGGCAGTTCGGGAGTGGCGCTGCCCGGCCCCGGCTTACTCTCTTCATGTGCCATTACGGTATCCTGTTCAGGATTAATAGATGTTTTGTAATTGTATTGGTGGGGTCGATTTTCCGGCCCCTTGGGGTCGGAATCCACTGCTTCGGCCACTGGAACTGCCGCGGCCGCGATCTGGTTTTCCAGGCGTTCGCGGGCATCACGCTGTCTGCGCTCCAGGCTGGCGACACCGATCTCCATCTCCTCGACCCGTTCGACGCTCCTGAGCGAGCGGGCAATCGTCCTCGCCTCGCCTTCGAGCATGCACCAGGCCGCGTCGCAAAGCCCCTGCTCGGCCGCCGTCTCAAGGATCTGGAGCAGCCCGTTGCGGGCGATTGTGATCCGCCGGCGCAGGTGGCGCATGCGTTCGCGCAGCGCCCGGCCCTGCGCCGCGACGGCCTGGAACTCGGCCATGCGCGTAAACAGTGGTGACAGATCGAAGCCATAAGCCTCTATCAGCCGGCCCTGCTTGTCCCGGCGGCCGTAGCGCTTGCCGTTGGGGCTGTCCTTCATGGTGACGAGGCCGAGCTCGACCATCTGGCGGTTGAGCGTTTTGACCTGGGTCGCGCCCAGGCCAAGCGCGCCCCGTTGCAACTCGGCAGACGGCCATACGATCGGGCGGCTGCCCTCGGTCCAGTCCTGCGGCCGGGTGAAGCTGAACAGCCAGTCGATCGCGTGGATGACGCGCGGGCTGAAGCCCAGATACGGGGCTGCCCCCTTGAAAGCGGCCAGCACCTGGCCGGGGCGGGTAGCCCCCTCCCCCGCGGCCGTGCCCTTGAAATCCTCTGCCATCTTCCCGGTTGCCAGCATGGCAAGCGACAAACGGCGTAATCCGCTCGGCCCCCTGGCCGCGTCTATCCTGTGCGCCTCTGAGGCGCTTTCCGTCCGCATCGCAATCCTCCTTCTGGTTGGATCGCGACGGGCAAACCCCTCCCAACAGCGAAAACGGCAATTTTCGCTTGAAGTCGAGGCGTCTAAGTGCTAGGTTGAGGACAGTGGTGTTGTCCCGACGCTAGCCATTAGGCCCGTCACGAGTTTGACAAAAGCCCGCCCGGCAAGGCGGGCTTTTGCAGTTCAGGTTATCTGCTGGGCGATAGCCCTCCCATGTTCGATCAGTTGCAGAAGCGCCTGGCTGCGGTTGCGCAAGCCATGGCATTCCTTGAGATCGTCGAGCAAAGCGATCGTCTCTCTCGGCAGCTTGAGCAGCACCTCCTCATCACCGGCAGCGCGAAGGCGCTGGCGGTAAGCCTGGGTTCTCTCGGTCGAAGATGGACGGTCAGCTTTTGGCATCGGCGCACCCGAATCGGTCACTAGAAGCAGAGTGTCGAACTGATTTTTACGTCTGTCCACTGATTCGTACGAGGGTCTCGCGCTTGGGCGCTGATAACACCTAATTTTCTTCGTGAATCTCGAATGCTGATATGTATCCGCGGATCGCTGCGCGCCTCCAAATAGCCGCATCCATGTGACGACTCGGTGAAATCCGGTCGGGGCAGTCTCGATAGAATTCGTGCTTTCGTGCTTTTTGCCTATTCGCCGTGCTGGCGGCGATAGGCATCGAAGCTGAGGCGCAACAGTTCGTTGAGTTTGAACCCGTGCGTAGCCGCATAGACCTTGAATTCCCGCCGGAAGGCATTGGGCACCCGGAAATTGAGCGGCTGTCCACCGGCCTCCCTCTGCCCGGCCGTCGGCACAGGAACAGGCGCCGGGGGGGCGACCCGGCCCGGCATGTCGGGGGCCGGTGAGGCGGTCCCTTTGACCGAGACCAAGTTAGCCGACAGCGCGGCAGCGGGTTTTTTGCTCATCGGGCCCCCTCTCCTTCTTTTCGTGCTTTCGTGCTTTTTGCCATTTGGGCTTTCACAAATTTCCACAACTCCGCCATCTCGGCGGCGCTTCTGCCCTTCTGATCGGTCTCCTGCACCGTCCGGCCGTCGATCATCGAGCCGGCATAGTCAACGCGGTCATGGACGATGGCGGGCGCCACGACGCCATGCTCGGACAGCGCCGCGACGGCCTGAACGGTCAGCCGTGCGTTTGGCTTGGCCTGGGTAACGGCAAAGACGAAGGGCTTGCCAGCCCCCTGCACCAACTCGACGGTGCGGCCGACGGCACGGAGATCGTGCGGGCTTGGCCTGGTCGGAATCAGCACGAAGTCAGCCGATCGCACCACGGCGCTAATTGCCTCGGTAATGGCGGGCGGCGTGTCCACGATCGCGAGCGCATAGCCGGCTTCGGCGAGCGCCACGAGTTTGGCAGGCAACTCGGCAATCGTGGTCGGCGCCAAGGCCGGAACCTGGGCCTCGCGCACATTCCACCAGGCCGATAGCGATCCCTGCGGGTCGGCGTCGATCAGCACGACCGGGCCGTCGCCGGCAGCTTCGGCCGCAACGGCGATATGGGCGGCCAGCGTGGTCTTGCCAGCGCCGCCTTTCTGGCTGGCGAGAACGATAACGTGCATTTTGGCTTTCCGCCTAAAACGAATCAGTGTTTTCGTTTTAGGCGGAAAGCACGAAAAACCGCAACCAGAAAGAATTCGTGCTTTTGTGCCTGCACGAACCGCGTGCGTGCCGTGAGCGGCGGGAGGAAATGTGTTGCGAGCGACACGGATGGCCATCGGGTCCGCATTGATCGAGGCCCTCGGCGGCTATCGGGCAGGGCAGGGGGCTAATCGGACACACGGAAGGATCAATCGGGTGCCACAGTGCTCGGGCGCCTCAAGGAGTGGCTCCGCGCGCCTGCGGTGCCGCCGCGTGAAGGACGCGGCGCTCTTGACCATCCCTGTGCACCCATTACAGACTCAGCAGCTTGCTTTCGTGCTTGCGTGCTTTCTTGCCGCAGTGAGGCCGCCGCCGACGTGCCGGGCGCGGCAAAATTGCGGGAGAACCCAAACGCGACCCCCTTTTCGCGTCGAATTCCGACCCCTTTGGGCGTTAGGAACAGCGTGAGCGGTGGGGTTGGAGGGGGAAAACAGGCTTCGCGGGGAACCGGCGGCACGGAGAGCAGCAAAGCGAAGCGGAGGAAGCTGGGCGGAAGCCTGTTTGGGGGAGAGTAAGGGGCAACGCCCCTCGGTCCCCCTGGAAGCCGTCTGCAGCGGCATGATTTGTTGCGAAGGATTGTCACCCGCGCCATGGAACTTGGCTGGCTGAGACGGCGCCTTGCTTTTTTATCACACTAAGTGCTATAAATAACTTTCAATGACGCCCTGTGGGCTGAAGGCCGGAGGCCATGCGGGTGCGGGTATTCAAGAACAAGTCGTTTGCGAGGTTTGCCCGCAAAGCTCGGATCACGGATGCCGTTCTATGCGCCGCGATCGCCGACGCCTCACGGGGCTCGGTCGATGCCGACCTTGGCGGCGGTGTCGTGAAGCAACGAATCGCCCGGCAAGGCGGAGGCAAGTCAGGTGGTTTCCGAACGATCATCCTGTTCCGCGTGCGCGAGCGGGCATTTTTCGTTCACGGCTTTGCCAAGAACGAACAGGGCAACATTCGCGACGACGATCTGGCGGCCTTCAAGCTGCTCGCCGCAGAAATGATGGCCTACGACGATGATGCCCTGGCAAGGGCGATAGAGAACGGCACCCTGACAGAGGTGATGTGCAATGACTAAGCAGTATCGCAGCGCGGTGATGGCCTCGATCCACGAAACGGCCGAAGGGCTGCACGCGGCCGGCGTAATGGACAAGCAGACGATGCGCAAGTTTGACGAAGCCTGCCTCACGCCCGTGCGCCCGCTCCCCCCGGACGAAATCCGGAGATTGCGGGAGCGCGAGGGGGCAAGTCAGGCCGTGTTCGCCAGGTATCTCAACGTCACCACAGGCCTCATCAGCCAATGGGAACGCGGCGAGAAACATCCGCAAGGCGCATCGCTCAAGCTGCTGTCCCTCGTCGCCAAACACGGCCTTAATACCGTTGCGTAAGTGTTGGCGCCCGCAATCATCGGCGCTCATGCTCGCAACCGGCTGCCGCTGCCCCGACGAATCCGACCTGCTCTGCCCTGGTGAGGAGGTTTTTGACCGAGGAGGGGTGCCATCGTGAGCCGCCGCGTGGGGTGCGCTCGTGCATGGCTTCGAGCTGGGCGGCGATGTGCTGCAGGGTGCGCTCGGGAGCGGCGGCCTTGATGCCGGCGACCAGGCGAACGAGGCGGTCGTCGCGATGC
>JAJZGI010000038.1 GCA_021798575.1 Pseudomonadota bacterium | reverse complement strand
GCCTGGGCGGTGGGGCCGGGTGCCAGATTTTTCGGGGTGGTTTTTGGGGTTGTGGTGTGGGGGGTGGCGCGCGTTTGGTGCGCGGCTTTTTTGGCAGCTTGAGGCAGGCGGGGGTTTTGAGACCGACCATGCGGCAGAGTGGGCGGAGGCTGCGGGCGAGCGTGGGGTGGGTAGCGATGAGGGACTGGGTATCGGGCTCGTCCAGCAATGTTTTGAGCTGGAAGTGGGCGACGGCGACCCCGGAGTTGGGAAACAGGTGCAGCAGCCAGGCGAAATTGGTGGGTGGGTAGTATTCGATTTTTTGATCCGGTTTTGGGTTTGCCGGTGTTTGACGCGGCGTGGTGCGGGGTGGGCGCGCGGGGAGCGGCCCGCGCTCGATGAGGATGCGCAGACGGTGGGTCAGGCGGATCAGGCGGTTTGTGAGGAGTTGGCAGAGCGAGTGCGGCATGTTGACGCGACGCGCATGGTCGCCCAGCGACTGCACGAGGTACATGACGATGTGGTAGAGGCGCGTGTTGATGGTATTGCCGGACATGTTGTTAGTTGTAGTGACATTTGGCGGGGATGTCAAGGGGAAAAGTGGTGGATTGCTTCCCACCGCTTTCGCGGTGGTCGCAAGGACGAAGAAGTTGAGGGGGACAAGGGCAAATGATGGCGGTTCGTTGCAAAGAATGGATTGCTTCGTCCTACGCAGGTTGCGCATGATGAAGCAATGACCGGGTTAGGTGGTCAAAGGGCGGACCTGTCCAACGCCTCCAGCATGGAAGTTGCCAGCGCGCGCCAGTCCGCCGCCGCGTTTACCGGTGGGCTTGCTTGCTCGCCATTTTTGATGCGCTGGCAGAGCTGGGCCAGCCCTTCTGCCACCGCAGGCGCTGATGGCGCACAGAGCAGCGCGTGGGGCTGCCCCGCCAGCTGCTCGGGCAGGCCGCCCACGTTGGTGGCGAGGATATGTTTGCCCGCCGCCAGCGCCAGCGCGGCCACGCCGGACTGGCTGGCCTCCCGGTAGGGCAGCACCAGCGCGTCCGCCCAGCCCAGCAGGCTGGGGATCTCGGAATCGTGGAACCAGCGCTGCTCCACCTGCACGCCGGGCTGGGATTTTAGCCGCTCCAGGCTACGGGAGTTTGGCCCCTCCCCACAGATGCGCAGCTCGAAGCCCGGGTCTGGCCCCAGGATTTCCAGCGCGCCGGCCAGGAGATCGAGCCCCTTGTAGGGCAGCAGTCGACCGAAATGCAGGATGCGCGGGGGTGCGGTGGGTGGGCGAGGCTGGGCCGCGCTGGGTGCAAGGCCGATGAGCGGATGCCAGAGGCGGTGAATGCGCTGGCCGTTGGTGCCGAAACCCTGGTCTGTAAGCGCGGTTTGCACATGCTCCGTGAGGGTGAAGAGACAGCGCGCACCGCGCAGCAGGCGGCGCTGGCCGAGCAGCTGAAATTTGAGCCATTCGCCGGGATGGGCGGTGGCATCGTGCACCACCACGGCGTAGGGGATGCGGGCGGCGCGCAGGGCGCTGTGCATCCGGGCATCGAGCAGGGCCGGCATGGCGCAGATGGCGAGTTCCGGGCTGTTTTGCGCCAGATTTCGTCGGGTGCGGGCAGAGAACAGCGGCGACGCCAGAAACCGCGCGGCAAAACCCGGCGCGCTGGTGTAGGTCGGCTCCCGCCAATCACATTCCGGCGGGTTTGGCCCGGCCAGAATCTCGGCACCCGCGGCGAGCGACAGACGCGCCTGCACGCCGGACTGCGCCATGGCCTGGGCCAGGTTGGCGGCGAACAAGGGCCCGGCACCACGGCGGCCCCAGTGCCAGATGAGCGCCCTCAAATGACGCCATTGGCGGCCAGCGCCGCCAGCACCGGTGCGCCGCCCAGCACGCGCCGCGCGTGGGCCTGCCCGGCGGCGGCCAGTGTGTTGCGCTGCGAGGGGTCCTCCAGGGCGCGCAGGCGCATCGCGGCGTCCTCCACGTTTGGGTCCGCCCAGTGGGAATCCGGGAACTGGTAGGTGCCGCGAGGGTCCTGCGCCGGGATCAGCCGGTAGGAGATGAGGGCGGAGGTTTCGGGGGTCATGAAATCCAGATTGCCGGACCAGCCGGTGGCGACCACCGCCCGGCCGAGCAGCATGGCGGTGGCGGGGATGAGGCCGAAACCCTCCGAGCGGTGCAGGGAGAGGATGATGTCGCTGGCCGCAATGAGGCCGCGCAGCTCGGGCTCGGGCAATGTGTGCGTGATGAGGCGGATGTTGGGGGCATCGCCGATGGCGGCGCGGATGAGCGCCAGGTCCTGCGGGTAGGAATGCGTGCCGGAGAGCTTGAGGACGAAGAGGACATCCGCGCGGGTGCCGAAGGCGGCCTGGAAGGCTTTGATGGTGCCCAGCGGGTTTTTGCGCACCATACTGGAGGCGAGGTTGAAGATGGTGAGGACGATGAGTGTATTCTCGGGCAGGCCGAGGCTGGCGCGGGTGCCGGAAACGGGCAGGTCTGACGCCGCCAGCGGGTGAAGCACCACGCGCACGCGACCTGGGGCGAGTGGCTCCAGCGCCTGGGCGGTGAATTGCGAGGGCGCCCAGATCTCGTGGACGAAGCGGGCGCCGTCCACCCAGCTTTTGGGCACGACCGGCAGCTCCCACGCCATTAGGCCGATGACGCGGCGGTTTGCGATGAAATTGCGCGGCAGGCGCAGCAGGCCGACGGGGAGGATGGGCGCGTTGACCACCGCCAGCAGGGCGGCACCGGCGGGTGCGGGCGCGCGATGCTCTGGCACGCTGCCGGGCAGGCCAAAGGGCACGAAACCGCGCGCCAGGCCGTGCTCCGCGATGACCTGGTGCATGAGCCGCGCGCTCTCGGCCAGGCCGTTGGTGGTGGCGTTGTCCCCCGCGATGATGACGCCGTTACTGAGCGCCGGCGGGTGGGTATCTGGCTTGCGGGCGAGGCGGGTGGCGATGCCGGTCATCGCGCGGCGGCGCAGCTCGCGCGGCAGGAGCCGCCAGGCACCGTGGGCGGCGCGGATGAGATGCTGCTGGCCGGGTTTCATGCAGCCTGTTTGGCTTAGGCCCCGCGCTCCTGGCAATAGCGGCTGATGTAGGGCGCGAAATGGGCTTGCAGGGCCTGGGGGTTGAGCCGGAAGGATTCCAGGGAATAGGGCGCGTGGCGGGAGTAGCCGCCGTGCGGGCGCTCGGCGAGCAGGCGGTCCATGGCGGTGACGGCCTGCTTTGAGAACGGCAGGTTGAAATGCGCGTAGAGCCGCTCCACCATGGCCAGCGGCGCGCTGGTGAGGTCCTCGTAATGCACGTGAAACTTGCGCTGGGCGGGGATGTCCGGTCGCGCATCGAATTCCAGGAGTTTGTTGGCACCATCGATCCAGCAGCTGCTCACCTGCTCGGCGATCTCGGCCGGGTCGATATGGCGCAGGAAGGGTGCGCGCAGGACCTCCGTGAGACGCGCGACGGAGCTCAGCACCGAGATCGGGTCCCGGTGGACGAGCACGAAGCGCGCGTCCGGGTAGATTTGCAAAATCGCGTCCAGCGAGAACACATGCTCGGGGCATTTGAGCACCCAGCGCGAGGCGGTGCCGTTTTGCAGGAATTGCAGGAATTTTCGGTGATAGGCGAAGGATTCCGTATAGCCGCGCTGTTCGATCCAGCGTTTATAGGCGGGGACGCGGAAGTTGGTGTCGAACCGCAGGCTCTGGAAGACCTGGGCGGTGATCTCGCTGCATTCCTGCGGGCTGTCGGCGTTGATCGGGTGCAGCGCGGCGAAGCCGGGCGCCAGATGCGCGAAGAGTTTGAGCTGGGCATCGACGGTGCGGGCGGCGCGGTCCAGCAAGGGGTTAAAGCCCACGGGGCGCGGGCGCGGGTAGATGGTCTGCCAGCAGCGGGGCACCAGATTGGCTTCATCTCGCGCCAGCAGCGCGTGCAGAAAGCTCGTCCCGCTGCGCGGCAGGCCGAGGATGAACACAGGCGCGGTGATGGGGGCAGCGGCGAGCTCCGGGCGGGAGCGGTGCGCCGCCTCGATTTGTTGGGCGTTGCGCAGCAGGCGGATCATGTCCCAGCGGAGCGAGAGATGGCCGAAGAAGCTCAGGGGCGAATCCGCCGCGATGGCATCTAGGAGTTGCGCCAGGCCCGCTCTGGCACCGGTATCCGGGTTGGCGCCTGCCGCCGCGATCAACGCCTCGGGCGCCAGGCTGGGCAGCAGGGCTCGCGGCACGATTTTGTCCGCCAGATGCAGCGCCCGGCTCAATAGGCGATATGTCATGCGCGCTCGATCAGTTCGATCTTGTAGCCGTCCGGGTCCTCGATGAAGGCGATGACCGTGGTGCCGAATTGCACCGGGCCGGGCTCGCGCGCGATTTTGGCCCCTGCGGCGCGCAGCCGGGCGCAGGTGGCGTGGATGTCCGGCACGCCGAGTGCGAGATGGCCGAAGGCGGTGCCGAGGTCATACGAATCCTGGCCCCAGTTGTAGGTGAGCTCCAGCACCGTGTGGGCTTGCTCATCGCCATAGCCGACGAAGCAGAGGGTGTATTTGCCCTCGGGAACGTCGTGGCGGCGAAGCTCGCGCATGCCCAGCAGGGTGGTGTAGAATTTCACGCTGGCGTCGAGGTCGCGGACCCGCAGCATCGTGTGCAGATATGAGAATGGTTCGGTCATTTTTCAGCTCCCATGCGGCGCGGTCGACAATAGCCACATCAGATTGTCGCTATCATGACATAAAACAAGGCCGGGTGGCGATGGGGCGGAGCCGACTATTCATTACGGATCAATGTGTTTTGAGCGTTTGCAACAGTTCGTCACGATAATGTGCCGCTTTATACGCCCAGCAGGAACATCCCCGCCGCGTCCGCCGCCGCGATCATCGCCTCACGCTCGGCCAGCAGTGTGTTTCCCGCCTCGAACGCGACACCTTGCAGGCCGGCGGCGTAGGCATGGGCGACGCTGGCCGGGCCGAGGGTCGGCAGATCCGCCCGGCGCTCCTGCCCTGGCTTGGCGAATTTCACCAGCACGCCAGGCGGGCCGGGCCGGGCGAGTGAAGGGATGCGCGCCAGCATCGCGTCCGTGCCCTCGACCGCCTCCACCGCCAGAACGATGCCCTGCTGGACGACGCAGGCCTGGCCGATATCGGCGCCGCCGATGAGTTGCAAAACCTCGACGCCGCGCCGGACGTCGGCCAGCGCCGCTGCGTCGGGGGCAACGCGGGTGAGCAGGCCGGGTGGGCCCAGCATGTCCTGCATGATCTCATGCGCGCCGAGCAGACGGAAGCCATCCTCCTCCAGCACCCGCACCACGGCGGCCATCAGCCCGTCGTCCCCCGCGAAGATGGCGCGGCCCACCTTGGCCAGAAGCTTCAAACCCTCAGCATCCGGCCGCAGGGAGAGAAACGACGGGCGTTTGACCGGGCCGATGATGACGAGCTCCGAGCAGTTCTGGGCGCGCAGGGCCTGGCGGATCGCGCCGATGGCGTCCAGCCGGAAGAATTCATGCGGATAGGGGCTGACCACGGCGGGCTCGGCGAAGCCCTGGAGGGCCGCGATGAAGACCGGGCGACCAGCCGCCTGCGCGGCGGCGGCGACCTGGCCGGGCAGCGGGCCGCCACCAGCGATGATGCCGAGCGGGGTCATCCGTTGCTGGGCATTAGCCCTCGGCGTCCCCGGCGCGGGCGAGCCGGGTGATGACGCCGTGCCGACTGGGGTTGAGCATGAAGCCCAGCATCTCGGCGACATAGGGGTCGTCGCCGAATTCCGCGCGCGCCTGCGCGAGGCGGTCGGCGAAGACCCCGGGGCCGGAGAAGATGAATTTGTAGGCCGCGGTGATGCGGTGCATCTGCGCTTTTTCCACCCCGCGGCGGCGCAGGCCGATGATGTTGAGGCCGAGAATCTCGGCGCGCGGGCCGAACACGCGGCAATAAGGCGTGACATCCCGCGTGACGCCGGTGAGGCCGCCGACCATCGCCCCGGCGCCAACGCGCACGAACTGGAGCAGCGCCGCAGCGCCACCCAGGATCGCCCGGGCGCCGACCTCGACATGGCCGCCCAGCACGACATTGTTCGACATGATCACGCCGTCCCCCACCACGCAGTCGTGCGCGACATGGACTGTCGCCATCAGGAGGCAGTCCGCCCCGATGCGGGTGACGCCGGTGCCGGTGACAGTACCGCGATGGATGGAGCCGTGCTCGCGGACCTGCGTGCGGGGGCCGATGATCGTCTCGGTCTCCTCGCCCTGGTATTTCAGGTCCTGCGGGGCCAGCCCGACCGTGCAGAAGGGATAGAGCTTTACGCCCGCGCCGAGCTGCGTGATTCCGTCCACCACCACATGGGAGACGAGTTCCACGCCATCTCCCAGCGCGACCTTGGGCCCCACGGTGCAGAACGGGCCGATTTTGACCCCGCTGCCCAAAATGGCGCCCGGCGCGACGATGGCGCTCGGGTGGATCATGTTCTGCTGCGATTCCAAGCACTCATCCCTAAAATTATCCGGCTTTCGCGTCTTCCATGATCATGGCGGTGATATTGGCCTCCGCCACTACGATGCCCTCCACCCGCGCAGTACCATTGAAACGCCAGACATTGCCGCGCCGCCGCTCCTTCTCGACGGTCAGGCGTAATTGGTCCCCCGGAGTGACCGGCCGGCGGAACTTCGCGCTCTCGACGGACATGAAATAGACGATCGGGACGCCGGCATTCGGCCCCAAAGTGGAGATGACGAGGGCGGCGGCGGTTTGAGCCATGCTCTCGATGATCAGCACGCCGGGCATGACCGGATGGCCGGGAAAATGCCCCTGGAAAAACGGCTCGTTGAACGAGACGTTCTTGACGCCGATGGCGGAATGGTCGTGGCGCACGTCCACCAGCCGGTCGATCAGCAGGAACGGGTAGCGATGCGGGATCATGTTCAGCAACTGCTTCGTTTCGATCAGCGCGACATCGACCGGCGGGTGCTGGGGTTGGGTTGCTTCGTCCATGGTTTCAGGCCCCTGCCCTACTGGATTTGCGCCCGGCCTGGGCGAGTTTGCGCAAGGTGACCACTTCCCGGAAAAATGCCCGGGAATTCTGCGCGGGCGCGCCCAGCACCTCCTCCCCGGCGGGCACATCCGCCATGACGCCGGATTGCGCGCCGATCCGTGCGTTATCGCCGATATGCAGATGCCCGGTGAGGCCCGCCTGCGCCGCGATCATCACCCCGGCGCCGATATGGGTTGAGCCGGAGACCCCGGCCTGCGCCACCACCACCGAATGCGCGCCGATATTCACATTATGGCCGATCTGCACCAGATTATCGATATGCACGCCGGGGCCGATGATGGTGTCCTGCGCCGAGCCACGGTCGATGCAGCTGTTGGCGCCGATCTCGGCGCCATCGCCGATGATCACCCGGCCGAGCTGCGGCACGGCGGTGAATCCGGCGGCGGTGATGGCGAAGCCGAAACCATCCTGGCCGATGCGGGCACCCGGATAGAGCACCACGCGCTGGCCCAGAACGGCGTGCGAGAGCGTGACCTGGGCGTGGATGCGGCAATGCTCGCCGACCACGACGCCCTCGGCGATATAAGCGAGCGGGCCGATGATGCTGCCCGCGCCGATGGTGACCCGCGCGCCGATGACGGCACCCGCGCCGACCTCCACCCCGGCGCCGACGCTGGCGGAGGGATCGATGACCGCGCTGGGATGGATCCCGGGCTTGGGCTGCGCAAAGGGGTGAAACAGCGCGGCGACCTTGGCCCAGCCGACATAGGGCTCCGCCGTGGTCAATGGCCGCGTGCCGGTGGGCAACCTGCCTACGAAATCCGGGTGCAGGATGACGGCCCCGGCCTTGGTGTGCGCCAATAGATCCGCGTAGCGCTTGTTATCCAGAAAGCTCACATCCTGCGGCCCGGCGGTTTGCAGCGGCGCCACCCCAAAGATGAGGAGTTCGGGCGCCGCCGTGCCGGTGCCCAGCAGGGCGGCGATGCTGCCCAGGGAGTGCGGCCCGGTGCCGGGGTGGAAGCGAGCGTCACCGGGTTTAGAACATGATTGCTTTACATCAATCATGTTCCAACCTTTGTCTTCCGATCAATTTCATTGGTTTGGTTCGAATCTGATGATTCGAACCAAACCAATATTGATCTGGCGGGCCGCGTCATTCTGCCTACTCGCCGTCGCCCTGGTCCTGGCCGTCATCTGGCGGGTTTACCACCATGCCGGGGGTGACCACGCTGGGCGGCACGGTGACGGAAGGCAGCAGCTTGTTGAGCTGCGCCACCACGGCGTCCGTGATGTCGAAGCCGGTGACGTTCAGCGCGACATCCTCGCGGTGCAGCACCAGATTCATGCCGCGGGCCTGCGCCTCCTGCCGGATGACGGCGATCAGGACCGATTCGATCTTGGCCAGCGCCTGCTGGCTGGAGTTCTGGATCGCCTGGTTGCGCTCGGCGAATTTGGTCTGCATCGCGGCGATCTCATCGCGCAGCGCCTGCACCTTGGCCTCCAGCTGCGCGTCCGTCAGCTTCGGCCGCTCGGCCATGATGGCCGATTGTTCGGCCTGAATCTTGGTGCGGGCGAGCTCGGCGTCGTGGCCAAGAACGGCCTGGCGCTGCTCGATGACGGCCTGGACGCCCTGCGCGGCGGTGGATTTTTGCAGCACCTCCGGCACGCTGAGCACGCCGATGACAGCGGCCGGTGGCGGCGCGCCCTTGGGCAGCGCTGGCAGCTGCGGCGGCGGCGGCATCTGCGGCTGGGCCGGGGCCTGCTGCGCGGCCGGGGTTGGCTGGGGTGCCGGAGCGCTCTGTACGGGCGCCGGCTTCTGGCTGGGCGGCATGAAATAGCCCGGAGATGCCTGCTGCGCGAGCGCTGCGGGCGCGGCCAGGCTGGCCGCGGCGATGAACAACAGGGGACGCAGATGCTTGGATAATTTCACTTAGAACCTCGTACCAAAAGAAACACGGAATTGTTGAACCTGGTCGCCTTTTTGCTTGACCAGGGGTTGGGCGAGCGAGAGGCTGATGAGCCCGAACGGGGAGTTCCAGGCGACACCGATCCCCACTGCGACACGCGGCGCGGAGCTATCGTTGATCGGCTGGCCGGGCAGTGGCCTGGCCCCGAAGTCCGACCCGGTATCGACGAAGCTGAAGCCCGAGACGCCGATATCCGGTGAGACCGGCAGCGGGAACGCGAGTTCGGTCGATTGGGTCCACATGACGTTGCCGCCGATCATGGTGCCGGCACCATTCACGTTGCCCGCCACGTTGGGGCCGACGCCGCCATCGGCGAAGCCACGCAGCGAATCCCCCCCTAAGAAAAACCGGTCGACGATCTGCGTGTGATAGCCGAATAGCGGGATGATATCCCCCGCTGTCGCCGAGAGTTTGAGCACCCAGGCCGGGTTGCCGAAGATGCGCTCCAGCGGGATGTAATATTCGATGTCCGGGCTGATGCGCAGATATCTCGCGGTGCCACCAAGCCCCGCGAAATCGGTCGTGAGGTCGATATTCAGGCCGCTGCTCGGGTCTACGTCGTTGTTCAGATAATCGAACGTGAGGGTCTGGCTGAGCTGGCTGAGGCTGGAGTAGCCCGCCTGGTCGCGGATGTAGAGGCTGGAGGACGTGCCGGTCGCGATATTATAGACCGAGCGCTGGCTCAGCGTGTAGGTGAAGCTCTGCTGTACATGGTCGTTAAAGCGATAGCCCAGCCGGACGTCCGCCCCCATGCTGCTCTCGGAATAGCTGTAGTTCTGCGATGCCGCCGTGTAGGAGTTGGTTACGGTATCAAAAAGATCGCCGCCCGCGATCAGGTTGCGGTCCAGGAAATACGGGTCGGTGGCACCGAGGTCGATCTGGTTGCCATATTGCGCGACCATCGCGTTGATCGAGGTATTGATGCCTGTGCCCAGGAAATTATTCTGGCTCAGCCCGGCGTTCACCAGCGCGCCGAGCGAGGTGGAGTAGCCGCCACCCAGCGAGAACTGACCCGTCGCCTGCTCGGTAACGGCGGTGTTGACGACCACCTGCTGCGGCGAGGAGCCCGGCGAGGTGGTGATGTTCTCGTCCTTGAAGAAGCCGAGGTCCTTGAGGTTGGCCGTGGAGGTATCGATCTTGCTCTGGTTGTAGGCGTCGCCTTCAGCGAAGGTGAGCTCGCGGCGGATCACCTTGTCCTCCGTGCGGGTGTTGCCGGTGATGCTGATCCGCTGGATATAGACCTTCGGGCCGTTGATCACGTTCAGGACCACGGCCAGGGTCTTCTTCGCGGGGTCGGTCTGGACCTCCGGGTTGACCTGGGCGAAGGCGTAGCCGAGGTCCAATGCCCGCTTGTTCAACGCCGTCACGCCCTGGGCCAGGGCGTCGCCATCGAACCAGTCTCCCGCGGAGAGCGGCACCAGGCCGCGCAGCTGCTTCTCAGTCAGCGAGGGGATGTCCGAAACGATCTTCAGGCTGCCGACGCGGTAGCGCGGGCCCTCATGGATATCGAACACCAGGTAGAAGGATTTGCGATCCGGGCTCAGCTCCGCATTGGCGCTGATGATGTTGAAGTCCGCATAGCCCTTGTGCAGGTAGAATTTCCGCAGGAGATATTCATCGTAGAGGATGCGCTGCGAATTATAGTTATCCGCGCTGGACAGGAAGCGGAACCAGGCATATTCGCGCGACGAGATGACATCGCGCAATGACGACTGGCTGAAATGCCTGTTGCCGATGAAATCGATCTGACTGATGAGCGTCTGCTTGCCATCGACGCACTGGAACACGACGTTCACCCGGTTGTCCGGCAGCTTGATGATGTTCGGCGTGACGGTGGCGTTGTAGTAGCCTTTTTTGGCGTAGGCTTCGAGCAGCGCGCGACGGTCTGCCTCAGCCGCTGCCGGGGTGAAGACCGAGCGCGCCTTCATGCTGATGGCCGCCAGCGCTTCCTTGTCCTTCAGCTCCTTGTTGCCCGAGAAGAACACCTGATCGACGGTCGGGTTCTCCACGACCGCGACATCCAGCGCGTTGCCGTCGCGGTTGATCGAGACGCTCTGGAACAGGCCGGTGGCATAGAGCGTTTTTAAGGATTCGTTGATCGTCGAGGGGTCGAACGGGTCGCCCACCTGCACCACCATATAGGAGGTGATGGTGTCGGTATCGATCCGCCGGTTGCCGGAGACGTTGATCGCCTGGATGGTCCCGCCCTGGCCGGGCTGGACGTTGCTCGTAGGTGTTGTCTGCGCCCGCGCGATGGCGCCCGGGGCGAGCAGGGCCGGAAACAGGCAGACCGAGGCCAGAAGGAGCGAACGCGGCTTAAGCAATGAATATTCTCCAGAACCATAGAGGTGGCGGCGGCACGGCACCATTCGACCAAGCGGGCTTTCGCACGGGTCGGGCTGAGGGGCAAGGTGCGAAGCGCCCTGCGCCGGCCCATCAGCCAAACAATTTCATCACCCAGCTCACCGCGCCCAGGCGGGATAAGTCGTTGAATGTGGTGACAAAAAACAGCGAGAGGATGACGAGGACGCCGAAACGCAGGCCGACATCCTGGGCGCGGCTTGGCAGCGGGCGGCCATAAATCGCCTCGATCCCGTAGAACATCAGGTGCCCGCCATCGAGAATCGGGATAGGGATGAGATTGACCAGCCCCAGATTGACCGAGAGCAGTGCGACCAGGCTGACCACGCTGGCGAAACCCATGGCTGCGACCCGGCCGGTGATCTGGGCGATGCCGAGCGGCCCGGCCAGGTTTTGCAGACCCTGGTGATGCACCACCAGATTATACAGCATAGTGAGCACCCCGACCGTGTCCTGCCAGACCTCCCGGGCGGCGGCGGCGAGTGCTGCGGGCGGGCTGAGGCGCGTGAAGCTCACCTGCGCGCCCTCCACCCCCAGGCGGCCGAATTTTTTCCCGTCCATCCGAACATCGCCCAGTTTCACCGCCCGCTCGATGGTCTTGCCTTGGCGGGCAAAGGTGAAATCCAGCACCGCGTCCGGCCGCGCCAGGATGAGCTTCTGCATCTGGGTGAAATTCCCGATTTTCGCGCTGCCGATGCGCAGCACACGGTCCCCGGGCTGGAAGCCAGCCACGGCGGCGGGGCTGTTCTTCAGGATCGAGCTGAAGACCGGCTGGACCGACATCTGACCGACGCTCATGAACAGGCCGGCGAACAGGACGAAGGCGAGCAGCAGGTTCGCCGCCGGGCCAGCCGCGACGATCAGCGCCTTGGACCGCAGCGACGTGGCGGAAAATGAACCCGGTGCGACGGGCTGGCCATCCGCCGGTGCGGGCTCGCCCCAGCCCTGCATCTTGACGTAGCCGCCGAGTGGCAGCGCGGAGATTTTCCAGACCGTGCCGGATTTTGCCCGCCAGGAGAGCAGAGCCGGGCCGAAGCCGATGGAAAAAACCTCCACCGCCACGCCCTGGCTGCGCGCGGCGAGATAGTGCCCGAGCTCGTGGAAGAACACGAGCACGCCGAGATCGACGAGATAGACCAGAGTGTCGCGCAGTGTGGCACCCATCAGGCGGCCCGCGCCACGGCGAGGCGGCTGGCGGCTTCCCGCGCCTGCTGGTCCAGCGCCAGCACGGCGGCGAGATCCGGGATTGGCGGCGCGCCAAACTGCGCCAGCACGGAATCCACGATGCCCACGATATCCAGAAAGCGGATTTTGCGCGCCAGAAAGGCGGCGACCGCGACCTCGTTGGCACCGTTCAGCACCGTCGGCGCGCCGGCGCCCGCGTGCAGGCTCTCGCGCGCCAGGCGTAGTGCGGGGAAGCGGATTTCATCCGGGGCGGCGAACTCCAGCCGGGCGACGTCCGCCAGGTTCAGCCGGGGGGCTGCGGTTGCGACCCGCTGCGGCCAGGCCAGCGTGTGGGCGATGGGGATGCGCATGTCCGGCGAACCGAGCTGCGCCAGCACCGAGCCGTCGGCGTAGCAGACCATGCCGTGGATCACGGATTGGGGGTGGACCAGCACCTCGATCTGCGAGGAAGGCAGAGAAAATAATCGTGCAGCCTCAATGACCTCCAGGCCTTTGTTCATCATGGTGGCGCTGTCGATCGAGATTTTGGCGCCCATCGACCAGACCGGGTGACGCAGCGCCGCCTCCGGCGTGATCTCCGCCATATCCTCCAGCCGGTGGTTACAGAACGGCCCGCCCGACGCGGTGAGGATGATTTTCTCGATGGATTTATGGTTGCCATCGGCCATCGCCTGCAGAATGGCGTTGTGCTCGGAATCGACGGGCAGGAGCGTGGCGCCGGCGGCGGCCACCGCGGCCAGCATCACGCCGCCCGCCGAAACCAGCGCCTCCTTGTTGGCGAAGGCGATGGTGCCGCCATGGCGCACGGCGGCCAATGTCGGCTCCAGCCCGGCGACACCGGTGATAGCGGACATCGTCCAGTCCACCGGCAATGAGGCGGCCTCGATCACCGCTGTCCGGCCTGCGGCGCAGGCGAGATTGCTGCCGCTCAGCGCGGCGCGCAGCTCGCCCAGCAGCGACTCCTCGGAGATTACCGTAATCTCGGGTTGGAAGCGCCTTGCCTGGGCCGCGAGCAGCGCCACATTGCGGCCGCCGACCAGGGCGCGGAGCTGATACGCCGATTGGTTCTCTGCTATAATATCAAGGGTTTGAGTTCCGACACTACCGGTGGAGCCGAGGACGGATAGAATCTTCAACCCCATAGTGGCAAGCCTTTCTGTACGCTGAGCGCCATGACCACGGCCAGGGGGGCGGCGATGAGGAAGCCGTCCAGCCGGTCGAACAGCCCGCCATGCCCCGGAATGGTCCGCCCGGAATCCTTGACGCCGAGTTTGCGCTTGATCGCGCTCTCGAGCAAATCCCCCGATTGCGCCGAGAGGCTGAGCAGCAGCCCGGCGGGCAGTGCTGCAAAATCCAGCCAGTGCCCACACCCGGCCAATACCGCCCCGGCCAAACTGCCCAGGAACAACCCGCCCAGCGCGCCGCTCCAGGTTTTTCCGGGTGAGATTCTGGGTGCCAGCTTTGGGCCACCCAGCACCCGCCCGACCAGATAGGCGCCGATATCCGTGCCCCAGACCACCAGCACGAGGAACAAGCTGTCGGCCAGCCCGGAGCCCGGTTGCAGCCGGAGCCAGAGCAGCGCCAGCGCGCCGAGCCCGGCATAGGGGATGCCCCACGCCGCCAGCCCGCCGAACGCCAGGGCGGCGGCGCCGACCAGTACCACCATCGCCAGCAGGGCCGACGCCAGGCCGAAACAGGCCGTGCACAGCCACAGGATGAAGAAAAAAGCGGAAAACCGCCAAGGGCGCGCGAGCCCCGCCAGCCTGCCCCACTCATAGCCGAGGCCACCCAGCGCCAGCAGGATGAAGGCGCTCCAGGGCCAACCGCCCAGCCAGAGGCAGAGCAGGCAGGCCGGGCCCAGGATGAGCGCGGAGGCCAGCCGCACGCCCAGATCCGACCAGCGGCCGCCGCGCACGGCGGCCACCTCAGACAGGGCGTGCGCCAAAACGCCGCTCCCTGGTGGCAAACTCCTCAACCGCGTGGGCAAAATCCGCCGCCCCGAAATCCGGCCATAATACATCCGTGAACAGCAGCTCCGAATAGGCCGTCTGCCAGAGCAGGAAATTGGAGATCCGCTCCTCCCCGCTCGTTCGGATCAGCAGGTCCGGGTCCGGGATCGCATCGGTGGAGAGCAGTGCCGAGAAATGCTGCTCGGTCAGCGCCTCGGGCGCCATGCCGGTGGCGATCGCCCGGCGCGCCGCCTCCACGATATCCGCCCGACCGCCGTAGGAGAGCGCCATGACCAGCGTGAGCCGACTGTTCCCGCTGGTTTTCAGCTCCGCCGCCGCCAGCTCGGCTGCGATCTGCTCGCCGAACCGGTCCCGCTCGCCGATGATCTTGAGGCGCACGCCCTGGACGTGGAGCTCGTTCAATTCACTGCGCAGAAAATGCTTCAGCAAAAAGGTCAGGTCCGCGACCTCCGACGGTGGGCGCTGCCAGTTCTCGGACGAGAACGCAAAGAGCGTGAGATAGCGCACGCCCTGCTCGATCGCCGCCTCGACCGTGCGGCGCACGGATTTCACGCCCTCCCGGTGACCCGCCACGCGCGGCAACCCACGGGCGGCTGCCCAGCGGCCATTGCCATCCATGATGATCGCGACGTGGCGCGGGACCGATTTGCGAACATGCTCATCCATTATACCTGGCGAATGTCCTTTTCCTTGTCGGCCAGATGTTCATCCAGACGCTTGATCATCGCATCGGTGAGTTTTTGCACCCGCTCCAGCCAGTCCCGCTCGTCATCCTCGCTGATCTCGTGCTTTTTTTGCAGCGCCTTGATCTGCTCCATGCCATCCCGGCGGACGCCGCGCACGGCGACGCGCGCCGCCTCGGTGTATTTGCCCGCGGCCCTGGCGAGCTCGTTGCGGCGCTCCTCGGTCAGCATCGGCAAGGGCACGCGCACCAGTTGGCCGTCCGGCTGCGGGTTGAGCCCCAGCCCACAATCGCGGATGGCGGCAACCACGGCGTTCACCATCGAACGGTCCCACACCTGCACGGTGAGCATCCGCGATTCCGGCACCGCGATGGTCGCCACCTGGTTGATCGGCGTCATCTGCCCGTAGGCCTCCACCTTCACGGGCTCGAGCAGCGCCGGGCTGGCGCGGCCCGTGCGCAGGCCGGAGAACTCACGCTTGAGCGCCTCCAGCGCGCCGTCCATCCGGCGGGTGAGGTCTTGTTTTGTTGCATCAAAATCGGCAGGCATCCTATTGATCCCTAATGTTTTGGTTCCATGATCCGGGTGAACAGCCCCTCGCCGCGCATGACCGCGGCGAAGGCACCCGGCGCATGGATGTTGAAGACGATGATCGGCACCTTGTTCTCGCGCGAGAGGCTGATGGCGGAGGCGTCCATCACGTTCAGGTCCCGCGCCAGCACGTCCAGGTAGGTGAGTTCCGTGAAGCGTTGGGCGTCCGCCACCTTGCGCGGATCGGCGGAATAGACGCCATCCACCTGCGTGCCCTTCAACAGCGCGTCGCAGTTCATCTCAGCGGCGCGCAGGGCCGCCGCCGTGTCGGTCGTGAAGAACGGGTTGCCGGTGCCCGCCGCGAAGATCACCACCCTGCCCTTTTCCATATGTCGCTCCGCCCGCCTGCGGATATAGGGCTCGCACACCGTGGACATGGGGATGGCGGACTGCACGCGGGTGGGCACGTTGCGCTTCTCGAGCGCGGACTGCATGGCGAGCGCGTTCATCACTGTCGCCAGCATGCCCATATAGTCGGCCTGGGCGCGGTCCATCCCCGCTGCCGCACCGGCCACGCCGCGGAAGATATTGCCGCCGCCGATGACCAGCGAGACCTCCACCCCCATGGAAACCACATCCCCGATATCCCCGGCGATGGCGTTCACCGTCTCGGTGTCCAGACCGTAGTCCCGGGCGCCCATCAGAGCCTCGCCGGAGAGCTTCAGCAGCACGCGTCTATATTGCGGAATCGGGCTCATGGGTCCTCCATACAGGAAGGCGGGCGCAAACAAAAAGGGCGGACCAGAAAAAACGCCTGAACCGCCCTTTTTTAACGATTTCCCGAGGTTGAGTGGCTAGACCCCGGCGGCGGCGGCGACCTCGGCGGCGAAGTCCGTTGCCTCCTTCTCGATGCCTTCCCCCAGATGGAACCGCACGAAACGGGTGATTTTGGCGCCGGCGGCGTCGACCACCGATTTCACCTTGCGCTCGCCATCGTGCACCCAGACCTGCTCGAGCAGCACCACGTCCTCGTAGTATTTCTTGATGCGGCCTTCGACCATCTTCTCGATGATCGCCTCTGGCTTGCCCGAGGCGCGGGCCTGCTCCGAGAGTATGTTTTTCTCGCGCTCCAGCGCCGCCGGATCGACCTCGGCGATGTCCAGCGCGTCCGGCCGGGTGGCGGCGGCGTGCATGCCGATCTGGCGGCCCAGCGCCTCGATCGCCTCACCCGATTTGCCCTCCAGCCCGACGATGACGCCGATTTTGCCGATGCCGGGCTTGAGCGCGCCATGCACATAGGCCGCCGCCACGCCACCTGGCGCGTTGATGACGGCGACGCGGCGCACCGCCATATTCTCGCCGATGGTGGCGACCAGATGCACCAGCTCATCCGCCACGTTGCGCCCGGTGCCGGGGTAGGCGGCGGATTTCAGCGCTGCGACGTCCTCGCCGGTTTCCAGCGCCAGCTTGGCGACCGTGCCGACGAATGCCTGAAAGGCCTCATTACGGGCGACAAAATCGGTCTCGGCGTTGATCTCGACCATCGCCACGCGACCTGGCGCCAGCGCCACGCCGACCAGGCCCTCGGAGGCGACGCGGCCGGATTTTTTGGCGGCGGCGGACAGGCCCTTTTTGCGCAGCCAGTCGATGGCGCCCTGCATGTCGCCGTCGCTCTCGACCAGCGCCTTTTTGCAATCCATCATGCCGGCACCGGTGGTCTCGCGCAGGTCTTTCACCAGGCTTGCGGTAATTTCAGCCATTTTCGCTCCTTATGAAATGCGTTAAACGGCTGGCTCGGGGAGCGCCTCGATGATCGGCTCGGCGGCGGCGCCGAGATCGGCCCCGGATGAGCCAAGCTCCGCGCTGATGCCGTCCAGCACCGCGCCCGCGATCAGGTCGCAGTAGAGCGTGATGGCGCGGATCGCGTCGTCGTTACCCGGGACGGGGAAGGTGACGCCCGTTGGGTCTGAGTTCGAGTCCAGCACCGCGATGACCGGGATGCCGAGCTTGTTCGCCTCCTCGACCGCCAGCTTCTCCTTATTGGTGTCGATGATGAAGAGGATATCCGGCAGGCCGCCCATGTCCTTGATGCCGCCCAGCGCGCGCTCCAGCTTCTCACGGTCCCGCGTGAGGTTCAGGACCTCTTTTTTGGTGAGGCCCTGGGTGTCCCCCGCCAGCATCTCGTCCATCTGGCGCAGGCGTTTGATGGAGCCGGTGATGGTCTTCCAGTTGGTGAGCATGCCGCCCAGCCAGCGGTGGTTGACGTAATACTGGCCGCAGCGCTGGGCGGATTCCGCCACATAGTCCGCCGCGGCGCGCTTGGTGCCGACGAAGAGGACGCGGCCGCCGCCTGCTGTGACGTCCCGCACGGCTTTGAGCGCTTTTTCCAGCATCGGCACGGTCTGCTGGAGGTCGATGATGTGGACCTGGTTGCGCACGCCAAAGAGGAACGGCGCCATGCGGGGGTTCCAGCGACGCGTGTGGTGGCCAAAATGCACGCCCGACTCGAGCAGGCTGCGCAGTGAGACTTCAGGTAATGCCATGGCAAAACTTCTCCAAATATCCGGTTATGACCTCCGCAGGGCTGAGCCTCTCGGCACCGGACCATGGGCGAACCCAAGGATAAGCGCCCTGCGTGTGAATTATCGGCACCATGCCGACGGGGTGCGTATGGCAAATGCGGGGGCGCGTGGCAAGCGGTTGGGGGGTTTAGGTCTGGTTCGGGCTCATGGCAATCTTGGCGCCCATTTTCTTCGCTTGCAAAAGCGGACACTAAAATCGGCAGAATGGGCAACCAAACCCGCACGAAACCGCGTATACATGGTCAACAGCAAGAGTTGGCAGCCGATTCAGACCGTGATAGCTAATCTATAACCTAAGGAAGCCAATGGCCGACGAGTCCGCAAAGATCTTTAGCCTAACTTATCAGGGTCTACGCTTTAATGGAGCGCACCTTCCGGTGGAAGTGCTGTCTGATTTATCTGCTTTCCGTGATCTTTTGGTTGCGTATGCAAAAGATGAGTGGCGTAATCGCAATCCAGAGCGCAAGAGGATTCCACGGGGTTTTGAAAATAGCTTTTCATTCGATCTCGTCCGTATTTTAGAGGGTAGCGCTATACCCCAACTCGAATGGAATCGAACAAGCACACAAGCTGAATTGCCCGGTTTGGATGAGATCGGTGATATTCTAGAGACTGCTTATAGCAACGTAGTATCTCTGATAGGCGAAACAGTTGGCGTGACCGTTCTTAACGCGGAAAAGTTGCGGGCGCTTAATCGGTTTGGGGCCGGGCTACGCGACAACGAAAAAATTGAAATGACCGATAAACGTACCTCAAACGTCGTTCACCTAGACACCGATCGACGTAGAGAATTGATCACTGCAGTAAGGGGTAATTACAGAACGCGCTTTGAAGGGATTGGTCTTTTAACCGGCACCAATGTAATGGGTGGTCCTGGGAGCTTCGTAAAAGTTTTCACTGACAGATATGCTGTAATTGAAATCCCCGTCGAACACGATGAAATTGTTTCAGACTTTGATGGAAATTTGTACGCTGAGGTTCAATTCCAGCTTCTTGTCGAGTTAGACAGCAGGGATCGCTTCCGTAGCGTGGTGGAGGTGTTCGATATCGGGGTTGTCGATAACGACGACTTCAAGAAATGCCGTACCCGTATAGATGAAATTGGCACTCTGAAAGACGGGTGGAACGATGGTCAAGGCAACCAAATTACCCAGGCAGCCCTAGACGCGGCTCAAAGGTTTTGTATCAAACACCCAACCTATTGTGGTCTGTTTCGACTCTACCCCACTGAGGTCGGAGGTGTCCTGATCGACTTCGAGTATCATGGCTGGGATTTCTCTGTCGAAATTAGCACTACTGGTGGCGTGGAGATGTACGGCATTGAAATCGACGGTCGCCAGGAAATGAAGCCAACGGTGTTTCCCGACTTGAATTCTGACTTCGATGCCGAATTTAATCGTCGCGTGAAAAGCGATGAGTAGCGTGTTGACTGATGCCGAGGAGGTGCTGTTCCGTCAAATTCACCCGAACTTTATTCACAACGGACAACCCGCAAGTGATCGATTCAAACCGCAACCCAACGATGCAGGCATGATGTCGGTTGATCGTGGATCGCTCACTACGGCATCGGCTTCACATGCCCTCTACACAAAAGCAGGCAGTCAATCAGCGGCGGTGTTTGGTGTATCTGTCAGTGAATTTGGAGAGGAGGGCATACGCTGCGAGGAAAACGTACTCTTAGAAAATCCCGCCCATGCGGTGGCAAATTTTAATCCACACCCTGCGTATGAACACAAGAATATCTCCAAGCGATTGACCCGAAAGGCAGTTGCCCGCGGTCAACTACATCCATAACTATTTAAGATGAAGTCGGGACGAGTAGGTGAAAGAATTCTATTTCGTATTGCACCGCGCTGTCTGCCGTCAATTAGGTGAGGTGTCAGCATAACCTCTCTGCCAGCGATGCTGGCGCAATACCGAAAATCATTGCGCCCTACGTTCTGGCATGATGTCAGCTTTCTTCAGTGCGCGCTGGCCAAGCAGCCCGACGCCACCCCGTTCGCCAATCGTTAAAGCTGCGCGAACGGACGTGAAGCAGACCTGTTATCGGGCCTACGCCCAGTTTTGCTCCCCGCCAACGTCAAAAATCCGAGATGAGACTACCCACGCGGAAAAATTTTTTAACCCTGGTTCAAGAAATCCCGGATTTTTGCGATTGCTGCGCTGTCCATCAGTGCTGGGGCGTGGCCCGCGTCTGGTACCTCAAAGGGTTGCGCGCCGCCGGTCTGCATCTGGGCAAAAGTGTCGGCCAGCAGCAGGTCGCTCTGCGCGCCGCGGATCGCCAGGATGGGCGTTTTGATCTGCTCCCAGAGCGGCCACATATCGACATCGAGCGGGACGGCGGCGCGCATCGGCTCGACGATTTTGGGGTCGTAGTGCATGGCGAAGGCGCCAGCACCGGTCTGGTTGAGCGCCTGGCGCCAGGAGTGGCGGGCGAGCTGCGCCCATTGAGCGTTGCTCAAGTGGCCGAAGGACGCGTGGATGAGGCGCAGATGCGCCTCCAGCGCGGCCAGCGAGGCGAAACGCTCCGGCGCGTCCGCCATATAGTCCCGGATGCGTTTGAGGGCGGCGGCGGGGATATGCGGGCCGACGTCGTTGAGCACCAGGCGGGTGATGGGGGCGTTCTGCGCCGCCGCGAGCATCATGCCGCAGATGCCGCCCAGCGAGGTGCCGACCCAGGCGACCGGCTTGCCGATGACCGCCAGCAGATGCGCCAGCGCCACCACGTAGCTCGCGGGCTGGTAGGCCATGGATTCGGCCAGCCAATCCGACTTGCCGCGCCCGGGCAGGTCTGGACAGATGACATGGAACTGGTCCGACAGCGCCTCCGCCAGCGTGTCAAAATCCCGCCCATTGCGGGTGAGACCGTGGACGCACAGCACCGGCGGGGCGGCGGGGTTGCCGAATTCGACATAGGCCATTTTGTGGAACTTCGTGCCGAGCAGATAATTGACCGAATTCGCCCGCGCCATGCTGATGTATCCCCGACTGCCCATGCGGCGGCCATTTGCCGCCTGAAAGACCTCATGTAGGCTTAACGGATGCAACCGCCCGCCACAACCAGCACCCGCTGCCGGTTCATCACTTGCATCATCTGCGCCAGCGGTGCGTTGAGTTGTGCGCTGCTGGCCATGGTGTTTACGCACGGGCGGCTGAACAGTGACTTTCTGGCGTTCTGGTCGTTCCCGCGTTTTGCAGCCACGCACAAGGCGGGGTTGATCTATGCCGCGCCGGCGTTGCGGGCGTTCCAGCAGCTTTTGTATCCCGGGTTCCATAGTTTCTACCCCTACCTGTATCCGCCGAGTTTTTTATTGCCCGTCTGGTGGCTGAAGTATTTTGGCTTCGGGGCCGCGCAGATCATCTGGAGCGTCGTCGGCCTTGGCGTTATCTGCGCGGGCGGTTGGGTGTTTTTCGGACGGCACGGCTGGCGCGTGCTCGCCGCGATGCTGGCCAGCCCGGCGGCGCTGCTGAATATATCGACCGGCGAGACGGCGTTTTTCACGACCGGGCTGCTGCTGGCGGGCCTCGCCTGGCTGCCCAGGCGGCCCATTCTCGCAGGAGTCGCCTTTGGGCTGCTCACACTCAAGCCGCAGCTTGTCGTGCTGGTGCCGGTGTTGTTGCTGGCGCGGCGGGATTGGTCCGCTTTGGCCAGCGCGGCGCTCACGGCGTGTGGGCTGGTGGCGCTCTCCTGCGTCGTGCTGCCGCCGACGATGTGGCTGGCATGGGCGCACGCGCTGCCGAGCTATCAGGCGCAGTATTTTGCGGGGTGCGGCCTCAACCTCAATATTCTCATCACCCCGGCGGCGAATCTCATCGCGCTCGGCGCGCCCGCGCTTTTGGCCTGGGCGGTGCAACTGCTCTGCACGCTGGCGGTGGCTTGGGTGACGTGCCGCGTGGCCAGGGTGGCCCCCTACCCTGTGGCCTGTGCGACGTTGCTGTGCGGCAGCTTCCTCGCGGTACCGCACGCCTATGCGTATGACAGTATTCCCCTCACCGCCGCCATGGCGCTGTGCGTGAATGCGCGCACGCCGCCCTGGCAGATGGCGCTGGGTGCGGTGGTGTATCTCTCGCCGTTGCTACTGCTCACCCCGGCGCGGCAGGGGTTTTTATACGCCGTGCCGGAAGCGCTGCTGTTCGCCAGCGTAGCGCTACAACGGGCAGAGACATGCGGATAGCGATTGTAACGGGCGTGGTGCCCGGCCCGCAGGACGCCGTGCTGGTGCAGGATGGTTTTGAGGCGCCGGAATCCGGCTATGTTATGAGCTTTTCGCTTGGCCTGCCTGGGCATATGGCGGGCTGCGCCTGCTGCGCGCCGCGCGCCCCGGTGGCGCAGGCACTGGCCCGCCTGTGGCGCGCACGCGCCACGGGGACCGCGCCGTTTTTCAGCCGGGTGGTGCTGCTGGCGTCACCGGCCGGTGAGGATGCCGTGCGCGCGGCCATGGCAGGGGATGCGCTGGCCCAGGCGCGCTATGAATTGCAGGCTTAACCGGGGTTGGGTGAGAACAGCGCCTCCTTGCCTGGCTTATCCTTCCACTCATCCGCGTCCTCGGGCGGGGTGCCCTTGCGCGTGATATTCGGCCAGGATTTGGAGAAACTGAGATTACGCTCCAGCCAGGCGGTGGCGCGGTCGTCGCTGTCGGGCAGAATGGCTTCCGCCGGGCATTCGGGCTCGCACACGCCGCAGTCGATACATTCATCCGGGTGGATCACCAGCATGTTCTCGCCGACGTAGAAGCAGTCCACGGGGCAGACCTCCACGCAATCCATGTATTTGCACTTGATGCAGTTCTCGGTGACCACGTAGGTCATCAGCCACTCCTGATAGAATTACTATTGGCGCATGGGATATGCGAGGGCCCCCGATTAGGCAAGCGGACCGGCGGCAGTTATCTCCTGGTAGAGCAGGCGGGCCTGCGGGGCGGATGCGCGGCTTTTGGCCAGCGCCTCCACCTGCACCACGACCACGCCGCGCGGCAGGGCCAGCGTGAGAACGTCGCCCGGGTGCAGCTGGGCGTGGGGTTTTTCCGTCAGGTGGCGGTTTATGCGCACGCCGCCTTGCGCGACCAGGCTGGTCGCGACCGCGCGGGTCTTGCAGAAGCGTGCGAAGAACAGGAATTTATCCAGGCGCTGCCCAGGCGCATCAACCATCAGCGCCCAACGCGCCTCAGCGCTGCCAGCGCCGCAAAAGGGCTGTCTGGCGCCACGGGGACGGCGGCTGGCGGTGGTGGGGCCGGTAGTTTGGGCTCCATCTTGCGCCGAGCCAGCATCGAAGGCGTGGGTGGGCCATGATAGCGCGGGTGCAGGCTGCCGGGGGGAAGAATCCGAAAGCCCAGCAGGTGCAGCACGGGGGCGAGCTGCTCGGGCTTCAGCCCCATGCGGGAGCCGAGGTTGGGCGGCAGCAGCACCGGCGATTTGCGGACCAGATAGTGCATCTCGCGCACCAGTCGCTCCACGATATCCAGCCGGATCATCAGCCCGGCGGCGGGCAGCCAGCCCATCTCCAGCGCGAAGTCCGCCCCCCAGTTGGCGGGCATCGGCGCGCTCACCAGCCCGGGCTGGGGCAGCGGCGGCGGGTTACGATCATGCGCCACACCCCAGAGCAGCGCGCGCAGCCAGGCGGCGCCGGGTTTCAAGGCGGCGGGCATGTAAAATGCGAAGCGCCCGGCATCCACGCCCAGGTTTTTCAACGCCTGGCGCAATTCCGGGCTCACCGGCTCGGCCGGCATGACGCCGGAGGCCTCGCCCAGCCGGTGCAGGATGCCGCGCAGCGCGGGCGGCGGATTCTCCAATGCGGCCAGCAGCGGGCCGAGGCGCTTTTGCGTCTGCGCCACGAGATAGGTGCTGATCCGCTCGCGCAGACGCTCGCGCGCCAGCCCGTCCAGGAACTCGGAGTGCAGAATCTCGACGCCGGGCCGCAGCAGATTCTCGCTCTTTTTCAGCCGCGCGATTTTGGCGCCCTGCCAGGTGACATGCCGGTCGTCGGTCAGACCGAAGGCGTCATCCGGCGCGGTCTCCGCCGCCAGGATGCGCCGGGGCATCTCCACCCCCAGCGCGCGGCGCGCGGCGCGCAGCACGAGCTTTTTCTCGAGCCCCTGGCTCGCCGGGTCCGGGTGGAAATGGAACCCATCGATCCGGCCGACCTCGTGGCCCTCCACCAATACTACCCCTTGAGCGGAAACCACCGCCTGGAGTTCACCCATTTCCGAATCTTCGAGACGCCTGGTCAAATGTGCCGCCCTCTTGTCTACAAACCGCGCCATGAGTTTTACGTGCAGCGCGTCTGAAATTCCATCCTCTATCTCACGCGCGCGCCGGGCCCAGGGGCTGGCATCGCGCATCCAGTCGGTTTTGGCGGTGATATAGGCCCAAACCCGTACCTCCGTCAGCCTCTGCATCAGCGTATCGATGTCGCCCTCGGCTTTGTCCAGCGCCTCCACCTGGGCGCGCACCCAGTCCACCGGCAGCAGGCCGTTGGCAGCGCGCAGATAGAAGAAGACCTGGGCGCAGAGCCTGACATGCGCGTCGGTCGCGAGCTTGCGGAAATCCGGGATCTGGCAGACCTCCCACAGCAGGCGCGTGGCGGCACGGCCCTGCACGCTTTGGCGGATCTGCGCATCCTGGCTCAGCGCGTTCAGGGTCAGCACGTCCGTTGCGTCCTGCCCGCGGACCAGGCCGGGCTGGCTGGGCGGGGCGGTGAGGCTGACGAGCAACGCCTCCATGGAGGTGAAATCGAGCGCCGAATTGCGCCAGGCGAGCTGCTCCAGCGGCTCGAACACGTGCGCCTCGACGGCGGCAACCAATTCATCGGGCAGCGCCGGGCAGTCCGCCGTGGTGCCGAACGTGCCATCGCGCATCCCGCGCCCTGCCCGGCCGGCGATCTGCGCCACCTCCGGCGCGGTGAGGAGCCTTGGCCGGTGCCCGTCGAACTTGGTGAGCCCGGCGAAGGCGATATGGTCCACATCCATGTTCAGGCCCATGCCGATGGCGTCCGTCGCGACCAGGAAATCCACCTCTTTTTCCTGGTACAGCGCCACCTGCGCGTTGCGCGTGCGCGGGCTGAGCCGGCCCATCACCACCGCGCAGCCGCCGCGCCGTCGCCGCACCGCCTCGGCGATGGCGTAGACCTCCGCCGCCGAGAAGGCGACGATGGCCGAGCGCGGCGGCAGGCGCGAGAGTTTAGCGCTCCCGGCGTAGGCGAGCTGGGACAGGCGCGGGCGGGTTTCGATCTCGGCCTCGGGAATCAGGCGTTTCAGCAGTTTTTTGATCGTCTCGGCGCCCAGAAACATCGTCTCGACCAGGCCGCGCGCGTGCAGCAGGCGCTCGGTGAAGACGTGGCCGCGGTCCGGGTCCGCGCAGAGCTGGATCTCATCCACCGCGAGGAATTCCACCGGGCGGTCCAGTGGCATCGCCTCCACCGTGCAGGAGAACCAGCGGGCACCTGGCGGCAGGATTTTTTCCTCACCAGTGATGAGCGCCACGTTCCTCACCCCCTTGGCGGCGACCATGCGATCATAGTTTTCGCGCGCCAGCAGCCGCAGCGGAAAGCCGATGATGCCGGAGGAATGGCCGAGCAGCCGCCCGATGGCCAGATGCGTTTTGCCGGTGTTGGTGGGGCCGAGCACCGCCCGCACCCGGGGAGAAAATCCGGACATGGGGCGATGCTATGGGGTTTGCGGCGGGATGCCAAGCCAGCGGCACTTTCCCGCGCCGTTATTTCCGGCGTATCCTCCCCTGGTTTGGCGGCAACAGGGCGCGGGGAAGAAGATTTGCAACAGGCTGGTGTTATACGGGGTTTAGCCGCGCGCTATTGGCTGCTCCCAGCCCTGGCCGCGTGCCTCGTGCTCTGCTTCATCGCGGCGCGCGGCACCTACCCGAACAGCGATTCGGTGCAGAACTATAACGAATTGGCGAGCCTCAACGCCGGGCGTTTTTTACTGCCGCACTGGGTGCTGGCGCCGGATAATTTCTACCTGACCGACCTGCCGTTCTACGCACTGGGCCTGGTGCTGTTCGGCCCGGCGCTGTGGCTGCTCTATGGCGTGCCGTTTGTCGTGTTCGCGCTCCTGCTCATCGCCTCATTGCTGCTGGTGCGCCATTGCACCGGCGGGCGGGCAAATGGCCAGGCCAGCCTCGCCCTGCTGCTCTATCTGCTCGCCATGCCCTTCATGCCCAGCCTCTATATGCTGCTCATCTCGGATTTTCATACAGCCAGCCTCATGCTTTGCCTGTTCGCCCTACTGCTGGCGGCACCAACGCTGGGCGGGCAGCGCGCGCACGTGGGCGCTCTATGGGGCTACGGCGCGCTGGTTTTCATCGCGTGCAGTGGTGACCCGTTCGCGCAGATATTTTTCAGCGCCCCGATGCTGGCACTGGTGGCGCTGCGCTTTGCGCTCTACCGGCGATTCTCAGGCGGGGAGTGGCGGCTGGCCGGAATTACGTTGCTGGCCGGTGGGCTGGCCTTGGGCTTTCCAGCACTCATGGCATCGCTCGGTGGGTTCACCACCAAGGTTAGTTTTTATGAGCAGCCAGTGGCGCAGTTCGGCTTGTTACTGGATAATGTCCGGGCGTTTGGCGCGGCGGTGCAGGTGCTGTTCAGCGCCACCTATTTTCCGCTGGCGCATGTTTTCGCGCTGCCGTTTCTCATTCTCACCCGCAAGCTGGTGCTGCTGCTGGTGCTCGCGCTGGCGGCCCACGGATTATGGCGCGGGCGCGCCAGCCGCGACAATGCGGTGGTGCAGTTTTTGATCCTGAGCGCCGTTTGCCTGACAATGGCCGATGTTTTCAGCGAGGCGTTTTATAGCGCGATTACGCCGGGCCCGGTGTTCCCCAATGCCGCCGTGCGCTATGTCACCCCGGCCTATGTGTTTTTATCCGTCGCCGCGATCATCGAGCTTCAGGCGTTTTTAAGCAGGCCCTGGCCCGCCTGGGCGATGCGCGGGATGCTCGGCGTGGCTGTCATCGGCGGTGGCCTCTATGTGGTGAATGCGATGGCGTATCTGGCGCCGGAGGTCTCTGCCCCGCCTGGCATCTATCAGGCGCCGCAATACGCGCTGGCAGGCTGGCTGAGGGCCCAGGGCTTCACCTACGGCATGGGGGACTATTATACCTCCCAGCTCGTGCGCGCTTTGAGCCAGGGGCAAGTGATGGCCGACCCTGTGGTGGATGCGAATGGGTTGCAGCCGTTTTTGATGTGGACCGATACGACGCGCTTTGCCTTGCACGTGCCGCCGCAGTTCCTGGTGTTCCAGGAAGGTGCATGGTCCGCGCGGTTACAGGCGGACGTGACCGCCGCGTTCGCCCCGCCGCTTAGGGAACCTCTGCGTAGTCTGATTGGATCAGGCCTATTTTGAGATACATCGGCTTTTCTTCATGTTTTTACTTAGTTTTTTGGCAAAGTTTTCTATTTTTCCATGCTTTGGACGCAATTATCCTAC
>JAJZGI010000037.1 GCA_021798575.1 Pseudomonadota bacterium | reverse complement strand
AGGCGGTTGTGGGGTGGGGGGTGTCGCGCGTTTGATGCGTGGTTTTCTGGGCAGTTTTAGGCAGGTGGGGGTTTTGAGGCCGACCATGCGGCAGAGTGGCCGCAGGCTGCGTGCGAGAGTCGGGTGGGCGGCGATGAGGGATTGCGTCTCGGGCTCTTCCAGCAATGTTTTGAGCTGGAAGTGGGCGACGGCGACCCCGGAGTTGGGAAACAGGTGCAGCAGCCAGGCGAAGCTGGTGGGTGGGTAATATTCCTGGTTGGGCTTTGGGTTTGCGGGCGGGTTGCGGGGTGTTGCGCGGGGTGGGCGGACGGGCAACGGCCCGCGCTCGATGAGGATTCGCAAACGGTGGGTGAGGCGGACCAGACGGTTTGTGAGGAGTTGGCACAGCGAGTGCGGCATGTTGACCCGCCGGGCGCCGTTTCCCAGCGTATGCACCAGGTACATGACGATGTGGTAGAGGCGCGTGTTGATGGGCTCACCGGACATGTTGTTAGTTATAATGACATTTTGGTCGGGAGTCAAGGGGAAATAATGCGGTCCGTTGCAAAAAGAATAGATTGCTTCCTCATGCGCGAATTGCGCATGACTCGCAACGACGGCGTGGGGTGGTCAAGGGGAAATGATGGCGGTTTGTTGCAATGACGAGAGAGTTGTGGCGGCAAGGAGGAAATGGTCGGATAAACCGCTGCTTAGAAAATCCGGTTGATCAGATCATCGCCGATGCCAAAGCCGGCGCCGGTGACGATGGCGCGGCCAAAGCCCGAGTTGAACAGGCCGCCCAAGAACCCGCCGCCGCCCTGCTGCTGCGGGTAGCCCTGCTGCGGGTAGCCCTGTTGCGGGTAGTTCTGCTGCGGCGCATTGCCCCAGGGGGCGGATTGCGCGGATTGTTGGGACATCTGCTGCGCCTGATTCTCCACGAAATTGTGCAGGGATTGCAGGAGGCTGGAGACCTGATTCTGCTCCGCCTGGATGGCCAGCGCGATGCTCTTCAGGTCCAGCAGCCATTCCCGCGCATCCTGGTTGCCTGTGCCGGCCGCGGCTTGCAGCTTGCCCGCGAGGTCCTTCAGCTCCTGCACGGTCTGCCCGGCCTGGCTCTGCAACTGGCTGTAGTTGCTGTCGATGGTTTGGATATCCATGGTGATTCTCCGTTGGTTTGCGGTTTATATAGGCCGTTCCGGCGGGAATGCCGAGGGCTCAACCGTGCCGATAGGCGCTGCACGCCTCGCCGAAGGCCTGGAACAGGCGCAGCCTGTCAGGGAAGTGCGTCACCTCCCACTCCGGGTGCCATTGCACGGCCATCGCGAAGGCTTTGGCGCCGGCGACGCGCACCGCCTCGATCGTGCCATCCGGCGCCAGCGCCTCCACGTTGAGCCCGGGGGCGAGTTGGTCGATCGCCTGGCCATGCAGCGAGTTCACCTGGATTTTTTCAGCACCCGTAATACGCGCCAGCTCGCCGGTCAGGCTGACCTCGTGCTTGAGGGCGAAACGCTGATCCCCCTCCCCCGCGCGGTGGTCCATCCGGCCTGGTATGTGATGCACCTCCTGGAACAGGGTGCCGCCGAGCGCCACGTTCAGCTCCTGCATGCCACGACAGATGAACAGCATGGGGATGCCGCGCTCCAGCCCGGCGTGGATGAGCGGCAGGGTCGTGGCGTCCCGCTCGGGGTCGTGCGCGTCCGGCGTGGCGTCAAAGTCCGCGCCGTAGCGCATCGGCGCCACGTTGGAGAGGCTGCCGTTGAACATGATCCCGTCCAGATGGTCCAGCAGCGGGAGCACCGCCTCACCCTCCGGCGGGATGAGGACCGGCACGCCGTGCGATGCCGCGATGAGCGCGGCGCCGTAGCGCGCCGGGGTTGCGTGCTGGATGTAGCCGGTGATGAGCTTGGTGCAGGCTGGAATACCGATGATGTTGCGGGTCATGATCCATTCTCCAGGCTGTATGTTAGGCGCGGGCGCAGGCTGGCGGCAAGCACCACGGCAGCCGCGCATAGCAGCATCGCCACCGCCATGGGGCGCACCGTGCCGTCCGCCAGCCCGCCCATGGCGAGCCCGGCGATGGCGCCGCCGGTATATTGCATGGTGCCCAGCAAGGCCGAGGCGCTACCCGCGTGCGCCTGGTGGCGTGAGAGCGCGCCGACCATCGCGCACGGGGTGAGCAGGCCGAACCCGACCTCCGAGAGCAGCAGCCCGGCGACGATGGCATAGGGCCCGAGCGGGTGAAAGGCGAAGCCCACCAGCGCCACGCAGGCGGCCAGCAGCACCAGCCCGGCGGCGGTGATGACCGGGGCGACGCCAAAGCGGTTCACCAGGGGCGGGACCAGCTGGCTGTAGCCGATATAGGCGATGGAGTTGACGCCGAACAATGCCGCGAAGCCGGTGCTGCTCCAGCCGTAGCCGGTGATGAAGATCTGGGGCGTGGCAGCGAGGTAGGCGAACAGGCAGGCCGAGGTGAACGCGCCCACCAGCGCATGGGTGAGGAACGCGCGCTCGCCGAGAATGCCGCTGTAGCGCAGCAGCACCGGCACGACGCCCAGGCGCGTGCGCCGCTCCGGCGCCAGCGTGTCCGGCAGCAGGAACCACACGGCGGCCACGGCCAGCACGCCATAGAGCGTCGCAAAGCCGAAGATCATCCGCCAGTTGCCCATTTGGACGAACACCGAGCCCAGCAACGGCGCCACGATGGGCGCCACGCCCATGACCAGCATGAGCTGGGAGAATAGTTTCGCCGCTTTGGCGCCGTCTGCCAGATCCCGCACCATGGCGCGCGGAATCACCACGCCGGCCGAGCAGCCGAGCGCGGCCAGGAACCGAAAAACGACGAGGGAGCCGATGCTCCAGCTCAGGGCGCAGCCGATGGAGGCGAAGGTATAGATGATGAGGCCGACGAGCAGCGGCGCGCGGCGGCCCAGCCGGTCGGACAGCGCGCCCTGCGTCATCTGGCCGAAGGCGAGGCCGACGAAATACGCCGCCAGCGAGTATTGCGGCGCGGCGGAGTTATGAAAGGCGCGGGCGATGGAAGGAAAGGCCGGCAGATACATGTCGGTCGAGATCGGCCCCACCGCGATCAAGAAGCCCAGCAATAGCGGCAGTTTTTTGGTGATGGGCCGAAGCATCCGCCCGGTGTAGGCCCGCGCGCGGCAGCGGGGAAGCCGGGATTGCGCATATCCGTACCCCATTGGCCGCCGAACGGCGATTGAAATGGCCGACCGCCGCGCCCACCTGAATAGGTAAGAAATGATGCCGTGAATATGTGAAAACTGTAATGTTTAGGTAAGGAGAGACCATGCCGAACGACCCTGTGACGCCCGGCGGATCGCCAACACCGTACGATGCGCAACTCCCTGAGGTGACTTATCCCAAGACGATCGTCGGGCAACCCGCGCTGGTCACCGGCGCTGCTTCGGGCATCGGCAAAGCCACGGCGCTGGGGTTGGCGCGGGCTGGGGCTGATGTTGTTGTCAATTATGACGGCGACGCGGCACCCGCCGAGGATGTGGCGCATCAGATCGAGGCGATGGGTGGCCGGGCGATCGCCATCATGGCCGATGTGTCCAAGGAGGATGACGTCACCGCGATGTTCGCCAAGGCCGTCGACCATTTCGGCACTTTGCATATCGTCGTCAGTAATGCCGGGCTGCAACGGGACTCGCCGTTCGAGCAGATGACGCTCGAGCAGTGGAACATGGTGATCGGCGTCAACCTCACCGGCCAGTTTTTATGCGCCCGCGCGGCGACGCGCGAGTTCAAGCGGCGGGGGGTGGATGCAAAGCTCTCGGTCGCCGCCGGCAAGATCATCTGTATGAGCTCGGTGCATCAGGAGATCCCGTGGGCGGGGCACGCCAACTATGCGTCGTCCAAAGGTGGGGTGATGCTGCTGATGAAGAGCATCGCCCAGGAGCTGGCGCCGCACCGGATACGTGTCAACAGCGTGGCACCAGGCGCGATCCGCACGCCGATCAACACCTCGGCCTGGAGCACGCCGGAGGCCTATGCCGAGCTGATGCGGCTCGTGCCCTATAAGCGCATCGGCGAGCCGGACGATATCGCCCGGGCGGTCGCCTGGCTGGCCTCGGACGCCGCCGATTATATCACCGGCGCCACGCTGTTTGTCGATGGCGGCATGACATTGTACCCGGGTTTTGCGACCGGTGGCTGAGCATAAAGTCGGCCTCATCGAGGACTATGCGGTTATCGGTAATTGCGAGACCATGGCGCTCGTTAGCCGGAATGGCTCGGTCGACTGGCTGTGCCTGCCGCGCTTTGACAGCGCCGCCTGCTTTGCCGCGCTGCTGGGGGATTCGGGCAACGGATGCTGGCAGATCGCGCCGCGGGATGAGGCCAGGATCACCCGGCGCTACCGGGATGGCACGCTCATTTTGGAGACCAGCTTCGAGACCGCGACGGGTGCGGTGATGCTGATCGACTGCATGACCCGCCAGGAGGGATCCTCCAGCCTGCTGCGCCGCGTGCGCGGCCTGCGCGGCAAGGTTACCATGCAGAGCGACCTCACCGTCCGGTTCGACTACGGCAATTCCATACCCTGGGTATCGCGCAGCGTCGACCGGCGCATCCAGTTTGTCGCGGGGCCGGACCGGCTGATGCTGCAAAGCGATGTCGAGATGAAGAACAAGGATCTCCGCACGCAGGGGAATTTCGAGGTGAACGCCGGGGAGGAGATCGATTTCTGCCTCGGCTGGTCCAAATCCTATCATGCGGTGCCGCCGGTTTTGGATGTGGGCAAAGTGATCGAGGTTGAGGACAGTGGCTGGCGCGGCTGGAGCGGCAGGTTCCAGGGTGCCGGCGAGTGGAGCGATGTCGTGCTGCGCTCATTGATTACGCTGAAGGGGCTGACGCATTACGAGACCGGCGGGATTGTTGCCGCCGCCACCACCTCCCTGCCCGAGCAGATCGGCGGGTCGCGCAACTGGGACTATCGCTACTGCTGGCTGCGGGATGCGACGCTGACGCTGTATGCGTTGCTGGAATCCGGCTTCGACGGCGAGGCCCACGCCTGGCAGCAATGGCTCATCCGGGCGATTGCGGGCAGCCCGGATCAGCTACAGATCATGTATGGGATCGCGGGCGAGCGGCGCATCGATGAATGGTCCGTCTCGTGGCTTCCCGGCTATGAGCATTCCGCGCCGGTGCATGTCGGCAACGCGGCCTCCGGGCAGGTGCAGCTCGACGTGTATGGCGAGGTGCTGGACGCGCTGTACTTCGGCCGCACGCGCGGACTGAAAGCGAGCGATACGCTTTGGGGGCTGGAGCGCGCGCTGATCGGCCATTTGCAGAAGATATGGGCCGATCCGGATGATGGATTATGGGAGGTTAGAGGTGGGCGCCAGCAGTTCACGCACTCCAAGATCATGGCCTGGGTCGCTGTCGACCGTGCCATCCGCTCCGCCGAGGATTTCAAGCTCGAGGCCCCGCTGGACGACTGGCGCGCCTGGCGGCAGAAGATCCACGACGAGGTGTGCAAGAACGGCTTCGATGCCGAGCGTAATTCCTTCGTCCAGCACTATGGCAGCAAGAGCCTGGACGCGAGCCTGCTCATGATCGCCCTGGTCGGGTTTCTCCCCGTCTCGGACTCGCGCGTGGAGGGCACGATTTCGGCCATCGAGCGCGAGCTGCTGCGCGATGGCTTCGTGATCCGCTACGATACCGCCTCCTCGGTCGATGGACTACCGAGCGGCGAGGGCGCGTTTCTCGCGTGCAGCTTCTGGCTCGCCGATAATTACGTGTTGCAGGGCCGGCTGGACGACGCGCGCGGCCTGTTCGAGCGGCTGGTCGGACTGACCAATGATGTCGGCCTGCTGGCGGAGGAATATGATCCGGTGCTGAAACGCCAGGTCGGGAATTTTCCGCAGGCCTTCTCGCATATCGCGCTCATCAACACCGCCTACAACCTCAGCCGCGCCTATGGCCCGGCGAGCGAGCGTGGCAATGCACCCGCCGGGGAAGCCCAGGCCGATGGCGACTGATCATTACGATGTCATCGTCATCGGCAGCGGCCCGGGCGGGGCCTCGCTGGCGCAGCGCCTGGCCCCCACCGGCAAGAACATCCTGCTGCTCGAGCGCGGGGATTACCTGCCGCGCAGCCGGACGAACTGGGACGCTCGGGCCGTGTTCGACGAGAATATCTACCAGGCGCATGAGACATGGTACGACAGCACCGGCAAAAAATTTGCGCCCGGCTTGCATTATTTCGTCGGCGGAAATTCAAAAGTGTATGGCGCGGCGCTGCTGCGGCTGCGCGAGCGGGATTTTGAGGAACTCCGGCACGAGGATGGGATCTCTCCCGCCTGGCCGGTGAAATACGATGTTTTCGAGCCCTATTACGCGCAGGCCGAAAAATTGTTCCATGTCCACGGCCAGGCCGATGAGGACCCGACCGAGCCGCGCCGTGCCGGGGGGTTTGCCTATCCGCCGGTCGCGCACGAGCCGAGAATCGAGGCACTCAGCGCGCAATTCTCCAAGGCGGGGCTGCATCCGTTCCATCTGCCGCTGGGTATTCTGCTGGATGAGCAGGACGGCAAAGCCACGCCCACCAGCACCTGTATCCGCTGCGATACGTTCGATGGTTTCCCCTGCCTGCTCAACGGCAAGGCCGACGCGCAGGTGCTCTGCGTCGACCCTGCCCTGGCCGCCCACCCCAATCTCACCTTGCTCACCCACGCCTATGTAAGCCGGCTGAACACGGATGCCTCCGGCCGCAGCATTGCCGGCGTTGAAGTGGATATGGGTGGGCAGACCGAGGTTTTTACCGCCGATATCGTGGTGGTGGCGTGCGGCGCGCTCTCCTCCGCGCTGCTGCTGCTGCGCTCGGCCAATACCATCCACCCCGATGGGCTGGCCAACGGCTCCGGCCAGGTGGGGCGCAACTATATGCGCCATAATCAGTCCGTGCTGATGGCGCTGATGCGGGAGCGCAACGACACGGTGTTTCAGAAGACGCTGGCCGTCAGCGACTATTATTTCGGCGCGCCGGACTACCCCTATCCGCTCGGCTTTATCCAGATGTGTGCCGCCACCCATGCCGCGCAGATTAAAGGCGAGGCGCTACCCGCGTGGCTGGAATGGCTGCCCGACATGCCGTTTGAGGTGATGGCGCGTCACTCGATGGATTTCTGGCTGTCCTCCGAGGATATCCCACTGCCGCAAAACCGCATCCGCTATGATGGCGGGCGCGTGGTACTGGAGCTCAGCCCCACCAATATGGCCGCGCACCGGATGCTGCGCAAAAAGCTCGAACAGGCGATGAAAAACGCCGGTGCGCACCCCGTGCTGCTCGACCGCAACCTGTATTTCAGCCAGAATATCCCGCTGGCCGGCACCGCGCACCAGGCCGGCACCGCGCGCTTTGGCACCGACCCGGCAACCTCCGTGCTGGATACCAACTGCCGGGCCCATGGGCTGGATAATCTGTACGTCACCGATGCGAGTTTTTTCCCGTCGATCGGCGCGGTCAACCCTACGCTTACGATCATCGCCAACGCGCTGCGCGTAGCGGACCATATCCAACAGCGGCTGGGTGCGTGACATGACCTGGCTGAACCTCTCCCTGCTGCCGTTGTTGGCCCGCATCTGCCTCGTCTGCATGTTCCCGTTCAGCGGCCTCGATAAGATCATCCATTGGAATGATGCGTTGAAGCAGGCGAGATCCTCCTTTCTGCCAGGCGGGCGGGAACTGCTCATCGCCGGGATGGCGGTGGAATTCATCACCCCTGTATGCCTCATCCTGGCCTGGCATGATCATCTGGCTGCCTTTATCCTGGCCGGGTTCTGCGTCGTCACCGCGATTCTGTATCATCCGTTCTGGGCTTTTTCAGATTTCTGGGCGCCGGGGGATAGCGTGGCGCGCAGCCATTTCTGGGATTTCCTGAAAAATTTCGGGCTTGCCGGTGGGCTGTTGCTGCTCATCATCGCGGGCGGTTTTCTGCCGCTTTCCACCGTCGTCTCGCATCCGCTGGCCGCCGCACCCATGGCGGCGACGGCACAACCTTGAAGCAAGAGGGGATCATGGCACCACAGATTCACTACTGGCATCTCTGGACGGACGCCGAGGGTGTCAGCCACCAGCGCAAATGCGCCCTGGAGAATTTTGACTTCAAAGGTGTCGGCGGTGCGGACCCGCAATGGAACAACAAGCAGCCTCGCGGCGACTCAACAGTCGTGTTCACGGTGCAGCCTGTCGGCTGGGTCGGCGAGTGGCACGAGAACCCGGCCCCGCAATGGATTGTTCCGCTCTCCGGCTCCTGGTGGGTGGAATCGATGGACGGCACCCGCGTCGATTTCGGCCCTGGAGAGATTTCGATGGGCGAGGATCAGAACTGCACGACCGACCGCCAGGGGCGCAGGGGGCATCGCTCAGGTGTCAACGGCGATGCGCCGGCCGTGCTGATGACGGTGCAGCTGCATGTTCCGCCGGTGCGTGGCCCCGGCCACTTCAAATAGCTCCATGGAGGGGTTTGTTATCAAGGATGTGCGGTTCGCCGCGCTGGTTTTGCCCAACGCGCCGCTGGAGTTGCTGGGCGAGGATTTCCGTTGGACGGAGGGTCCTGTCTGGTTCGCCGACCACGAGCAACTGCTGTTCAGCGACCTGCCTAATGACAGGATCATGCGCTGGACCGAGGCGGGAGTTTCAACTTTCCGTTTCCCCTCACACTTCAGCAATGGCAACTGCCGCGACCGCCAGGGCCGCCTGGTCACCTGCTCGCATTTGCAGCGGAACATCAGCCGCACGGAGATCGACGGCGGAGTCACCGTGCTGGCGGACCGGTATGAGGGCTACCGGCTGAATTCACCCAACGATATCGTGGTGAAGTCCGATGATTCCATCTGGTTCACCGACCCGCATTACGGCATCAACACGGACTATGAGGGCGGCAGGCAAGAGCCTGAATTGCCGGCCCGCGTATACCGGCTGGATGCCGACGGCTCTTTGCGCGTCGTCGCCGATGATTTCGACGGGCCGAACGGGCTGTGTTTTTCGCCCGATGAGCGCCTGCTCTATATCTGCGAAACCGGCCATCAGTTCGCGCCCTCCCCGCGCCAGCATATCCGCGTGTTCAGCTTAAGCGCTGACGGAAAATCCTTAAACGAAGGGCGGATGTTTCATAAGGTCGAGCCGGGGTATGCCGATGGTATAAGCTGCGATGAGCAGGGCAATATCTGGTCCAGCGCCGCCGATGGCGTGCATTGCATCAGCCCGGACGGCGAATTGCTGGGCAAGATTCTGGTGCCGTTCACGGTCGCCAACCTCGCGTTCGGCGGACGGCATCGCTCCCGCCTGTTCATCTGCGCGGGGCAGCGCCTGTATGCCATATATACCAACACGCGCGGCGCGCTGCTGCTATGATCGTCACCGCGCTGCTGCGGGTTGCGCGCAACGTGGCCAGCCTGCAACGCGCTGAAGGGTTTTATGGCGCTTTGGGCTTCCGGGCGGTGACGCCGGTGCGCGGCGACGCCTTGCTCGCGCGCCTGCTGCGTGTTGAGCGGATGCGGATACTGCGGATGCGCCTGGGCGCGCAGGAGATCGAGCTCTCGGAATGCTCCCCGCCTGGTGCGGCGTATCCGGCGGATATGGCGGCTAGCGATTCGCGTTTTCAGCATATCGCGATCGTCACCGATGATATTGTTCGCGCGTGCGAGCGGGTGATAGCGCTTGGTGTTGTGCCGATATCACGCGACGGCCCCGTGCGTCTGCCTGCCGCATCTGGCGGTGTCACCGCCTTCAAATTTCGTGACATTGATGGGCATCCGCTGGAGTTTCTGCAATTTCCGGAAAGCAGACCGGAGGGGTTTGACCACTCGGCTATCAGCGTCCGCGATGTTGAACGCAGCGTGGAATTTTATACAAAAATCGGAGTGCGCCAGGAGTCGCGGCAGGTTAATGTCGGCCCCGAGCAGGACGCGCTGGATGGCCTGGCGGACGCGCATGTGGATGTGCTCGCACTTCGGCCGCAGCAGCCGACCCCGCATGTTGAACTGCTGTGCTACCGGCACGCGGATTTCGCGCCGCCCTGCGCGCCCGGCGATATCGCCGCCGACCGGCTGGTGTTCCAGACCGCCGATGGCGGCTTGCGGTTGCGGCGCGATCCGGATGGTCATGTCGTTTTGCTGGATGGAAGGTAACGTCGGCGTTATGTTTTGCGGTCCATGAGCATCCCGCCTTGCAGCCATGTCTGCTCATGCCTTGTAGTCCGAAATTATTTTTCCATGTGATACTGGACAGACCGCCAGACCGGTTCTACTGGACAGACCGCCAGACCGGTGATGCCCAGCATTGCCCGTCCTGTCATTTCAGATTTATAATAGGAGCTAGCAATGAAAATTCGATCAATATTAATGGTGTCGTCGATCGCCTTTGCCCCGTCACTCATCGCGGGCCTGGCGCTCGCGGATACCACGCCAAGCCAGCAGCCCATGTCCACCACTTCCCAGCCGAACCATAGCACGGCGCAGCAGGGTGAGCGCCATACTCCGGGGATTGCGGGCGCCTATGGTATGCCGCAGAATAAAAATGCAAATTCACCGGATAGCTCGGTACCCAGCCATACAACAACCCAGCAGGGTGAGAAGAATCAGAGCACCCAGAATATGCAGAACTGAGCCTGGGTGAACGCGGCTTCTTATCCAAGGAGCCGCTTTACCGCCTCGTTCACCAGCGCCGGGTTGCCTTTTCCGGCCAACGCCTTCATCACCTGGCCCACGAAAAAGCCGAATAGTTTGTCCTTGCCGGATTTATATTCTGTGACCTTGTCGGCGTTCAAAGCCAGCACGCTGGCCACTGCGGCGTCGATCGCCGAGGTGTCGGTCACCTGACGCAGGCCTTTTGTCGCCACGATGGCGTCGGCGGCCTTGCCGGATTCCAGCATCTCCTCGAACACATCCTTGGCGATCCGCCCGTTGATCGTCGCATCGGAGATCAGATCGAGCAATCCGCCCAGATGCGCGGCGGAGACGGGGGGATTTTCCAGCGTCGCGCCGCTGCGGTTCATCGCCGCGAAGAAGTCACCGGTCACCCAGCTCGCGGCCAGCCGCGCGTCCCTCCCACGGGCGACCGTCTCGTAGAAATCGGCCATCGCCTGCTCGGCGGTGAGCACGCCGGCGTCATAGAAGCTGATACCATACTCCGCGCAGAAGCGGCGGCGTTTTGCATCGGGCAATTCCGGCAGTTTGGATTTCCATTGCGCGATGTCGTCCTCCGCCAATACCAATGGCAGCAGGTCCGGGTCGGGGAAATATCGGTAGTCGTGCGCATCCTCCTTGGAGCGCATGGAGCGTGTCTCGCCCCGCGCCTGGTCGTACAGCCGCGTCTCCTGGCGGACCTCCTCGCCCGCCTCCCACAGCGCGATCTGGCGCAGCGCCTCGGCCTCCACCGCGTGCATCACGAACCGCACGGAGTTGACGTTTTTGATCTCGCAGCGCGTGCGAAAATCCTCGCCGGGTTTGCGCACGGATACATTCACATCCGCGCGCATCGAGCCCTCCTCCATATTGCCATCGCAGGTGCCAAGGTAGCGCAGGATCTGGCGGATTTTGCGCAGGTAGGCTCCGGCCTCCTCGGGCGAGCGTATGTCGGGCTCGGAGACGATCTCCATCAGCGCCACACCCGCGCGGTTGAGGTCGATGACCGATTTGCCCGGATGCTGCTCATGCATCGATTTCCCGGCGTCCTGTTCCAGATGCAGCCGCGTGATGCCGATGTTCTTCAGCGTGCCATCCTGCAGCTCGATCTCGACCGTGCCGGTGCCGACGATCGGGTGCGCGAACTGGCTGATCTGATAGCCGTTGGGCAGATCGGCGTAGAAATAATTCTTGCGGTCGAAACGCGAGAACAGGTTGATTTGCGCGGCCAGCCCCAGCCCGGTACGCACCGCCTGGGCCACGCATTCCCGGTTGATGACCGGCAGCATGCCGGGAAAGCCGGCGTCCACAAAGCTCACCTGCGAATTCGGCGCGCCGCCATAGGCAGCACGGGCGCCTGAAAAAAGTTTCGACTCCGATATCACCTGGGCGTGAATCTCGAGCCCGCAGACGACCTCCCAGTTTCCCGATTTACCTTCCAGCACATATCCCATCAGGCTGCCCTCACGGTTGGGAGGTGGCTGAATGCGGCGGCGCGCTCCAACGCGGCGGCAACGGTGAACACCATTTCCTCGTCAAAATGTTTCGCGATAATTTGCAAGCCGAGCGGCAGACCCTGGGCGTTCAACCCGGCGGGGACGCTCATGGCGGGCACGCCGGCCAGCGAGGCTGGCACGGTGAACACGTCGTTCAGATACATGGTGATCGGGTCGTTCATCTGCTCGCCGAAGCCAAAGGCGGCGGTTGGCGCGCTGGGGGTCAGCAGGGCATCGACCTTGTCGAATACCTGCGTGAAATCGCGCAAAATAAGGTTCCGCACCTTCTGCGCGCGCAGGTAATAGGCATCGTAATAGCCAGCGGAGAGCACGTAGGTGCCGATCATGATCCGCCGCTTCACCTCCGCGCCGAAACCGGCGGCGCGTGTGCGCTCATACATGTCGATCAGGTCCTCGCCGCCCACCCGCGCGCCAAAGCGCACGCCATCATACCGCGCGAGGTTGGAGGATGCCTCCGCCGAGGCGACGATATAATAGGCGGGCAGGCCGTAATGTGTGTGCGGCAGGGAGACATCGATGATCTCCGCGCCCTGCTCGCGCAGCCAGCCGATACCCTTTTGCCAGAGGCGGGATATCTCATCGCTCATGCCAGCCACGCTGTATTCCGCCGGAATGCCGATGCGCAACCCCCGCACGCCGCGCGCCAATGAGGCCTGGAAATCCGGCACCGGGCGCTGCGCGCTCGTGGAATCCTTGGCATCGAAGCCCGCCATGGCGCCGAGCAGGATCGCGCAATCCTCCACGCTGCGGGCCATCGGCCCGGCCTGGTCGAGCGAGGAGGCGAAGGCCACGACCCCGTAGCGCGAGCAGCGGCCATAGGTGGGTTTGATGCCGGTCGTGCCGGTGAAGGCGGCGGGCTGGCGGATGGAGCCGCCGGTGTCCGTGCCGGTCGCCCCCAGGCACAGGCGCGCGGCCAGCGCCGCCGCTGAGCCGCCGGATGAGCCGCCGGGCACCAGTTTGGCGTCAGACCCCGCGCGCTTCCAAGGGTTTTCCACCGGCCCATAGGCGGAGGACATGTTGGACGAGCCCATGGCGAATTCATCCAGGTTGGCCTTGCCGAGAAACACCGCACCCGCCGCCAGCAGTTGCGCGGTCACCGTGCTCTCATAGGGCGGAATAAACGGATCGAGCATTTTGCTGGCCGCCGTGGTGCGCACGCCCGCCGTGCAGAACAGATCCTTGATGGCGAGCGGAATGCCGGTGAGCGGCCCGGCATTGCCCTGCGCAATCCGCGCGTCAGCCGCCTGTGCCTGCGCCAGGGCCGGCTCCGGCGTGGTGGTGATATAGGCGTTCAGCCGTGGGTTGAGTGCGGCGATGGCGTTATTATGCGCCTGCGTCAGCTCCACGGCGGAGATTTTACGCGCGGCAAGTGCTGCCGCAGCGTCTTTGATGCTCAGATGGGTCAGGCTCATTCGATGACTTTCGGTACGGCGAAAAACTCGCCCGCGCGGTCTGGTGCGTTGGCCAGAATCTGCTCGGCGATGGCGCCGTCGCACATCGTATCCTCGCGCAGCCGCATGGCCATCTGCGCGCCTCCGGAGAGCGGCTCAACCCCGGTGATGTCGACGCCGCCCAGCTGCGCCACATAGTCCAGCATCGCGTTCAGCTGGGTTTGCAGCGGCGCGATCTCGTCATCTTCAACCCGGATCCGGGCCAGTTTCGCAATACGGCGGACCGTTGCGGGTTCGAGCGACATAATTAACCCCTTGGGTTTGGTACCAGCCCGGACCATAAACGCGCGCATGAAGCTCTTCAACCTCAGGGAATTTTCTACCCAGCTTGCGCCGGGCGCGCGGCTCATCGGGCTGGACCCGGGGGCGCGGCGCATCGGCGTGGCGCTCTCGGATGTCGGCCGGCGGATCGCCAGCCCGTATGGCACGCTGGCGCGGGGAAAATTGCAGGCCAACGCCGCCGAGATCACCGCCATCGCGGCGGCGCAGACGGCGGGCGGGCTGGTGATCGGGCTGCCGGTGGATGAGCTGGGGCGCAGCGCGCAGGCCGCGCGGGACTGGGCGCACGCGCTGGCGGCGGCGACGGGCCTGCCCGCCACCATGGTGGATGAGAGCTTCACCAGCGCCGATGCCCATGCGCGCATGATCGAGGCCGGGCTGAGCCGGGCGCGGCGCGGCGCGGTGGTGGACAAGGTCGCCGCGGCGACGATCTTGCAGGCGGCGCTGGACGCGCTGCATGAATTTTAACGGAACCGCATCGGGTCGATCTGCGGGATAATCACGCCAGCCGGGCCTGGGTCTTCGCCCATTATCATCGCGCTCACCAGCGCGCCGGCGGCGGGTGCTGTCTGAATGCCGTAGCCGCCCTGGCCGACACACCAGAAGAACCCGGGCACGGTATTCTCCCAGCCGAAGGCGAGGCTGCGGTCCGGCGAGAAGGTGCGCAACCCCGCCCAGCTATGCTCCACCCGCTGCACCTTGATATCCAGCGCCTGCTGCATCCGGTCGATCCCGATGGCGACGTCCAGCTCGTCGGGCTGCACGTCGTGCGGGGGCATCGGCGTCTCGTCACACGGCGTGACCATCAGCCGGTTGCGCGCCTCGGTGCGGACATACCATTCATGCGCGGCGGACTGCACCAGCGGCCAGTTCTCGACCGCGTGGGGCGCGGGGTTGATGATGGCGGCGGTGCGTCGGCAGGGCACCAGGCCGAGCGGGGCCAGGCCCGCGATTTTGGCCACCTCATCGCCCCAGGCACCCGCCGCATTCACCACGATCGGCGCGCTGACAACCGCGCCGGACGAGGTTTCCACCTCCCACAAGCCGGCCCGGCGGGTGATTCGCCCAGCCCGGTTGCGCAGCAGCAGCGCACCGCCCGCCTGGCGGGCGCGGCGCAGATAGAACTGGTGCAGCGCCGCGACATCCATGTCGAATGAATCCGATTCGATGCCCGCGCGCACGGCGTAGCCCTCGATCAGCGCGGGGATCAGTTTTTTGGCCTCGGTGAGGGAAAATTCCTGGATTCCAAGGTCCTGGCCGATCAGAACATCCAGCGCCGCGACTTGGTCAGCCGGGGCCAGATAGATGATTTTGCGCGGGGCGGCCAGCCGGTCGGTCCCGATATCGGCTGGCGGATTTACATAGAATTCATGGCTGAGGCCGGTGAGCACGCGCACATCCGGCGGGCCGTAATTGCGAATCCAGATCGCCGCCGAGCGCCCGGTGGTGTGGTACCCGGCCTGCGCCTCGGCCTCCACCAGCGCCACGCGGTGCGTGCCCCCAAGCCCGGCGGCGACGGTGGCACCCACCATGCCCGCGCCGATGACGATGATATCGAACCCATCGCTCACGGGAAGAAAAACGCCTCCAGCTCGGCCAGGACCTCAGCCGGCTTGTCCGCGTGCAGCCAGTGGTTCGCCCCGGCGATGGCGTGCTGGCGGGCGGCGGGGAACAGGCGGTTGATCACGCGCTCCGCCTGCGGGCCGACATAGTCCGACTCGCCGCCGCGCAGGAACAGAGTGGGATTCCTGAACGGCGCGCAGGCGGGCGGGTCCACCCAGTCCAGGAGCTGGGGCATCGCCGCGGCGATCTCCGCCAGGCCGATCCGCCAGTGCGGTGCCTCACCCAATGCCAGGTTGCTGAGCAGGAACGCCCGCATCGGCGCCTCCGGCACTTCGTCCACCAGGGCCGCGTCCGCCGCATGGCGGGTCAGACCGGGTGTCAGCGTTATCGCCAGCATCGCCTGCACAATCCGGGCATAGCCATGCTGGTAGGCCACCGGCGCGATATCCAACACGGCCAACCGCTCCACCGCCTCCGGCTGGCTCAGCGCCAGATACATCGCGGCCTTGCCACCCAGCGAATGCCCGGCCAGCCGCACCGGCCCCAGGCCGAGCGAAGTGCAGGTCTGCGCCACATCCTCCGCCATCGTGGCAAAATCCATGCCCGCGCCGTGCGGGCTGGCGCCATGGTTGCGCAGATCCATGCACACCACCCTGGCCCGGCTGGAGAGCCCGCGCGCCAACGCGCCCAGATTGCGCGCGGCGCCGAACAGCCCGTGCAGCAGTACCAATGGCGGCCCGTCGCCCAGCGAAATACTGTTCAAAATCATCGTGGGGGGAGCATCGCGCCGCGGCCAAAAAATCACAAGCGGTGGGGCGGCATTTCAGCTATGAGGCTGGTAATGACTCCCGCTCTGGTTGTGTTGCTCATACTGTTCCTGGCCTGCCTGCTCGGCTTCACGGCGCGATTCTCCAGTATTGCCTGTGTGCTGTGGATCCTGGCGCTCGAGACCTCGCCGGATGAGTGGCTCGACCGTCTCATCGGTGAGCATGAGACGATCATCGCCGTGATGAAGCTCTATGGGCTGCTGCTGGTGGCCGTTCTGGCGCTGCGCCACGGGCTGCGGCGGGACCGCTACAACCCCAGCTTGGCGTTTGGCGCGATGTTCGCCATCGGGCTGATGCATGGGCTGTATCCCGGGCTCGGCCTGCTGGCGAGCGCGCGCGGGCTCGTGGGCTCGGCGGCGCCGTTTTTGTTCAGCTTCGTGCGGTTGCAGGCGCCCTTCATCCGGGCGGTCAAGCGCGCGGTGGTCTGGGGGCCGCTGGCCGCGGTGGCATTCGGCGGCGTGCTCGCCGCCACCGGGCTCGACCAGATGTATTCCATCGCCGAGGGCGCGATCCGCCTCGGCGGCTCGGGCGAGCCACCCTTCCTGGCCGGCTTTGCCTTAACCGCCATCTATGCCGGGCTGCTGGAGTATCAGCACGAGCCCCGGCGCGGCCAGGCGCTGCTCGTGCTGGTGAATTTCAGCATCATCCTGCTCACCGGCGCGCGTATGCCGCTCGCCATCGCGGTGCTGTTCATCGGCAGCGTGCTGCTGGCGCAGCGCCGCTTTTTGCTCCTGGCGGCGGCGGGTGCGGCGGGCGCGCTCGGCGTGATGTTCCTCAGCGCGATGCGGTTTCTGCGCGTGGCGGACCTGGCCCGGCTCGGCCAGGCGATGAACCTGTCCAACCGCAACATCGTCTGGCCGTATTTCGAATCCGCGATTGGCGCCTCGCCCTGGGTCGGCTGGGGCGTGGGTGCCGGCAAGGTGATCATTCCCTACAGCTCCCACCTTGATTCTCTGCTGGGCACCAATGCCGCGCATGATGAATATCTGCGTATCGGCGCGGAGGGCGGATTGTTCGGTCTGGCGCTGCTCATCGCGTTGTTTTTTTTATGGGCGAGGCACAATACCGCGCACATGCCCGGCCCGCAGGCCTGGCTGATGCGGCTCATCTTTGTTTGTTTCGCGCTGCACGCCGCCACGGACAACACGCTCATCGCCACCACCAGCAGCGTGCTGTTCCTGTGGGTCAGCGCCGCCTTCGCAACGCCGAAGGAAGCGTCTAAACCCCCCGGATGATCACCCGCCGCCAGACGATTACACTCCCGCTACTCAGCCTCCTGCCCCGCCCGGCGCTCGCCGACATGGGCCAGAATATCGCGCCCCCGCTGGTGCAGGCCACGCCGCCGCTGGCGATGGTGATGAACTCCGGGGATGCGACGGTCAGCGTGATCAACATGCTCACCCAGCAGGTGGTGGAGACCCTGCCGACCTACCGCGAGCCCAGCCACTGGTGCCTCTCAGCCGACCGTAGCCGGCTTATCGTGTGCGACGCGGGTGGCAATGCGCTGTTCTTCTTCGACCCGGTGACGGCGGCACCGCTCGGGCATCATCGCCTGTCGGACCCGTATCAGCTCGCCTTTACGCCAGATGAGAAATATCTCATCGTCAATGCGCTGCGCATCAACCATGTGGATGTGTACGACGCCGCCAGCCTGCAACTGGTCAAGCGCTTCCGGGCCGGGCGGATGCCCAGCCACCTGGATTTCTCGCCCGATTCGCGCTGGAGTTTCCACTCCATGCAGGGCACCAACACGCTGATCTCCCTCGACCTGACCGACCTTTCCCTGCGCTGGAGCGTGAAAATCGGCAAAACCCCGGCGGGGGTGCTGTGGCATCGCGGGCGGGTGCTGGTGGCGCTGATGGGCGAGCGGGGGATCGTCGAGGTCGACCCGCGCAGCGGCGACATCTTGCGGCATATCCAAACGGGTGAGGGCGCGCATAATATTTTTTATGACCACCGGCGGGACGTGATCTATATCTCCAACCGGCTCGGCGGGAGTTTGAGCCAGCTCGACCCCGTGAGCCTCACCGTGCAGCGCAGCTACACCCTGCCCGGCGGGCCGGATGACCTTGGAGTCGACCCGCAGGGCAGTATCTGGGTGGCGCTGCGCTTTGCCGAGGTTGTGGCGGTGATGGACCCGCTGAGCGGCGCCTACACCACCATTCCGGTCGGTCGCTCGCCGCATGGGATTTTTTTGAATACCGAGCTGGCCCGCGCCGGGGAGATCACCGCCGAGCGGCTGTAAATGCCCAGGCACGTGGCATTTTTTGACCAAAAATATGGTGGTTTCGGCAATGACGAACTTACCTATCGGGACACTCGAGGTTAAAATCCGAGGAAAAAGTCCTCACATTTTAACCAACTAGCCCCTTTGTTGGTGGGCCGATTCACCTGACGCTTGGGAACCAAGCGTCAGGATCGGACCACTAGCGCGTGCAGATTCAAATCCTTAACGGCTTGTCATAAGATTCTGCTTCCGATTTTTTCCGCCGGGATGCGTAATCTCGTTGACAAGGATTGCCCGCTCTGAATATAGTATACAAAACTTTGCGATGCTTTAATGACAAAAAGCAAATTTTACGGTGGGTAGGAATTTCAGCGCATTCAAATGGTTCAGATTGTCTTTCAGGCCATTGTCCGGTCGATTATCGAATGTTCGCCATGGATGGGAGAATTTTAACATTAAAAGGGCTTCAGGCCAGAAAAGCACCGCAAAAGCCCTTCAGGCGCGCGATGCTTCGGCCTGGCCAGTCTGAGAAATTCCGTTCCGCGCCCGTTTGCGCAGAATCTTAAGGGTTTAGGGGCACAATCCGCGTGCCCTTTGACGAAAATCGACGGAGATTGACGAGCTGAAGACGAGACAGAGGCTGGTGATGTCCGCGATTACGATGCGTTGGTACCATGGAAAATTTAATTGCATGCAATTCAGGGAGAGTGACATGAAAATGAACAAAAAGTTTCTTTTATCCACGACATTATGCGCCGGACTGCTGGCGATCCCGCATCAGAGCTTCGCGCTCGGCGGCGGCGGAGAGGGCGCGAACGTGCCGTCTGATACGGTCAATGTCACCGGCCTCGGCCCGTTGAGCGGGCAGTGGACCTTCATGGGCGGTGTCGACGCCTATGCCTCGACGGAGAATAATGCGACGCCGAGGGCTTTCTCCAATGAAGGCAGTATCGGCCCGAATGCGCAGTACAGTATCGGTCTCGCCGCCATCCAGATCCACAAGGCCAGCGGCTGGCTGCACTTCACCTATTGGGGTGGCTCCTGGCAGACCCCGACGGTCGGCATCACCACGGATAACGGGGCCTTCAACAGCCTGGACCGCCTCAGCTCCGGCGGTAATCCGCTGCCGTCCCCGACGTTCAAATGGTGGTTCACCGCCCAGCCCTCGCAATATTGGAGTGTCTCGGCCGGTGAGCTGGCATCCTTGGAGGGCACCGAGATCGGCTTCGACTGGATGAACCCGACGCCCTTCGTGTCCAACCTCAATAATATGCAGATAACACCCGGCTATGGCGGACAGATCAATCTGTTCTACGGCCCGTCGACGCTCAACGTGCAATATTCGGACGGCTACCATACCGCGCGCACCAACATGCTGTCCTTTCTGTATACCTATAATCTGAACGCCTCGGGCTCGGACAATGCGATCCTGTTCGGCCACACGAACCTGGGCCACACTGGTAACTCTGTGGGCCCCAACAGTGGAGGCTTCGCGGCGAAGAATAGCACGCTGATCGGCGCCGGCGCGCAGTGGGTCTTCGGCCCCTGGACCGTGATTCCGGAGGCGGAATACCAGTACCTGCCGAAGAGCTCCGTCACCGCCGCGAGTGGCGATGCGCGGCCGATGACCACCTATTACAACCTCGCCGCGATGACGGATGTGACCTATCAGTTCACCCCCGCATGGTCGCTCACCGCGCAGCCCGAGATCGTGTATCAGAATGGTGACAAGGCCGACCCGAACCAGTATGCCTTTGGTAACTGGCTGCAGTTTGGTGCCGGCCCCAACGTCGGAACCTTCAGCCCGGGCACGACGCTGACGGCGCTCCAGGTCTCGCCGACATGGGATGACAAGAACGTCTTCATCCGTCCGTCGGTGATGTGGACCCACCTTGCCGGTGTCGCCCCCGGGACGGCCTATGGCAAGACGGGCAACTCCAACAACCAGTTCGTCGGGCTGGTCGAGGTCGGCTTGCTGCTCGGGAGCTAAACTTTAACCCGGATACAGCCTGATCCAGGCTGTTGATCAGATCAGAGCGGTTTCACGGCGCGTGAGACCGCTCTTTTCATGTGCACCTCACAGAATCGTCCCCGCCGCGGCGCAGAATGTCACCACCAGGATCGGCCTGGCCCTGCCCCAGGTGAGCAGCGCCAACGCCCCCAGCATGATCGGCCCGTGCCAGACATTCTGCACCGCGTTGATGCTGAGCAGGCTGACAAACGCCGCCCCCAGCAGCCCGACCACGGCCGCGTTCACGCCCTTGATCATCGCCTCGGCGCCGCGCTGGTTCCTCAAAATATCCCAGAAGGGCGTGACCGAAGCTGCCAGCAGCAGGCCGGGCAGGAAGATCGCCGCGATGGCGATGGCCGCACCCCAGGCGCCGCCCGGCCCGACGGATGAGACGGAGCCCAGAAACGCCGCCACGGTGAACAGCGGGCCCGGCACCGCCTGCGCCGCGCCGTAGCCCGCCATGAAGGTGGGGGCGTTCACCCAGCCGGGGACCACCACGGCGTCTCGCAGCATGGGCAACACCACATGGCCCCCGCCGAACACCAGCGCGCCTGAGCGGTAGAACGCGCCGAACAGGGCCAGCGCGCCGGAGTGCGGCACGAGGAACGCGAGCGCCAGCAGCGCCAGAAACACTGCGAGGCAGGCGGTGCCCGCACGGCGATGGTGCAGCGGGCTGAGTGCGGGCATCGGCGTGGGCGCGCGCGGCATGGTTGTCGACTCCAGCGTGAGGCGGCCGATGAGCGCGCCCAGCAGCAGCACCAGTATCTGGCCGCCGGTATTGGGCAGCAGAATGAGGATCGCCGCGGCGAGCAATGCCAGCGCCTGGCGGGGTGTATCCGGGCACTGGCTGCGCACCATGTTCCAAACCGCGTGCGCCACCACCGCGACTGCGGCGATCTCCAACCCCTGTAGCGCGCCGCGCGCCATCGGCACGTTCTGGAAATGCGCGAACCAATGCGCCGCCGCGATCATCAGCAGGACGGACGGCAGGGTGAAGCCGATGAAGGCTGCCAGGCCGCCCAACCACCCGGCGTGCTTCAGGCCGATGCAAAAGCCGGTCTGTGAGGATGCAGGGCCTGGCAGGAACTGGCACATCGCGACGATGCCCGCGTATTCCTCACCCGAGAGCCAGCCGCGTTTTTCCACGAACTCGCGGCGGAAATAGCCGAGATGCGCGACCGGGCCGCCAAAGGCCCCGAGGCCCAGCTTCAAAAATGCTCCCAGCACCTCGGCAGCGGCGCTGAGCCTCCTCATGCCGACGCGAGCAGCGGGCCGAATCTGTGCCCGGCCAGCAGATGCACATGAAAATGCGGGACCTCCTGCCGACTGTCCGGCCCGGCGTTGGCGATCATGCGGAAGCCGGGCTCCACGACGCCCAACTGCGCCGCGACGGCAGAGACCGCACGCCAGAAGCCCGTGATCTCGGCAGCGCCCGCCCGCGCGCCGAAGTCCGCCACCGAGATATATTGGCCCCTGGGGATCACCAGCACGTGCACCGGCGCCTGCGGGCGGACATCGGCAAATGCCACGGCGAACTCATCCTCATAGAGCCTGGTGCAAGGGATCTCACCGCGCAGGATGCGGGCGAAGACATTGTTTTCATCATAGGGCATGGGAACACCTCACGGAATTTTGGTCGTGACAAAACCCAGCAGGGTCGGTTTGCGCGCGGCTTTCTCGGCGATGCCGCTCATGCCCTCACGCTGGCTCAGCTCGGCCCAGATCTGTTCGGGTCGCAGGCCTGCATCGACCCACAGCACCAGCAGGTGGTACAGCACGTCCGCACTCTCGCCGATCAGCGCGGTGCGATGGCCGCCTACCGCCTCGATCAGGCATTCCACCGCCTCCTCGCCGAACTTCTGGGCGATTTTCGCGGTCCCGCGGGAGAGCAGCCGGGCCGAATGGCTCGTCTCCGGGTCGGCATCCTTGCGCGAGAGCACCGTCGCCCAGAGCCGGTCCAGCACGCGGGCGTCTGGCGCGTCCATCGGCGGGGGAATCACCGGACCCCCGGGCCTCTCGCCCATCGGCGGGCGACGCGGCGGTTTTTTTGCGGACATCGTAATGTTTTTTACAATCTTTTTAGCCATCGTCTCAACCCTGCGACTCCGTGTGAGCGGGGAATCGCTCTATGGCACAACTATCGCGCGCGGCAGGCGCACCGGCAAGCGCGCTTTCATTAAAGCTGACTTCACCTGCCCGATGCTGAACTGGCCGAAATGGAACACGCTGGCGGCGAGCAGGCCGGTCGCCCCGGCCTGGGCACCCTCCACGAAGTGCGCGAGCTCGCCCACACCGCCGGAGGCGACCACCGGCAGGCGCACCGCGCCGCATATCGCGCGCAGCAGCTCCAGATCGAACCCGCGCCCGGTGCCGTCACGGTCCATCGAGGTGAGCAGAATCTCGCCAGCACCCAGCGCCTCCACCTGCCGCGCCCAGGCCAGCGCGTCCCGCCCGGTGTTCAGCCGCCCGCCATTGGCGAAGACCTCCCATCTACCGGGTGCGGACTGGCGCGCGTCGATCGCCACCACGACGCACTGGCTGCCGAATTTCTGCGCCGCCTCGCGCACCAGGTCCGGCTGGTTAAGGGCGGCGGAGTTGATGCTGCATTTGTCGGCCCCCGCCTGCAGCAGGCGGCGGATGTCCGCCACGCTGCGCACGCCGCCGCCCACCGTGAGGGGCAGAAAGATCTTCTCCGCCGTGCGCGAGACGACATCCAGGATCGTGTCGCGATGCTCATGGCTCGCCGTGATATCCAGAAAGGTGAGCTCATCCGCACCGGCGGCGTCGTAGATCAACGCCTGTTCCACCGGGTCTCCGGCGTCGCGCAGGGAGATGAAGTTCACGCCCTTTACCACCCGGCCGTCCTTCACGTCCAGGCAGGGGATGACCCGCAGCTTCAGCACGCGGCGAGCGCCGCCCGCGCATCCAGGCTGCCGTCGTACAAAGCGCGGCCCAGAATCGCGCCGGTCAGGTTTTTTTGTGCCAACGCCGCGCAGCGCAACGCATGGATGTCGGCGAGCCCGCCCACCCCGCCGGAGGCGATCACCGGCACGCGCACCGCCGCCGCCAGCGCGGCTGTCTCATCCAGGTTCAGCCCGGTCTTCATGCCGTCACGCGCGATGTCCGTGTAGATGATCGCGGCGATTCCGGCATCCTCCAGCCGCAGGGCGAGCTCGCGGGCGCTCAAAGTGGAGACCTCGGCCCAGCCCTCGGTCGCGACCATGCCGGCCCGGGCGTCGATCCCCACCACGATCCGCCCGGGGAATCTGGCCGCCGCCTCGCGCACCAGCGCGGGGTTTTTTGCCGCCGCACTGCCCAGGATCACCCGGGAGACACCCTCAGCCAACCAGGCCTCGATGGAAGCGATATCGCGGATGCCGCCGCCCAACTGAACCGGCACGCGCACGGCACCCAGGATCGCGCGCACGGCGGCGCCGTTCACCGCTTTGCCCGCGAAAGCGCCGTTGAGGTCCACCACGTGGATCCAGGAGAACCCGGCATCCTGCCAGGTGCGGGCCTGCGCCGCCGGGTCCTGGCCGTAGACCGTGGCGCGGTCCATCTCGCCGCGTTGCAGCCGCACGCACGCGCCATCCTTCAGGTCGATCGCCGGATACAAAGTGAGGGTCATTTTTGCAGCGGCTTATGATAAAAATAGCCCTGTACCACAGCACCCTTCAGCCGCGCATAGGCCGGATGCGTGCCCCAGTGGATGAAGCCATGCGCCTCGTAGAGCGAGATCGCGCCGGTCTGGCTGGCGCGCACCTCCAGGTTCAGCACCTGGAAGCCCAATGCGCGCGCGCGCTCCTCGGCCTTCAGCAGCAGCAGCCGCGCCAGCCCGTGGCCGCGCGCGTAGGGGGCGACGAAATGATGCTCGATGCTGGCGGCGAAGGCCTGCGCCTCATTATTGCGGGATGGCCTGCGCAGTTGCACGGCGCCGTTCACCACCCCGTCCATCCGCCCGACGATGAGGTCGATCTCGGGCACCAGCAGCACGCCACGGTAGTATTGCTCGACGAGGCTCGCTTTGGGCGGTTTCACCCAGCCGAACCCGCCGCCATCCAGCACCGCGGCGGTGGCGGCTTCGGCCAGCGCGTGAATGTCCGCCTCGTCCTCGAAACGTTCGATATGCTCGACGGCGAGCACGGCGGGCGAATCCTGTTTCATGGGTGCCTATTCGCGCGTGTGCGCCGGCTAATCAAGCTACGGTTCCCAGTTTAGAAAATTGCCAAGAATCCGTAAGCCGACGGCCTGGCTTTTTTCGACATGGAACTGCGTGCCCGCCATGTTGCCCGCCGCGACCATCGCGGCGATCGGCCCGTCGTAATCCGTGCTGGCGATCACCTGGGCGGCGTCGCCCCCCGCCAGCGCGTAGGAATGCACGAAATAGGCGTGATCCCCCGGTGCCAGCCCGGCCAGCAGCGGGTGCGACTCCGGCTCGAAATATAATTCGTTCCAGCCCATGTGCGGCAGGCGCTGCGCGCCCGGGCGGAGTTTTACGATCTCGCCTTGCACCCAGCCGAAACCCGGCGTGACGCCGTGCTCCAGCCCGCGCTCGGCCATCAGTTGCATGCCCACACAGATGCCCAGGAACGGCGCGCCCGCGGCCACACGCTGACACATCGCCGCTTGCAGCCCGTCCACACTGGCCAGGCCCGCCGCGCAGTCGGCGAAGGCGCCCTGCCCCGGCAGCACGATTTTATCGGCATGCGCCACGATATCCGGCGCGCAGGTGATATCCACCTGGACGCGCAGGCCGCGATGCTCGCCGGCCAGCGCCAGGGCGCGCGCGGCGGAGGCGAGGTTGCCGCTTTTATAGTCGATGACCGCGACGCGCATGGCGCTCAGATCACGCCCTTGGTCGAGGGGACCTGCCCGGCGATGCGCGGCTCCAGCGCGACCGCCGCGCGCAATGCCCGGGCGCTGGCCTTGAACGCGGCCTCGGCCACATGGTGCGCGTTGACCCCCGCCAACTGCCGCACGTGCAGGGTGAACAGGCCATTGCCCGTGAGCGCCCGGAAAAACTCCTCGAACAGCTGCGTATCCACGCTGCCCAGCGTGGCGCGCTCGAACGCGACGCTCCAGGCCAAGAATGGGCGGCCCGAGAGGTCGACCGCCGCTTCCACCAGCGCCTCGTCCATCGGCACGGCGGCCTGGCCGAAACGCTGGATGCCGCGCTTGTCCTCCAGCGCGACATTGAACGCCTGGCCGAGCACGATGCCGACATCCTCGACCGTGTGGTGGGCGTCGATATGGAGGTCACCCACGGCGCGGATGTCGAGATCGAACAGCCCGTGCCGCCCGAAGGCGGTGAGCATATGGTCAAAAAACCCGACCCCCGTGGCGATCTCGGTTTTGCCGGTGCCATCGAGGCTGAGGCTGACGGAGATATCCGTCTCGGTGGTTTTGCGGGAGAGTTCTGATCTACGTGCCATGCGTGTTGCTACCCCATCGGGCTGAGAATTCAAACCGGCCGGCGGCTTAGCACCGCCGTGGAGGTGAAGATCTGCACGACCTCGCCGTGCTGGTTGAGGGTCTCGGAGCGGATGGTGACAGAGCCACGGTCGGGCCTGGAGGCCGATGGCGTCACCTTGGTGATCTCGCAGCGCACCTGGAGGATATCACCGGGCCGCACCGGCTTGAGCCAGGCGATCTCCACACCCGAGCCGACGATGCCATCGGCCAGCGGCAGGGTCTCGATCAGCAGCCTCATGCTGGCCGCCGCGGTGTGCCACCCGCTGGCCACGAGCCCGCCGAAGAAGCTGTTTTTCGCCGCTGCTTCATCGACATGGAAGGGTTGGGGGTCGAATTCGGCGGCGAACGCCTTGATCCGCGCCAGCTCCATCCGGTGCGTGCCGCTGGTGAAGACCATTCCGGGCGAGGCGTCATCAAAATACAAGGTCATGGCGGACAGAAAGCACGATTCCGGCGCGGCAGGGAAGTGGAATTCCATGATGCTGCGCTGTCCAAAGATTAATGATTTCCGGCGCGGCCCGTCACCATCTGCTTTCGGACGGAGACTATGAACAGGAGGCGCGCCGTGAGAGATATCTACCGGAACAGGGTTGTCGTGGTGACGGGTGCGGGTGCCGGAGTCGGCCGGGCGACCGCGCGCGCGTTCGCCGCCAAAGGGTGCGACGTGGCGCTGCTCTCGCGCGACTCCGACCGGCTGGAGACAGCGGCCGCCGAGCTGGTGGGCATGGGGGTGCGCGCGCTGGCGGTCCCGACCGATGTGGCCGATGCCGAGGCTGTCGAGGCCGCCGCCGAACAGATTGAACGCGACCTGGGGCCTATCGATGTATGGGTGAACGTCGCGATGGCGACCGTGTTCTCCCCGGTTGAGGATCTGACCGCCGAGGAGGTTAAGCGCGGCACCGAGGTGACGTATCTGGGCCAGGTGCATGGGATAATGTCCGCGCTCAAACGGATGCGCCCGCGCAACCGGGGGGCGATCGTGAATGTCGGCTCCGCATTGGTCTATCGGTCGGTCCCGTTGCAGGCGGTCTATTGCGGGGCCAAGGCCGCGATCCGGGGTTTTACCGACAGCCTGCGCTGTGAGCTTTTGCACCAGAGGTCGAATATCCATATTACAATGGTGCAGCTGCCCGCCGTGAATACGCCGCAGTTCGACTGGGCGATGAACAAGACCGGCTACAAGGCGCGCCCGGTGGCGCCGGTGTATGAGCCGGAGGTGCCGGCCAGGGCGATTGTGTTCGCGGCGTTTCATAGACGGCGCGAGGTGTGGGTGGGTATCCCGACGGTGGCCGCGATCGTCGGGAATTTTGTGGCACCCGGCTTGCTCGACCGGTATCTGGGCAGGACCGGCTATAAGAGCCAGACGACCGGGACCAAGATTGCCCCCGACCAGCCGAATAATCTGTATGAGCCCGTGCCCGGCGCCTATGGGGAGCGCGGCAGGTTTACCAGCGAGGCCTATAACGGAAGCTTTGAGCTGTTCATCGACCGGCACCGGGTTGCGGCCTGTGCCACGCTGGGCGCCGTGCTGGTTGGGCTGCATCTGCTGGCCAGGAGGTATGATATTTAATTACGATAACGTAACAATTTAGGCGTGGGTGGGTTGGGGAGTGTTCAGAGGTAAAATTCACGGGGGTTGAAGAATTGGCGGGCGGCGAGTTGCGCCTCGGCGGGCGTCATCGGCCTGGGCGGTGGGGCCGGGTGCCAGATTTTTCGGGGTGGTTTTTGGGGTTGTGGTG
>JAJZGI010000036.1 GCA_021798575.1 Pseudomonadota bacterium | reverse complement strand
GGCGCACGCCGCCCACCACGCGCAAAACCAGGGTGAACAGCAGCGCGATGAGGAACAGCAGGAGCAAGGCAGCGGGCGTGGAGGTCGCCACCGTATATGGCCCGGCCCTGGCCACCACATCGCCCGGCAGGCCACCGACCCACCAGGCGATGGCCAGAAACACCGCCGCGATGAGGATGAATTTCAGCGCCCGCAGCATGTCAGTTCTGGCCAGCCAGCGTGATGAGCGCCGCGCGCGCCGCCAGCAGCGCCTGCGCCTGGCCCAGCCATGGCTGCATCGCCTGCTGCGTGGTCTCATCCAGCGTATCGAGCCGCGCCACCGCACCGGCGAGGTCCCCCGCATCCAGCCGCGCCTGCGCCTGAATCAACACCCCCGCCGCCGGCGCGCCCAGCAGCACGTGGCTGCCCTCGCTCACCGTGATCAGCGATTCCAGCCGCGCCAGCACCCGCGACCAGAAGGTGCCACGATCCGCGCCGGCGATGCTGGCTGCCTCCGCTGCGCGCGCCGCCGCCGGAAAATCCAGCCGCAACTGCGCCTCGCTCGGCGGCGGCGTTGTGGCGAATAGCGCCAGCGCCGGTGGTGCGTTGGGGATATTGCCCAGCGCCTGCCCGCTATCCAGCGCCATGCGCGCGGTCTCCAACTTATTCAACCGGGCGATACGCGCTGAAAGCTGGCTGAGGTTGGTTGAATTTTCCTGCAAGGTGCTGAGCGTGCCATGGTCCGCCGCGACCTGCGCCTGCAGCGCGTTCACCTGCGCCGCCAGGGCGGCGAACTTCACGCCGAGATTCGCCTGCACGCTCACACTGTCCGCCGCGGGCTGGGCCTGGGCGGCCTGCGCCCGCAGATCCGCCACCTGCGCCTGCAACACCGCCAGCGGGGTGGCCTGCGCCGCCGCCTGGCCGGATGCCGCCTGGGTGAGGGACCATAAATAACCCTCACCCGCCGCCAGAACCACAAACCCGAGGATGAAAAACACCGGCCAAAGTGGGCGCCGCACGTGTGGAGCGGCTGGTTTCGGCAGCATCACAGGCTCCGGCGCGCCTACGGGTGCGCCTGTTGCTTCGTTCTCGGTCTCGCTCATGCCAGTAATGCCATCAAATCCGCCTCGCTGGGCGCTAATGCGACACGTATTTCACGCCAGGGCAAGCCGTGCAGCGCCTGGGCCACCGCCGGGCTCAGCGCGCAGGCGGTAACAATGGCGGTCCCGGGCGGCGCCAGTTTCAAAAAAGCCCGCGCCGTTTCAGCGGAATAGAACAACACGGCATCAACCTGCGCCCGCCCCAGCGCCTCGGCGGCGGCTTCGGGCAGTGCCCGCAGCGGGCGCGCCGCATACACCGTGCGGCGCAAAACCGTGACCCCCGCCGCGCGCAACCGCCGTTGCAAGGCCAGCCCATGGCGCTCGCCCACCGCCATCAGATGCGTGCCCGGCAGGCCGCGCGCCACGATCAGCCGGAACAGATCATTCGCATCGCCACCGGCGCTCTCCACCCGGCCGAAACCCGCCACCCGCAGCCGGGCGGCGGTCGCATCGCCGACGCAAAACACCGGCACCTCGCACAGGCTGGGCGGCAGCCCGGCGATCGCCTGCGCGCTCGTAATGATCAGCGCGCCGGGGCGCTCGGGCAGGATTGCGGGCATGGGGGTGATGGCAAGGCACGGGGCCAGCAGCGGCTCATGGCCCATTCCCACCAGCCGCGCAGCCGTGGCGCTGGCGCCTGGCTCCGGCCTCGTGACCAGCACCTTCACGGCGCGAAAATATCCGCCGGACTGTCCGCCTTCAGCGCCAGCCCCAGCTCACGGCCGATCCGCTCCGCATCCGCCACCGCACCCGTGATGTTGCGTTTCAACAAAAACGACCCATCCGTCCGCGCCACCAGCCCGGTCAGGAACAAATTGCCGTTATCCAGCAGCCGGGCGTAGCCGCCGATCGGCGTGCGGCAGGAGCCATCCAGCGCCCCCAGCAGGGCGCGCTCGGCGGTGGCGACGGCCTTGGCCTCCGGGTCCTCGATGCCCGAGAGCATGGCGAGCAACTCGGTGTCCGCGCTGCGCACAGTCACGCCCACAATTCCCTGCGCGGCGGCGGGCACCATCGTCTCGGGGCTCAGCACCACGCTGGCGTGCGCCGCCAGACCCAGCCGGCGCAGCCCGGCATAGGCCAGCAGCGTGGCGTCCAGCGTGCCGCCCTGCACCTTGCCAAGCCGCGTCGCCACGTTGCCGCGCAGCAGGGCGAATTCCAGGTCGGGCCGCGCGTGTTTTAGCTGCGCCTGACGCCGCACGGAGGCCGAGCCGATGCGCGCCCCTTTGCGCAGGGCGCCATAGGGCTCCGCCGGGTCCACCGGCGCATGGCCCGGCGGCAGGATCAGCACGTCGCGCGCATCCTCCCGGCGCAGCGTGCAGGCCAGCGTGATACCGGGCGGCAGCGTCGTCTCCAGGTCTTTCAGGCTGTGCACCGCGAAGTCGATCCGCCCGGCGGCCAGGGATTCATGGATCTCCTTGGCGAACAGCCCCTTGCCGCCGATCTCGGCCAGAGCGCGGTCCTGCACCGCATCCCCGGTGGTGAGGATGACATGCTCCTCGAACACCGCCATGCCGCGCAGCACTGGGCAGAACTGGCTCAGCAGCGCGAGAAACGTCGCGGTCTGCGCGCGGGCGAGCGGCGAGCCCCGGGTGCCGACCTTGAGCGGCAGGTCGCGGCGGTGCGGTTTGATATTGGGTGTTACGGTTTTCACGCGAGTGTTCTACTAGAGCGTGACAGATGGAAAGAGAAGCCATGAACCTGCCGGCCGGGCCGGTACTGGGGATCGAGAGTTCCTGCGACGAGACCGCCGCCGCCGTGCTGGCGCCAGATGGCCGGATCCTGGCCGAGCGCGTGTTCAGCCAGATCGCCGAGCATTCGGCCTTTGGCGGTGTCGTGCCCGAGATCGCGGCGCGCGCCCATCTCTCCATGCTAGGAACCTTGGTGCAGGAGGTACTCCGCGAATCCGGCCAACGCTTTGAGGACCTCGGCGGCATCGCCGCCACCGCCGGGCCGGGGCTCATCGGCGGGCTGCTGGTCGGCACCGGCTTCGCCAAGGGTGCGGCATTGGCTTCGGGCAGGCCTTATCTCGCGATCAACCATCTGGAGGCGCACGCCCTCACCGCCCGGCTGCCGGGCCTGGCTGATACGCAGCCCACATTCCCCTATCTCCTGCTCCTGCTCTCGGGCGGGCACTGCCAATGCGTGGTGGTGGAGGGCGTCGGGCACTACCAGAAGCTCGGCACCACGCTCGATGACGCGGTCGGCGAGGCGTTCGACAAAACCGCCAAACTGCTCGGCCTGCCCTACCCCGGCGGCCCGGCGCTGGAGGCCATCGCCCGCCAAGGGGATGCCAAAAAATACCCGCTGCCGCGCCCCCTGCTGCACCGCCCGGGGTGCGATTTTTCCTTCTCCGGCCTCAAAACGGCGGTGGCCCAGCTCATCGCCAGTTTGCCATCCGGCGCGCTGGCGCAGCAGATTGCGGCGGACATCGCTGCCAGCTTCCAGGCCGCCGTGGCGGATATCCTGGCCGACCGGCTGGCCAACGCGCTGGCATTGCGCGGCGATGTCTCCGCCGTGGTCATCGCCGGTGGGGTCGCCGCCAACGGCGTCATCCGCGCCAGGCTTACCCAGGCGGCGGGTAAGCCGCTCATCGCCCCGCCTGCCCGCCTGTGTACCGACAACGCCGTGATGGTCGCCTGGGCGGGGATCGAGCGCCTGCACGCCGGGCTGGTGGACGGGCTTGCCGCCCCCTGCCGACCGCGCTGGCCGCTGGAGGCGCTGTGAACTACCGCCACGCCTTCCACGCCGGGAATTTTGCCGACTGCATGAAGCACGCTTTGTTCATCGAGCTGCTCAGCGCCCTGCAACGCAAAGAAAAACCGCTGCTGGTGCTGGATTCCCACGCCGGCATCGGGCGTTACGACCTCAGCACGGGGCCGGCGGAACAGACCGGCGAATGGCGCGACGGCATCGCCCGCGTGCTGGCGGCACGGCCCCAGGCGCTCGGCGCCTACACCGGCTGGGTCGAGCGCCTGGGGCTGTATCCCGGCTCGCCCGCCATCGCCGCCGCCATGCTCCGCCCGCAGGACCGCCTCGTGGCCTGCGAACTGCACCCGCAGGACGCCGCGGCGCTCAAACGCCAGTTCGCCGGCTGCGCGCGCGTCGGTATTCATGCGCGCGATGGCTACGCGGCGCTGCGCGCGTTTCTGCCGCCGCCGGAGCGCCGCGCGCTCATCCTGATCGACCCGCCGTTCGAGGACCGGGATGAATTCGCAACCCTGAGCGAGCACGTCATCGCTTCCTATGAAAAGTTCAAAACCGGGTGCTATGTCCTGTGGTATCCGATCAAGCACCGCGCGCCCACGCGGGCATTTTTTGAAAGTATGAGGCTGAGCCCGGTGCGCGATATCATCACGGTCGAATTTCTGCGCCGCCCGGCGCAGGACCCGGCGCGCCTGAACGGCTGCGGCCTCATGATCATCAACCCGCCCTACGGTTTCACCGAGGCGGCAGCACCCATGCTGGCCGCCTTCGAGGCTGCTTTTGGCGAGCCGGGATGCTCATCTGGCATCGAGCATCTCACCGATGCCTGATGCCATGCAGGATATCGCGGTGATCGGCGCCGGTGCCTGGGGCAGCGCGCTGGCAGTGCTGAATGCCAGGGCGGGCAGGCGCGTGACGCTCTGCGCCCGCAGCGCGCAGACCGCCACGGCGATGCGCGACACCCGCCATGCCCCCCGGCTGCCCGGCGTGGCGCTGCCGGAAAATCTGCACATCACCGAGGTTCCACCTCGCGCTGAAATCTACCTCCTGGCGGTGCCCACGCAGCATCTGCGCGCCACCATGGCCCGGCTGGAGCTGGCCCCGGCGCCGCGCGTGCTCTGCTGCAAGGGGCTGGAGACCGCCACCTTGTGCCTACCGCCTGAAATCACGGACCTGCACCCCGCGGCGGTGCTCACCGGGCCGAATTTCGCGCAGGAGGTCGCAGCCGGCCTGCCCGCCGCCGCCGTGCTCGCAACACCCGATTCCAGCCTCCGCGCCCGGCTCATCGCGGGGCTGAAAACCGACACGCTGAGGCTCTATGGCAGCGCGGACATGCTGGGCGCGGCGCTGGGTGGCGCTGCCAAAAACGTCATCGCCATCGCCGCGGGCGCGGTCATGGGCGCCGGGCTGGGGGAGAACGCGCGCGCCGCCCTCATCACCCGTGGCCTGGCCGAGATCGCGCGGCTGGCGCAGGCGCTGGGAGGCAGGGCGGAGACCATCTCCGGCCTGTCCGGCCTGGGCGACCTGCTGCTCACCTGCACCGGCCCGGGCAGCCGCAACTTCTCGCTCGGCCTGGCGCTCGGCCAGGGCCAGAGCCTGGCGGATATTCTGGCCACCCGCTCCGGCGTGACAGAGGGCGTGACGACCGCGCCCGCTTTGCTGGCGCGCGCCACCCAGGCGGGCGTGGAGATGCCGATCGTCCAGGCGGTGACCACGCTGCTTGCCAATAAGATGAACATCGCGGAAACCATGACTTACCTGATGGGCCGGGCTTTGAAGGACGAATGATGCGGCGATTTTGGCGTGCTACGGGCCTGCTCGGTGTTTTTTTTGCTACCTCGGGCACCGCCTGGGCGCAGACCATGGCGGTGGTAGCGGCCTGCGAGAGCAAAAACCCCGCCACCAGCATCACCGGCTGCACCACCATCCTGAATTCCGGGCAGGATTACGGGGCCTATATTTTTGAAGCCTATGTCGACCGCAGCCTGGCCGAGAGCGCGCAGGGGAACGTTACCGGGGCCGTGGCGGATGCCACCCAGGCGATCGCGATCGCCCCGGAGAACGCCAGGATATTGGTGATGCGCGGCAAGGATTATATGGCGCTGCATCAGCCAACCCTGGCCCTGGCCGACGCCAGCAGCGCCATAGCGCTGGACCCGACCGACCCCGCCGCCTTTGTGCTACGCGCCGGGGCGGAGGAGATTCTGGGCCAGGCCGTGCCCGCGATGCAGAGCGCCCAGCGCGCCCTGCAACTCGACCCGCACAACGCCGGCGGCTATGCGATTCTGGCCATGGCCTACGGGATGCAGCGCCAATGGCCGCAGGAGATATTGGCGCAGACAAAAATATTATCGCTCCAGCCCGATGATCTGGCGGCGCTGCTGGGGCGCGCCTCGGCCGAGGCGCATACCGGGGCCTATGGCGACGTGATCCAGGACGCGAACGCCGCCCTGGCGCTGAACCCGGATGTGCCCGACGCCTATATCGACCTTGGCCTGGCGTATCTGGCGACCCAGCAGCCCGCGCGCGCCATCACCGACGAAACCCGCGCCATCACGCTGGCCCCAACCGACCCGCGCCCCTATTTTCTGCGCGGCCAAGCCTACGCGCTCGCCGGAAACCCGGGCGCCGACGCCGCCGACCAGTCGCGCGCCATCGCACTCGCCCCCGGAAATGGCGTGCCCTATGCGCAGCGGGCCACCGCCGAGGCCATGCTGGGGCAGAATGAGGCCGCGATCAAAGACGCCACGACCGCCATCGCCCTGCACGCGGCCAGCCCCGGCGCCTACCTCACCCGCGCCACGGCGGAACTGCAAGCGGGCATGAACGCGCAGGCGATAACGGATGCGCAAAAATCCCTGGCAGGCGGACCACCGCGCGCGCTGGCCTATGGAACCCTGGGCGAGGCCGAGGCGGCGGAGAAACACTGGCACCAGGACATCGCGGCGCAGAGCAAGGCGCTCAGCCTCTCGCCCGATGATGTTCCGGCCTATCTGGACCGTAGCGACGCCTACCAGGCGCTGCACCAATACAAACCCGCTTTGGCGGACGACCGGCAAGCGTTGGCCCTGCAACCAGACAACGAGGACGCGCTGTTCGACCAGGCGGACCTTTTTGAGACCCTGCACGAATACAACAAATCCATCGCCAACTACAACAAGCTGATCAAACTCGTCCCGGGCTCGCCCTTGGTGTGGAACAACCGCTGCTGGACCCGCGCGCTCGCGGGCCAGTTCCAGGCCGCGCTGGGGGACTGCGATCACGCGCTCAGCCTGACACCCGCGGACCCCAATGTGCTCGATTCGCGCGGCTTCGTGTATCTCGGGATGCACCGCAACCACCACGCGATCGCCAGCTACAGCGAAGCGCTGCATCTGGACCCGAAAATGGCCAGCTCGCTCTATGGCCGCGCCCTGGCCGAGCAGGCTTTGGGTGACAAATCCGCTGCCGCCAGCGATTTCGCGGCGGCGCAGCGCGATGACCCGAACATCAGGAAAGATTTTGGTACCTAAAATTCCCCTTGTCGGCTTGCACGGCCCCATGAAAAACTCCTACCTTGGGTTGTATGCGCCTGGGAATATTTCTGGTTCTGGCCACCCTGCTGCTCGCCTGCATCGCAAAGCAGCGCGCGCCGGAATATGACGAGGCCTATTCGATCTTCCTGACCGCCGGGGATGCGCACCCGGCCTGGCCAGCAGGCGTGTTCACCGCCGCCAGCGTGCGCGGGTTCTATGCGCCGCACGCCAGCCTGCGCCGTATCTCCCGCGATCTGAAAGTTTTCGATGTCCACCCGCCGCTGTATTTCTGGGCGTTGGAGGGCTGGCGGCGCTGTTTCGGCCCGGGCTGGTTCACCGCGCGTCTGCTCTCCGTGCTGTTTTCCGTGGCCGCGCTGGCGGTGCTGGGGGCTATCGCGCGCGCAGCGGGGGTTCCCGTCATCCCCGCCCTGGCGCTGACGCTGCTAAGTTATGGTTTTGCCTATACCGGCACGGTGGCGCGCGGTTTTGCGCTGGCGCAACTGTTCAATCTGGTCGGGTTCTACATTGTGCTGCAAGCACAGCGCGAGCCACGCCAGGCGCGCGCATTGCTCGCCGGGCTGGCTTTCGGCACCGCGAGCTTCACGAATTATCTGGCCGTCTTCACCGCCGGCGCAGTGTTTTTCTGGCTCTGCCTGCGCGCGCCACGCCGCCTGCCGCCTGGCCTCGCACTCGGCCTGCTGCCGTTCCTGGCGCTGGATTTCTCGTATTTCCGGGTGCAGCGCGACGCTCGCGTCGGCCAGTTCGTCGCGTTCTCACCATTCCACGCGCTGGCCGAGCTCGCGCGGGATTCCGGCGCCGCCGTGTTCGGCGGGCTGCCGGTCTACGCGGCGCCGCATGGCATGTTGGTGGCGCTGGCGCTCGCCCTGCTGGCGCTGGCCTGCCTAGCCTGTGCGTTGGCGCACCAAAGCCCGTACCGGCTACTGCTCGCACTGGCGGTAACAGCAACACCCTGCGGGCTGCTGGCACTCGGGCTGGTGTTCGGAAATACGCCCATTGAAATCCGCTACCTCGCCTTCAGCCTGCCCTATCTGGCGCTGCTCCTGGCCGCCGCTTTGCCGCGATGGCTCCTATGGCCAATGCTGGCCGTGCAGGTTTGCGGCATCTTCGGCCTCATTTTCGCCCACGCCACCATGCAGCCGCAGGGACTGGCGGCGGCTCAGGCCAGCGCGCTGGCACAGCCGGGCGCGGTAATTCTGGTGCCTTTCGGTAACGACGGCGTGGGCATTCCTGGCCCGTTCATCGCCGCCCTGCCCGGTGCCGCGCGGGTGGAACTGCTGCACGCCGGGCAGGTGCCGGATTTCACCGGGGTGCATGAGATTATTCTGGCCAAAATCGCGGTGGACGCGGCGAGCCGCACCGCGACCACACAGGCGCTGAAAACATTTGAGGCGCCGGGCTGCTTTACCCTCGGCAAATCCACCCCGCTCGCCGTGCGGGTGCATAATCATTGCGTCACCCCCTAGGGCGCGATACAGCGCCCGCATGTCCCCCGCCGCGCCACCGCGCCCCGCAACATTGGTCTTTTTATTAACCGAGGACTGGTTTTTTGCCTCGCATTTCTGGTCCCGGGCGCGCGCGGCCCAGGCCATCGGGTGGCGCGTCGTGCTGGTGGCGCGCGAGAGCGGGGCGGGCGCCCAAATCCGCGCCTCAGGCATTGAGCTGGTGCCGGTGGATTTTATCCGCCGCCGCCTGAACCCTCTGGCCGAGCTCTGGTTCACGCTAAAACTGGCGCGCCTCTATCGCCAGCTGCGGCCCGATGTCGTGCACCATATCGCACTCAAACCCATCGTGCTGGGCGGGCTGGCGGCGCGGCTCGCCGGCGTGCGCGGCATCGTGAATGCCCCCGTCGGGCTGGGCTTCGTGTTCTCCTCGGCCAGGCCCCTGGCGCGGATGCTCAAACCCCTGGTCTCGCTGGCGCTGCGCTTGACACTCTCACCGCCCGGCGCGCGCGTGATCTTCGAGAACCCCGACGACCTTGAAGCCCTGCGCCGCGCTGGCATGGTCCGACCCCAGGCCGCGGTGCTCATCCGCGGCGCCGGTGTGAACCTCGAGGAATTTGCACCCGCACCGGAGCCACCCGGCCTGCCCCGCGTCATCCTGGTCGCGCGGATGATCCGCGAGAAGGGTGTGGCGGATTTCGTCTCCGCCGCGCGCCTGCTGCACGGCCAGGCGGAATTTTTGCTGGTTGGCGCGCCAGACCCGGGCAACCCCAACAGTATCACCGAGGCCGAGCTGCGCGCCTGGCAGGCAGACGGCGTGGTGCGCTGGCTGGGCCCAAGGCGCGATATCGCGGACCTACTGCGCGGCGCGCATATCGCCGTGCAGCCCTCCACCTACCGCGAGGGCCTGCCAAAATCGGCCCTCGAGGCGATGGCGGCGGGCAAGCCGCTGGTGGCGAGCGACATCCCCGGCTGCCGCGAGGCGGTGGTGCACGGCCAGACCGGTTTTCTGTTCCCCGCCGGGGACGTGCAGGCGCTGGCGACCGCGATCAAAACACTGCTGGACGATGCGCCGCTCCGGGCGCGCTTCGGCGCGGCGGCCCGCACCCGCGCTACGGAAAATTTTTCCGAATCCATCATCTGCGCGCAGACGCTTCTGGTGTATGAGGCGCTCAGACCCGGAGTATCGCCATGAAAAACCTGCTCGCCTGCTTGCTCATTCTCATCGCGTCCGCCGCCCAGGCGCAAACCAAAATCGGCAGCGTCAGCACCAATTTCCGGCTGATCGGCCCCAACGACAAGGTGGTGGTCGAGCGTTTCGATGACCCGCAGGTGGCGAACGTCTCCTGCTACGCCTCCTTTGCCCAGACCGGCGGGCTGAGCGGCGGGCTCGGCCTCGCCACCGACCCCAGCAAGTTCGGCCTCAGCTGCATCGCCCACGGCCCGGTGAGCATCCCCGCGGACCTGCCGCGCAAAGCCCAGATGGGCGCGATCACCGCCTCGTTCTGGTTCAAGCATTTCATCATCACCCGCATGGTGGACGAGCAGGACCACGCGCTGGTCTATGTGCTGATCAGCACCAAGGTGATCCACGGCTCGCCCGCCAACGCGATCTCCGTTGTCTCCGCCACCAATTAAGGACTCCACCTATGGATATGCGCATCGCGCCGCGCCGGGCGCTCGTCTCGGTCTCCGATAAAACCGGCATGGTCGAATTCTGCACCGCGCTGGCGGCGCACGGCGTCGAAATTCTCTCAACCGGCGGCTCGGCCAAAACATTGCGGGAAGCCGGGGTGCCGGTCGTCGAGGTCGCGGAACATACCGGCTTCCCCGAGATCCTGGACGGAAGGGTGAAGACCCTGGTGCCGCAAATCCACGGCGGGATCCTAGCCCGGCGGGACAGTGCGGAGCATCTGGCGCAGATGGCAGCGCACCATATCGCGCCGATCGACCTCGTGGTCGTCAACCTCTACCCGTTCGCCGCCACCGTGGCGCGCGGCGCGGCGTTTGAGGAGTGTATCGAGAATATCGACATCGGCGGCCCGGCGATGATCCGCTCGGCAGCGAAAAACCACGCCTCGGTCGCGGTGCTGACCACAACGCAGCACTATGCGCTGGTGCTGGCGGAGCTGGCTGAGCATGGCGGCACGAGCCTGGCCACACGGCGCACCCTGGCGGCGCAGGCCTACGCCCATACCGCTTCCTATGACTCCGCGATCTCCGCCTGGTTCGCCGGGCAGAACGGCGAGGAATATCCGGCAAACCTCGCCATCGCGGGCACGCGGCGCCAAACCCTGCGCTACGGCGAGAACCCGCACCAATCCGCCGCCTTCTATGCCGCCAGCCCGGCGCGCGCAGGCGTGGGCAGCGCGGTGCAGGTCCAGGGCAAGGAGCTCTCCTATAATAATTTCAACGACACGGACGCGGCGTTCGAGTGCGTGGCGGAATTCGCCGAGCCCACCATCGTGATCGTGAAACATGCCAACCCCTGCGGCGTGGCAAGTGCCCCCAGCGTGGCGCAGGCATGGGATGCCGCGCTCGCCTGCGACCCGGTATCCGCCTTTGGCGGGATCATAGCGCTCAACCGCACGCTGGACGCCGCGACCGCCGCCAAAATCGCCACCATCTTCACCGAGGTCATCATCGCCCCGGACGCCGATGACGCGGCAAAAACGCTGCTGGCGGCCAGGAAAAACCTGCGCCTGTTGCTCACCGGCGGCCTGCCGGACCCAGCCGATCCCGGCGTCACGTTCAAATCCCTCGCCGGCGGGTTTTTGCTCGCCAGCCGGGACGCCGGGCGGATCGGCCCCGAGGCGCTGCAAATCGTCACCAAACGCGCACCCAGCCCGGCGGAGGTGCAGGACATGATCTTCGCCTTCCGCGTCTGCAAGCATGTCAAATCCAACGCCATTGTGTACGCCAAAGGCGGCGCCACGCTGGGGGTGGGCGCCGGGCAGATGAACCGCGTCGATTCCGCGCGCATCGCCGCCTGGCGCGGCGCGGCGGCGGGGCTCGATTTCACCGGCTGCGTCGTCGCCTCCGACGCGTTTTTCCCTTTCGCGGACGGGCTGGAGGCGGCGATCGCGGCGGGCGCCACCGCCGTCATCCAACCGGGTGGCTCGATCCGCGACGCGGAGGTCATCGCAGCGGCGGACGCGGCGGGCATCGCCATGGTCTTCACCGGCCTGCGCCATTTCCGTCATTGATGGATTGGTCTATAGATTTTTCATGAACCTGCTCCCCACCTTGCCCGGCTGGATGCCCGGCTGGATGTTCCTGCTCCTGGCCCTGCCGGTGCTGCTGTGGGCGCTGGCGTTTCTGCTCATGCCGTTCAGCGTCTTCGGCGTGAAGGGGCGCATTGAGTCGCTGGAATCCCAGATCGACGCGCTGCAGGACGAGCTGCGGACCATGGCGATGCGCGGCGCGGGCATGGCAAGCGCCGCATCCAGCTCGTTCGAGAGCTTCGATGACGTGCCGAATTTCGGCCGGTTGAAAAAATCCCAGCGCGACTATGCCGAGCCAGTGCCCGTGCCACAGCCCATGGCGCGCCCTGCCCCGCCACCGGCTGTCACACCGCTGCGGGAGCGCCTCGCACCAGCCCCCCAAAACCCGCCGCCGCGCCCGCCGCGCCGCACGGAGCCGCGGCTAGATTGATCTTCTGCTCCGGCGCCACTGGCTATATCGGCGGGGCGATCACAAAGCGCCTGGCCGAGGCCGGGTTGCCCGTCCTGGGCGGTCTGCGCGGCGCGGCACCACTGGCGCCCGGCATCACCCCCTGCATCACCGGGGACCTCGCCGAGCCGGGGCTGAAACTGCCGCCGGTGGAGGTGGTGATCCACGCCGCCGGGCTCGGCCACCGGCGTGGCCTGCGGGGTGACACCTGGCGGCGGCAGAATGTGCAGACCGCCGTCAACCTGGCCCATACCGCCCGCACAGCCGGGGCGCGCCGGTTCATTCTCATCTCCACCGCGCATATCCATGGCCGGGTCCACGCGGGCCCGGTCACGGACACGACACCACCCAACCCGATGGACGAATACGCCGAGAGTAAATTGCAGGCCGAGCACGCGGTAGCCGCCGCATTCGGCCCCGGCCTCTGCATCATCCGCCCGGTCGCCGTCATCGGGCCGGGCTGCCCGGGCAACATCCCGCTGCTGCTCGGCCTGCTGCGGCGCGGCGTTCCATTGCCCTTCGGCGGCCTTGCCAACCGGCGCAGTTTCATCCACCGCGACGAATTGGCCGAGATTGTGCTCGCGGTCCTGCGGAGCGCGCGCGCGCCCGAATGCGTGCTGGCCGCCCACCCCGAGCAGGTGAGCACCCCGGATTTGATCACCGCCCTGGCCGAGGGGCTCGGCGTTACATCACGGCTGTTCAACTGCCCGCCCGGCATTCTGGCTTCGGTTGCGGCGCTGCTGGGGCGTGGCGCGATGTGGCAGAGCCTGTCCGGGAATTTCATCGCCAACCCCGTGGCGGCACAGAATCTGGGCTGGCGGCCCGCGCAAAGCCTTGCCGAATCACTCAGCGCCACCGCCCGGTATTATGATACCCCAGGCCCAAACCCTTGACCAAACCCGCAAACATCACGATAAGCCGCCACGCTACATAACTGGAAGCCGAAAACATGAAAACGACGATTTCGCTGAAACCGGCAGATGTCGAGAAGGACTGGGTGCTGATCGACGCCGAGGGGCTGATCCTGGGCCGCCTCGCCGCCATCGTGGCCAGCCGCTTGCGCGGCAAGCACAAGCCGCAATTCACCCCGCACGTGGACTGCGGGGACAACATCATCATCGTGAACGCCGAGAAGGTGAAGCTCACGGGCAAAAAAGCCGAGCAATCGGTGCTATACTACCACACCGGCTATGCCGGCGGCATCAAGGGCCGCAGCATCCGGGAGCGGCTCGCCAGCGCCCATCCGCAGCGCGTGGTCGAGAAGGCCGTCGAGCGCATGATCACGCGCGGGCCACTGCAACGCCAGCAGATGAAAAACCTCTATGTCTATGCCGGGCCGGAGCACAAGCACGCCGCGCAGCAGCCGAAAACCCTTGATGTCGGCGCGATGAACGCCAAGAACCGGAGAGCGTAACATGTCCGATACCGATAATGCCTTCGCCGGGCTGCGAGACCTGCCCAGCGTGGTCGCCGCCGAGGCCGCGACACCCAAGCGCGAGCCCAAGCGCGACGCGCAGGGCCGCTCCTACTCCACCGGCCGACGCAAGAACGCCATCGCCCGTGTGTGGATCAAACCCGGCAAGGGCGAGATCATCGTGAACGGCAAAAAAGCGCCACACTACTTCGCGCGCCCGGTGCTGCGCATGTTGATCACCCAGCCCTTCCTCGTGGCGGACCGCTACAACCAGTTCGACGTGTTCTGCACCGTCAACGGCGGCGGGCTCTCCGGCCAGGCGGGCGCGGTGCGGCACGGCATCTCCCGCGCGCTCACCCTCTATGAGCCCGATCTGCGCGGCATCCTGAAGGTCGCGGGCTTCCTCACGCGCGATTCCCGCGCGGTGGAGCGGAAAAAATACGGCAAGGCGAAAGCCCGCCGCAGCTTCCAGTTCAGCAAGCGCTGAGCAGCCTCCGCCCGATGCGCAGCGCCGAAAAAACCCCGGAGCACTCCGGGGTTTTTTATGCGGCGCGCCGGCTCGGCATGGTGGCCGGGCTCACGCTCATCGGCATCGCCTATGTCATCTTTCTGCTCACCGTGCTGCACGCCATGCATTGGGTAGGCGGGCAGGCAGGCGTGCCAGACACATTCTTCTCGATGTTCTGGTACTCCGGCCTGCTGCTCGACAGCCGTTTCGGCGGCCATGCAGCCGCCCTGGCCTGGGCCGGGCGCGTGCTGGGCGCGCCGCCGGTGGCGCATCTGCATCCCTTCGCGCTGGACTGGCTCTACCCGCCCACCATGGGCCTGCTCGCCATGCTGCAAGCCTGCGCACCGTTGGGCCTCAGCTTTTTCCTCTGGCGCGGGCTCTATTTCATCATCTCCGCCGCGCTGCTGCGCCGCACCGGGCTGCCTTGGGGGCCGATCATCCTGGGGCTCACCGGCCCGGCGGCGCTGCTGGACCTCTCCAACGGCGAGAACGGCACCCTGACCGGCGGCCTGCTGGTGGCCTCGCTGATGTGGATGGAAACAAGGCCGGTGCGCGCCGGGGCGCTGGCCGGGTTCTTGTCCATCAAGCCGCAGCTCGGGCTGCTGCTGCCCTTCATCCTGCTGCGGCGGCGGCTCACACCCGCGCTGGCCGGGTTCGTGCTGTGCGTCGCGCTGCTGGTGCTGCTCACGCTGGGCTTCGAGGGCGTCTACGCCTGGCGATGGTTTCTCTCCGGCGCCCGCCATGCCTCCACGCATATGATCTCCGTCTCCTTCGCGCGCTATTTCCCGGCCATCGGCGATACGGTGTTCTTCATGGCGCGCAGCTTTGGCGCCAGCCTCGCCACGGCCTGGGCGCTACAGGCGCTCTCCAGCCTGGCCGCGGGAGCGTTGATCTGGCGCGCCTGGGCCAACCCAGCAGACACACTGGCGCGCATGGGGGTGAGCGTCAGCCTCGCGGTGCTGCTCATGCCCTATGGGTTCTTGTACGACCTCGTGGGTTTTTCCGTCGCGATGGCGGCTTTGGGACTGCGCGCCAGCGGCGGCCGGCGGCTGACCTATGCCGCCCTCTGGCTGCTCGCCGGTTACGCCGGCATCCTGGCGCCCATCATCGGCCATAGTTTCATGCCGGTGGGTGCTGCCATCGGCGCGCTCATGGCCTGGCAGGAGCTTGCAGGCCCAGCAGCGCCTCGAACTCCGCCACATGCTCATAGTCCGGCATCAAAGCGGTAAGCACATCATCCCGCTCAACAGCCGGATGGAAATAGATCTCGCTCTCGCCCGCTGGCAGATGCTCCAACAAGGTTTGCACCCGCGCCAGGGTCATATGCCCGGACCATTTCAGCCCGAAGACCTGGTCTGGTGCCTGTAGCCCGCGCGCCTGCCAGCGCAGCAGAAAACTCCAGGCATGGAGCGCATAATCGCCAAACCCCGGCTTCTCGCCGCAGAGCCTCAAAATCCCCGGCGGCTCAGCTGGCACCCGGATGCGCCGCAGGCCGAATTTTTGCCCCGTCTCGATCATCATGCGCGCCACGGTCGGGTGCAGGTGCATGTGCTTATGCGCATCGGCATGGTGCAAAGCGAGCCCGGTGGCGGCAAACGCCGCGAACTGCGCCCCGATCTCCGCGCGCAACTCGCGCCGCGCGGCTGGCGAGAAGAAATATCTCAGCGCCAGCGCTACCTGGTTTTTCGGGAACTTCCCATCCGCCATGGTGATATGCGGCAGTCTCGCGTGGCCCAGGCAGGAGTCTCCATCCACCAGCACCAGATGCAGTCCGACATTCAACCCCGGAAGCTGCCTCGCCCGCGCCACCGCATCCGCCGCGGCCGGTGCGGCGACCATGAGGCTCGCCTGGGTGAGCCGCCCGTTTGTGTGGGCGCGCGCCACGGCCTCATTCACCCCAGGCGTGAGGCCGAAATCATCGGCGGAGAAGATGACGCCCGGCACGACCGCGTCAGGCCGTGCGGCGCTCCTTCAGGAAGGCGAAGAACTCCACGCCTTCGCGCAGGCGGCGCTTCATCATCTCCGGGCTGCGGATCATCTCGTTCAGAATCGAGAGTATCTTCGACGGCCGGAAATAGAACTGCCGGTAGATGGTCTCGACCGACTTGAAAATCTCCGTATGCGAGAGATGCGGATAATGCAGCGGCGCGATCTGCACCCCATGCTCATCGATCAGCTCGGCATGCTCGATATCCAGCCAGCCCTCACGCACGGCCTGATCATACAGGAACGTACCGGGATAGGGTGCGGCCAGCGAGACCTGGATGGTGTGCGGGTTGATCTCCTTGGCGAACGCGATCGTCTCGCTCAGCGTGTCCTGCGTCTCGCCGGGCAGGCCGACGATGAAGGTGCCATGGATCTTGATCCCCAGCGTATGGCAGTCGCGCGTGAACTGCTTGGCGACATCGATCCGCATGCCTTTCTTGATATTATAGAGAATCTGCTGGTTGCCCGTCTCATAGCCCACCAGCAGCAGCCGCAGCCCGTTCTCTTTCAAAACCTTCAGCGTCTTGAAGGGCACATTAGCCTTGGCGTTGCACGACCAGGTGACGCCCATTTTGCCCAGCTCGCGGGCGATGGCCTCGGCGCGCGGCAGGTCATCGGTGAAGGTGTCGTCATCGAACATGAACTCCTTGACCTGCGGGAACATCGCCTTCGCGTGGCGGATCTCCGCCACCACATTCTCGACCGAGCGGGTGCGGTATTTATGCCCGCCGACGGTCTGCGGCCACAGGCAGAAGGTGCAGTGGGATTTGCAGCCGCGCCCGGTATACATCGAGATATACGGATGCAGCAGGTAGCCGATGAAATAATCCTCGATCCGCAGGTGCTTCTTATACACATCGGTCACGAAGGGGAGTTGGTCCATGTCGTGCAGGATCGCGCGGTCCTGGTTCTTCACCAGCGCGCCCTGCGCGTCGCGATACATGATCCCGTCCACCTCAGCCAGCGGCTTGCCCGCCGCGATCTCTTTGATCGTGAAGTCGAACTCATTGCCCGCGACGAAGTCGATCACGCCGGCGCGGGCCAGCGACTCCTCGGGTTGCACGGCCACCTTGGCGCCGACGAAGCCGACGATCATGCCAGGGTTCTCGGCCTTGAACGCCTCGGCCACCTTCACGTCATTGCCGAAGGAGGGCGTGGAGGTATGGATGATGAGCAGGTCGTGGGTTTTGGCGTGCGGCAGCACGTCCGCCATGGTCAGGCGCGCGGGTGGCGCGTCGATCAGTGTGGAATCCGGCACCAGCGCCGCGGGCTGCGCCAGCCAAGTGGGAAACCAGAAGGATTTGATCTCGCGCCGCGCCTGATAGCGCGACCCGGCGCCGCCATCAAAACCATCAAAGGAGGGCGGCTGCAGAAACAGGGTTTTCAACATGGTCTCACTCATTCCTCAGTTTGGCGGCAATCTGCCTGTATCCGCGCGCATCATCTGGCCGCGCCAATCCACTCTGTCACCGATGAAACTATATACATAAATCACCAGGGAACATAAATCCCGCAGCAGGAACAGCCAGGCGTCCCCCACCCGGGCGAGCTTTAATGCCTTGTCGATCCGCCGGGCGGCGGCATAGCGTGAAATCAGCACCGCCAGGAACAGCGCCCAGCCATACCAGGCCCCATGCGTGAACACCACCGCGAGCAACGCCCAGAACAATGAGATTTGCAGCACCGAGGCAGCATAGGGGATGGGCACCAGGGCGCGGATGGTACGCGCCCAGCGCAGCTCATGGCGGAACAAGGCCTTGAAATTGGCTTCCGGCACGGTGGTCGCCGGGATCACCTGCGCCAGGGTGAGCTTATAGCCCTGGCGCACCACCAGGCGGCCCAGCATCTGGTCATCGGCCAGATGGTTCGCCACCGCCGCCAGCCCGCCCACCTGCGCCAGCGTTTTTTTGGTCAGCGCCATGGTGACACCCAGGCAGTCCTGCCGTCCTAGAGCCCGCGCCAGCAGAGCGCCCGGCAGAAACATGTAGTTGATCTGGTTGGCGCCCATCAGCGTCGCCAGATGCGCCGTGCCAGGCAGCGCCGTATAGAGCGTGGTGACCAGCCCCACCCCAGGTGCCTCGAGTGCCGCGACCACACGATGCAGGAAATGCGGCGGCACATGGATATCCGCATCCGACATCACCAGCAGCTCATGGCGCGCGGCGGGCAGCATGTTGATGAGGTTCGAGACCTTGCGGTTGCTGCCGTGCAGCGCGGAGTCCACCACCAGGGCGACATCGCGCAATGGATAGCGCGCGCGCAGCATAGCGATGATCTCCAGTACCGGATCGGCGGCATTCTGCACGCCGAACACGAGCTGAAAATCCGGATATTCGATGAGGAAGAAGGACTCCAGCGCCAGCTCGGTGAGCGGCTCCACCCCGCATAACGGCTTGAGGATACTCACCGGCGGCGTGGCAGCGGGCGGCGGCGTGGCGGCGGCGGCAAAGCGCTGCACCAGCAGCACGCCCGCCATCTGCTGGACAACGCCCACCAGGGCCAGCAGCACCATGATTCCGGCCAGAGTATGCACCTGAGTTTAGTCGTGGGTGCCGCTGGAGAGCGAGGCGATCTTGGCCCGCAAAGCCTTGATCAGCGGCGATGCGTCACCCTGATTCACCAGACTGCTGAAATCCGAGGCGTGCACAGCCACCTGGCTGATGGTGCCATCCAGCAGCACGTCGGTGATCTGCCAGCCATGCGGGCCGTCGGCCACCACATAGTCGAGCTCGGTCGGCGAACCGCTCGACGGGTCAAGCCGGGTTTCAATGATCTTCTCGTCACCGAGGGTCTTTTCCGCCGGGAGCAGCGTGAATTTTTCGCCGTGAAAGCTTGAAAATTCCGCCACATAGCTGGCCGTGGTGAACGAGCCCATGAGCCCGACCAGGGTTTGTTGCTGAGCCGCGGGCAGCGTGGACCATAAAAACCCCACGGAGTTCTGCGTCACCACCGGCAGATTGAAGCTCTGGCGGATCACTGGGGCGAGCGCAGCGTCCCGCGCCGTAAAACTCTGCCCGGCGGAGCCCGCCTGCATGGTGGTGAGCAATGCGGCGTCCAGGGCGGCCACGGGTGCCGCCTCGGGCGGCGTGGCCAGGGCGACGCACGGCAGCAGGGACGCGAGCAGAACGGAGAATGCGAGAATCGGCTTCATGCGGACCATATAGGTACTTTATTGCGCTGGAATAGAAGCCAGGTCATGCAACGCCTGGAGCCCGAGGGCGGCAAGCGCATGGCGCACGATATCATTGGCCGTCAGCCCGGCGTCGATGAGCTGCGCCGCCTGGGTATTATGGTCGATCAGCCGGTCCGGCAGGGCCATGGGCCGGAATTTCAGGCCGGAGTCGAACGCCCCGGTCCAGGCCAGGTAATGCGCCACGGCGGCGCCGAAACCGCCCGAGGCATTCTCCTCCAGGGTGATCAGCACCTCATGATGGTGGACAAGCTGGCCGACCAGCGCCTCATCGAGCGGCTTCATGAAGCGGGCGTCCGCCACGGTGGTGGAGAAACCGCGCGCGGCGAGCTCATCGGCGGCCTTCAGCGCGTCGACCAGGCGTGGCCCCAGCGCGAGAATCGCGACGCGCGAGCCCTCCCGCAAAATGCGCCCTTTGCCGATCTCCCACGGCGTGCCGCGCTCTGGCAATGCCACGCCAAGCCCCTCGCCGCGCGGGTAGCGCAACGCCGAGGGTCGGTCGTCGATCGCCGCCGCCGTGGCCACCGCGTGCATCAGTTCGGCCTCGTCCGACGGCGCCATGATCACCATGCGCGGCAGACAACCGAGGTAGGAGAGATCATACGCCCCGGCATGGGTCGCGCCATCCGCGCCCACCAGCCCGGCGCGGTCCATGGCGAAACGCACGGGCAGCGATTGCAGGACGACATCGTGCACCAGCTGGTCGTAGCCGCGCTGCAAAAACGTGGAATAGATGGCACAGAACGGCGCCATGCCCTCGGTCGCCATGCCGGCGGCGAAGGTCACGGCGTGCTGCTCGGCGATGCCGACATCGAACATGCGGGTGGGGAATTTGGCGGCGAATTTCTCCAGCCCGGTGCCGCCCGGCATCGCGGCGGTCACCGCCACCAGCTTCGGGTTGGCCTCCGCCTCGGCGATCAGCCCCTTGGCGAACACATTGGTATAGCTGGGTGGGCCGGGTGGCGCCTTGCTCTGCTCGCCCGTCACCACGTTGAACTTGGCGGTGGCGTGCAATTTATCCCCCGCGGCCTCGGCCGGGGCGTAGCCTTTGCCCTTCTGCGTGACGACATGCAGCAGCACCGGCCCGGTGCTGTCAGAGTCACGGATGTTGCGCAGCACGGGCAGCAGATGGTCCAGATTATGGCCATCGATCGGCCCGACATAATAGAACCCCAGCTCCTCGAACAAGGTGCCGCCGGTCAGGATCCCTCTGGCATATTCCTCCGCGCGGCGCGCCGTGCGCTCCAGCGGCCGGGGGAAGCGCTTGGCCATTCTGGCCGCGAAGTCCCGCAGGGACATAAAACTGCGGGACGATATCAGGCGCGAGAGATACGCGCTCATCGCCCCCACCGGCGGGGCGATCGACATGTCGTTATCGTTCAGCACCACAAGCAGGCGTGATTTCATCGCCCCGGCATTGTTCATCGCCTCATAGGCCATGCCCGCACTCATCGAGCCATCGCCGATCACGGCGATCACATGCCGCGGATCGGCCTCTTTTTTCAGGTCCCGCGCCACCGCCATGCCCAGCCCTGCGGAGATGGAGGTGCTGGAATGCGCCGCGCCAAACGGGTCGTATTCACTCTCCGAGCGGCGGGTGAAGCCCGAGAGCCCACCCGGCTGGCGCAGGGTGCGGATCCGGTCCCGCCTGCCGGTGAGAATTTTATGCGGGTAGGTCTGGTGGCCGACGTCCCAGATCAGCCGGTCGCGCGGCGTGTCGAACACCGCATGGATCGCCACCGTGAGCTCCACCACGCCCAATGAAGAGCCCAGATGCCCGCCGGTAACCGAGACAGTGTCGATCGTCTCGCTACGCAGTTCATCGGCCAGTTGCCGGAGCTGCTCGCCCGAGAGGTTACGCATATCGGAGGGTATTTTCACCCGGTCGAGCAGCGGTGTCCGCAGCGGCATCAGCCAAGCCCCCCGAAAAGCCGCGTCAATCTGGTCCGCATTATTTCCGTCCTTCGATCAAACCTGAATCCCATCCACTGTGTCCAACCGACAACAGAACAGCGATTCACCCCATATTCACCCTCTCATAAGAGCGTGTAAACCCTAAAGCCAGCACCGATTTGCACCATGCATGTCAGCCATGTTGACTGTCTCGACCCCGAAAATGAAGCTTTCCCTTACACCGATGCTTGCGGATTGGGCAGGGTTTGACCTATCTCTGGGTTGAGAAAGACGAACAGCGTGACAGACTCGCAACAGGACAAACCAAATGGACGGCTCGCAGCCCCTTAAATCGATTCGTGTGATCCTGGCCCAGCCGCGCGGTTTCTGCGCCGGGGTGGAGCGCGCGATCGACATCGTGGAGCGCGCTTTGGTGAAATTCGGGCCGCCGATCTATGTCCGCCACGAGATCGTGCACAACCGCCATGTGGTGGAGGACCTGCGGGCGCGCGGCGCCGTGTTCGTGGACGAGCTGGACGAGGTGCCGGAAGGTGCGATGACCGTCTTCTCGGCCCACGGCGTCGCCCGCAAGGTGGAGCAGGCCGCCGCCTCCCGCACGCTGCCGGTGATCGACGCGACCTGCCCGCTGGTCGCCAAGGTCCACGCCGAGGGTCGGCGCTACGCCGGCCAGGGCCGCGAGATCGTGCTGATCGGCCACGCCGGGCACGCCGAGGTGGAGGGCACCATCGGCCAGATCGACGGCAAGGTCTATCTCGTCCAAACGGTGGAGGATGCCACCGCGCTGGAGGTCGCCACGCCCGAAAAACTCTCCTACATCACCCAGACCACCCTCTCGGTGGATGACACGCGCGGCATCATCGCCGCGCTGAAAACACGCTTCCCCGCCATCGTCGGGCCGGATGTGCGCGACATCTGCTACGCCACCCAGAACCGCCAGGAGGCCGTACACCATCTGGCCGAGCTCGTGGACATGATCCTCGTGGTGGGCAGCAAAAACTCCTCCAACTCCAACCGCCTGCGCGAGATCGGCGCGGAGCTGGGCCGCCCGGCCTACCTCATCGACGACGCCGCGCATCTCCAGGCCTCCTGGTTCGAGGGGATCCACACCGTCGGCCTCACGGCGGGCGCCTCAGCGCCGGAGGTGCTGGTCCAGGGCGTCATCGAGGGGCTGCGCCAGTTCGGCCGCGTCGAGATCGAGCTGCTGGCGGGCACGCCGGAAGACGTCAAATTCAAACTTCCGGCCGAAGTGGCCTGAAGCACATAGGAATCATATAAACCATGGCCGTACCGATGAACCAGGCGATCCGCGTTGGCGCCTACCTGCTCCGCAAGCAACTCATGGGCGTAAAGCGCTACCCGCTGGTGCTCATGCTGGAGCCCTTGTTCCGCTGCAACCTCGCCTGCGCCGGCTGCGGCAAGATCGACTACCCCTCCGAGATCCTGAACCAGCGCATCTCGGTGGCCGATGCGCTCGGCGCGGTCGATGAATGCGGCGCGCCCATCGTCGCCATCGCCGGCGGCGAGCCCCTGCTCCACCGCGAGATGCCCGAGATCACCCGCGGCATCCTGGCCAAGGGCAAGTTCATCTATCTCTGCACCAACGCCCTGCTGCTCGAGAAAAAGATCGACCAATACCAGCCCCACAAAAACTTCTGCTGGGACATCCATTTGGATGGCGACAAGCAAATGCACGACGTCTCGGTCGACCAGGACGGCGTGTACGAGCGCGCGGTGGACGCCATCAAACTCGCCAAATCCAAGGGCTTCCGCGTCTCCATCAACTGCACTCTGTTCGAGGGCGCGGACCCTGACCGTGTCGCGACATTCTTCGACACGATCGCCGACCTCGATATCGACGGCGTGATGACCTCGCCGGGCTACGCCTACGAGCGCGCACCAGACCAGGAGCATTTCCTCAACCGCACCCGCACCAAGGAATTGTTCCGCGCCATCTTCCGCCGCGGCGAGGAGAGCAAAAAGCGCGGCAAGAACTGGAAGTTCAACCAGAGCCCGCTCTTCCTGGACTTTTTGGCAGGCAACCAGAGCTACGCCTGCACCCCCTGGGGCAACCCCACCCGCAACGTGTTTGGCTGGCAGCGCCCGTGTTACCTTTTGGGCGAGGGCTACGCCAAAACCTACAAGGAGCTGATGGACAGCACCGACTGGGATAAATACGGCGTCGGCAATTACGAGAAATGCGCCGACTGCATGGTGCACTCCGGCTTCGAGGCGAGCGCGGTACTGGATTCCGTGAAAAAACCCTGGAAGCTGGCCGCCGTGGCGCTCAAAGGCATCAAAACCGAGGGCGCGATGGCGAAGGATATCCCGCTGAACAACGCCCGCCCGGCGGAGTTCGTCTTCTCCAAGCACGTGGATACCAAAATGGCCGAAATCCACGCCAAAAAATCCGCCCCACTCCCGGCTGAGTAGCCGGAAAAAACCCGCGCGTGCCAGCCGAGACCATCTTCCAGGGCAGCCTCTTTTCCACCGACTTCCTGAACGAGAGCATCACCAACACCCCAGGCTGGCAGGCGCTGGCCGACCCGGACATCGACAATCTTGCCGAGGACCTCCGGCGTATCATCGCCCACTTCCCGGTCGCGCACACCCCCAACGAGAGCCAGACGGAGGACGACCTCATCTGGCCAACCCTCGCCCGCCTCGGCTGGACCGCCAGCCTGCGCCAGCAGAATCTCGCCGCCCATGGCCGCGCTGACGTGCCAGACGGCCTGTTGTTCCAGGACACGGCCGCCAAAACCCAGGCCAACGGCTTCGCCGAGGAGTACAAACGCTACGGCCTCGGCCTCGCCATCGTCGAATCCAAACGCTGGCAGCGCGCACTGGACCGCCAGTCAGGCACCCGCGGCGAGGAGACAGCGCCCTCCACCCAGATGCTGCGCTATCTCCGCCGCGTGGACGACCTCACGACCGGCAAACTCCGCTGGGGCATCCTCACCAACGGCGCACGCTGGCGGCTCTATTACCAGGGTGCGCGCTCCGTCTCCGAGCAGTTCTTCGAGCTCAACCTCACCGCCATCCTCGCCCTGCCCGAGCCCGATCGCCGCCACTGGCTGCGCATCTTCCTCCTCGTCTTCGGGCGAGATGCTTTCCTGCCCACCGCCCCCGACCCCCGCACGTTCCACCAGCGCGCGCTGGACGAGGGCAAATTCTACGAGGAGCGGGTCGCCGCCAACCTCTCCAACCTCGTGTTCGGCACCGTCTTCCCCACCCTCGCCCAGGCCATCGCCGCCGCCGCACCCGCCGCCCCCCTGCAGGAGGTGCGGGAAGCCGCTCTCATCCTGCTCTACCGGCTCCTGTTCATCCTCTACGCGGAGGACCGCGATCTGCTCCCCGTGCGCGAGGAACGCTACGCACAATACGGCCTGCGCCAGCGCGTGCGCGCCGATGTCGGCGCCCGCAAGGACAGCCACGACACTTTCTCGGAATCCGCCGCCCGCTACTGGTCGGTCGTGGAAGACCTCTGCCGCGCCATCGACCTCGGCGACAAATCCATCGGCCTCCCGGCCTACAACGGCGGCCTGTTCGACGCCAAAAAAACCCCGCTCCTGGCGGATATCCGCCTGGGCGACTCCGTCATGGCTTCGGTGATCGACGCGCTCTCCTTCGAGCACACGCCTTCGGGCCGCAAATACATCAACTACCGGGACTTGAGCGTCCAGCAGCTCGGCTCCATCTACGAGCGCCTGCTGGAGCACGAGGTCACCAACGATTCCGGCCGCATCACCATCCGCCCCAACGTCTTCGCCCGCAAAGGCTCCGGCAGCTACTACACGCCCGATGATCTGGTCGCACTCATCATCCGCGAGACGATCAACCCGCTCATCGAATCCCGCATGGCAGCATTCACCACCGCCATGGCGGCGCTGGAGGCCAGCGAGCCAGACCCAGACGAGCGCGTGCTGGCGCTGCAGGACCACGACCCGGCGGAGCAGCTGCTGAACCTCAAAATCTGCGACCCCGCCATGGGCTCCGGGCATTTTCTCGTCAGCCTCGTGGACTATCTGGCCGACCAGGTGATCGACGCCATGGCCGAGGCCCAGGCGCTGGTCACCCCCGGCACCTACATCTCGCCGCTCATCGGCCGCATCGCCGCCATCCGCAACACCATCCTGCGCAACGCGCGGGAGCGCGGGTGGAGCGTGGCACCCGAGCAGCTGGACGACCGCCACATCGTCCGCCGCATGGTGCTCAAGCGCTGCATCTACGGCGTGGATAAAAACAACATGGCGGTGGAGCTGGCAAAGGTCGCCCTCTGGCTGCACAGTTTCACCGTCGGCGCGCCACTCTCTTTCCTGGATCACCACCTGCGCTGCGGGGATAGTCTTTTTGGTATCTGGGTACGCAACGGGATCAACCGCGCGACCGATCTCGGCGCGCCGCTGTTCTTGTACGGGCCGATGACCGAAGCGGTAAACGCCGCCACCCGTATGCAGATCATCGAGGGGCTGACCGACGCCGAGATCGCCGAGGCGCATCGCTCAAAGGATGAGTTCGACCAGGTGCAGGATATGACCGCACCGCTAAACGCCATCCTCGGTTTCATCCACGCGCTGGACTGGCAGGACCAAAAATCCAAACCAGACAAAGCCGCCGTGCAGGCATTCTTCTCCGGCCAGTTCGGGGATCCATTGCGCATCGCCACGGGCCGGGAGAAGCTGAAAACTGGCAAGGATGCGCAGCGTTTCGCCGAAATTTTTGAGCGCGCGACCGCGCTCATCGCCGAACAATCCTTTCTCAACTGGCAGGTCGCCTTCCCCGGCGTCTGGTCCGCGTGGGAGGCCAAAGGCCTCACCGGCGGGTTCGATGCCATCATCGGCAACCCCCCATGGGACCGCATGAAGCTGCAACAGGTGGAATGGTTCGCCGCCCGCCGGCCCGAGATCGCGCTGGCCCAACGCGCATCCGACCGTGATCGGATGATCAAGGCGCTGGAGAAAGCAGGCGACCCGCTGCACCAGGATTATACCAAAGCCAACGCGCGCGCCGAGGCCGCCGTGCGCATGGCGCGGGAGTGCGGGGACTATCCGCTGCTCTCCGGCGGCGATGTAAACATCTACTCCCTGTTCGTGGAGCGGGCGATGACGCTGGTAAAGCCAACCGGCATGGTCGGGCTGCTGACACCGTCGGGCATCGCCTCGGACAAAACCGCCGCGCCATTCTTCAAGCAAGTCGCGACCGGCGGACGGCTGAAGGCGCTGTATGATTTTGAGAATCGCCGAACCCGCTTCAACGCCCCGCCATTCTTCCCCGATGTGGACAGCCGGTTCAAATTCTGCGCGATCATCGCCAGCCCCTCGCCGGTCAAAACCAACACACTCTGCGCGTTCTTCCTACAGGATGTCTCGGAACTGCAAGACCCCGAGCGCTGCTTTCCACTCTCCGCCGAGGACTTCGCCTCAGTAAACCCGAACACCGGCACCGCGCCGATCTTCCGCACCCGGCGGGACGCAGCGCTGACCACCGCGATCTATGCGCGCCTGCCGGTGCTGGTTAACCGCGCATCCGGCACGGAGGTAAAAGCCTGGCCGGTGAAATACGCCACCATGTTTCACATGACCAACGACTCCAACCTGTTCCGCACCCGCCACGAGCTGGAGGAAAAGGAGGGCGCATACCCCGTTGGCGGAAATCACTTCCGCAGCAAAACGGGGGACTGGGTGCCGCTGTATGAAGGCAAGATGATGCAGGCATACGACCACCGGGCCGCGAATGTGGTGGTGAACCCGGAAAACCAGCACCGCCCGGCCCAGCCACAACCGGCGACACCGGCCCAGCACAAGAGCCCGGACTGGCTGCCTGACCCGCAGTTTTGGGTAAAGGCATCCGATGTGCCGTCAGCGGCAAAACATGATTGGTCAATCAGCTATAAAATGATCACTGCACCGACGAACGCCAGAACCCTGATCGGCGCTATTTTGCCAAAATCCGGTGTCGGCAACTCCTTGGGCATGATGATACCTGACGATAGCAGGGAGCCTCTGGCGGATCACGCTACGACCATTCTCGCGAATCTGAACTCGTTACCGTTTGATTTCGTAACCCGGCAGAAAATTCAAGGCCAAAATATCAACTGGTACATCGTGGAACAGCTCCCCGTCGTGCCGATCGACCGTTACGGCACGACAAAATTCGGCAAAAAAACCGCCGGACAAATCATCCGCGATTCCGTGCTGGAGCTCACCTACACCGCGCATGACATGGCGCCCTTCGCCAGGGACCTGGGCTACGTTGATAAATCCGGCACGGTAAAACCGCCCTTTCCGTGGGATGAAGACTGCCGGTTAAGGAACCTCTGCATAACATTATGATTCCCTGTTCGTTTTGAATTTTGTACACTACTCCTGCATGGGCAGGGGGCAGCATTGAAGCAGACGACATTTTCGACGGCTGGGTTTGATCGCTACGC
>JAJZGI010000035.1 GCA_021798575.1 Pseudomonadota bacterium | reverse complement strand
AGTGCGGGCCGACCTTCGGCATGGAGGGCATGATCATCCCGCTGCTGGCCGGTGGGGAGCAAGCGTTCATCCGGGCGGCGGAGGGTGCCGAGGATGACGCGGCGGCGGCGCTGGAAGTGCTGGCCGCGCATGGTTTTGGCGCGGGGGATGCGCTGGTCGGCATCGCCGCCTCGGGCGCCACGCCCTTCACGCTGGCGGCGCTGCGGCAGGCGCGGGCGCAGGGCGCGCTGACCGGCGCGATTGTGAACAACCCGGCCAGCCCAATGGAGACGGTGGATTTCTGCCTGTGCATCGCCTCCGGCCCGGAGGTGATCGCCGGGTCTACCCGGCTCTCGGCGGGCTCGGCGCAGAAGACCGCGCTGAATATCCTCTCCAGCCTCGTGATGATCCGGCTGGGCCGGACCTATGGCCCGTATATGGTGGATATGCGGGCCAGCAACCAAAAGCTGCGGGGCCGGGCGCTGCGCATGGTGATGGAGATCACCCAGGCGGAGCGCGAGGCGGCGGATCTTGCGCTGAAGGCCTGCGATATGCATGTTAAGACTGCGGCGCTGATGCTGCTGCGCGGGTTGCCTGCACCATTGGCGGCTGAGGTGCTGGACCGCGCGCGGGGTTCTCTGCGACGGGCGCTGGATTTGCGCCGGGACGAGGAAGATGACCAGCAGGCTTGTGACCATCGCCCGGGCGGTGGATGACACGATCATCGATCGGGGCTTGCAGCCGGGGGTGAACCTCGCGCTGTGGCATTTTGGTATTCCGGTCTATACGATCGCCCGGGTTTTTGTGGTGCTGGGCGCGGGCGTTGGCATGATCTGGCTGCACCGGTTCGACCGCTTCGCCAGCGTGGATTTTTATCAGGATCTGCTCTCCCTCCTGATCATGGTGGGGGCGAGCTATTTGCAGATCCGGATGCATGAGGCGCGCCAGCCCAGGCAGGACACGCTGCTGCCGACCGTGCGGGCGACCGGGCTGCTGTGGCGGACCGCCTGGCTGGTCGACCTGCTCATCTTTCCCTCCCAATGGCCGGTGGAGCCGCACGGTGAGCTGGTGTTCAACTTTATCTGGACCGCGCTGGTGGTGCTGCCCTACTGGATTATATGCTGCCGCCGCCTGCCGCCGCCTGAGGTGAGGCGGGTGGGTGTGTTTGCGCCCGCGACCATTACGGCCAGATGATTCTACGCGCGAATCGGCGGGATGTTGTATGATATGGGGCCGAAACATCAGGAGCCGCAGTTGAGCCAGCCCGTGTTGAAAAAATTCCCCCAGAATATCTCGCGACTGAACGACCAGATCGCGCTGCGCTCCAACCAGATTTTCGCGACCATGGGGTTTTTCTGGTTCTGCCTCGTGTTTTCCCTGCTGCCGCTGAAATGGCCGGCGACCATGCCGTTCGTGCAATATGCCAGCTCGGGCGTTTTGCAGCTGATCGCGCTGCCGCTGCTGGGGGTGGGGACGATTCTGGCGGCGCGGTCCTCCGACCAACTGGCCAAGGAACAGCATGACGCGGTGATGGAGACGGTGCGGGACATGCAGCTTTTGATGGCGGAGATCCACCAGATGCATGCCGAGCTGACGCAGAAGGTGGAGACGGTGATCGCCGAGGAGGCGAAGAGCGACTAGTAGAGAGCGGTTTTTTTGCCGGAGGTTCAGGTTTTTGTTACGATATCGTAATGATTTGGGCGTGGTTGGGCCGGGCGGCGTTCAGAGGTAAAATTCACGGGGGTTGAAGAATTGGCGGGCGGCGAGTTGGGCCTCAAACGGGGTCATCGGCCTGGGCGGTGGCGCCGGGTGCCAGATTCGGCGCGGTGGTTTTGGTGGTTTTTCGGGCGCTGGCGTGGGTGGCGGGCGTTTGGTGCGCGGTCTTGAGGGGAGCTTTAGGCAATCGGGCGTTTTGAGGCCGACCATGCGGCACAAGGGCCGCAGGCTGCGGGCCAATGTGGGATGGGTTGCGATGAGGGATTGGGTCTCGGGCTCGTCCAGCAATGTTTTGAGCTGGAAGTGGGCGACGGCCACTCCGGTGTTGGGGAACAAGCGGAGCATCCAGGCGAAGCTGGTGGGTGGGTAGTATTCAATCGTGCTGGGCTTTGGGTTTGCGGGCGGGTTGCGCGGTGAGGCGCGGGGTGGGCGCGCGGGGATCGGCCCGCGCTCGATGAGGATTCGCAAACGGTGGGTCAGCCGGATCAGGCGGTGTGTGAGGAGTTGGCAGAGCGAGTGCGGCATGTTGACGCGCCGCGCATGGTCGCCCAGCGACTGCACGAGGTACATGACGATGTGGTAGAGGCGCGTGTTGATGGGCTCACCGGACATGATGTTAGTTATAGTGACATTTGATGGGGGAGTCAAGGGGGAATTTTGGACGGTTGGGGGTTGGGTGAGAATGATGGATTGCTTCGCTACGCTCGCAATTGACAGTTTTTTGAAAACATAGCGTTAGTTAAATTTCCGCTGCGCATGATTCCCGCGATGACGGCGTGGGTCGGCTGCTGTGCGGCTCTGGCGGGCTTGACATTCCTATGGTGGCAACCCTTATCAAGCGTGAAGATAAGGAGATTGGAATGACAAACCAAATGGAATTCAGCGTACCCGACATGACGTGCCAGGGCTGTGTGCGCTCTATCACCGCAGCGGTGCAGCGGGCGGATGAGGCCGCGCGCGTCTCGGTCGATTTGACGCACAAGCGCGTGCATATCGAGGGTGCGGACGACGCGCAGGCGATGAAAAAAGCGATAGAGGATGCCGGGTTCAGCGTGGTGGGAGCGTAATTACCCCACGCGCATCCCCGACAGCACGGCGAACAGCACCACCACCAGTACCACCAGCACCACGACTGAGACGGCCCAGCGCAGGGCCAGATAGTTGGCCGCGACGACGCCGCGCCCGCGACCTATCGTCTCCACCACGATGGTGACGAAAAACCCGACCAGCAGGAAGAACAGCGCCAGGGCCGGGGCCTGGAAATGCAGCATGAGCGAGAGCGCGACCCAGCCGATGATGGCAGGGACGATGCCGAAGATGAGCAACTGGCGCTCCGAGCCCAGGACCGAAGGGGTGAGCGGCACGCCGCCGATGGGGTGGGCTGAGTCCCGCAGCGCGAAGCCCCAGTGTACCGCGCCGATGAAGGCGAGAATGACGGCGCCATAGCTGATGAGCACTTCGATGGCGGTTTGCGCGCCCAGCGGATCCAGCAGTACCACCGCACCCAGCGCGACAAAGGGCACGGCGCCTGCCAGCGTGAGGAGGATGGCGATGGTGAAGGGCTGACGAAACATTTTTTGCTCCCGCCGGGCGGCATCGCCCGCTGTTGATTAAAGTGTGTAGCCAAGCCGCGCGATGACCGGCGCCAGGGACTCCGCTGCCTCCCCTAGATGGTGCAGATAGGGAAGATAGCGATAGCAGGAGCGCGCATAAAGTTTTTCTGTCACCTGCGCGTAGCTCGCGGTGCGGGCGTAGCGGGTGTTCTGCTCGAAGTTCAGGCAGCGCGGGTCGAAATCCACCCCGATGAAGCTGAGAATTTTGCGCACATTCGTCTCCTGGTCGGACACGATGTCCTCATAGCGCACCGGCAGGTAGCGCAGGCTCAGATGCGCCTGGTAGTGCGCCATGAGGCCATCGATGAGGGTGTAATGCTTGGCGATGCTGGGTATTTCGGCGCCGCAGAAATACCCGTGGGTGAGATGGTTTGAATAGACCGAGAGCAGCACATCCAGCGGGTGGCGCAGCGCATGGATGACCGGCGAGTGCGGGAAGAGCAGCGAGATAAGGCCGAGATGCGTCTCGTTCAGCGGCATTTTGTCCGTGAAATAGTCCGCGCCTGGGCGGAAGATGCCGGATTTGGCGGCGCGGTTGAGGTAATAGTCCCGCAGCTCGTTCAACCCGTCGCGCTGATCGCCCATCCATAATTCCGCCAACGCCTCGGGGTAGCCGAGCGGGCTGGCCAGCAGGCGGGGCATGATCTGGGTGATGTCGTTGATGTAGGGCAGCTCGTCGCCCGCCGCGATGCGCGGGTGGACGCTCAGCGTCTGCTCGATGAGCGTAGTGCCCGAGCGCGGGAAGCCGACGATGAAGATGGGCTGCGGCAGGTCTGTGCGGACCTCGGCCCGGGGCAGCGTATCCAGCCGCCGCCGGATGAAAAACCCTTGCAGGCGGGCTGTGAGCTCGGCGGCGGTCTCTGCCATGTAGGGCCGGGCGCCGGCGGCGAGCGCGCGGGACTTCGCGGTATCGAAGGCCGCGAAGGCTTCATCGTACCGGCCCAGTTGATCGAGCAACCGGCCTTTCTCCGAGAGCTCCGACGGGCCGAGGCGGGTTTTTTCAGGGTCATTCCCGTCGGGCTCGTGCAGGATCGCCAATGCGGCCTCGGTTTTTTTCTGCCGGGCGAGCACCGTGGCGCGGGTGAGCTGGACGCTGGCGTTGCCCGGCAGCAAGTGCTCAGCCTCGTCCAGCAGTTTCAACGCGGTATCGAAATTGCGGTCGGCCTCCTCCATTTTGGCGAAGCCCAGCACGGTTTGCAGTACGTTTGGCCGCAGAGCCATCGAACGCTCGTAGAGCGTGCGGGCCTCCGGGATGCGTCCCTGGTTTTTCAGGTTCCAGGCGAGGTTGGCCAGGGTGATCGGCTCCTCGCGATCCGTGAGTTCCAGCACGCGGCGATAGTGGTACTCGCCGATTACCGGGCGGTTTGCCTCGGTCAGGACCAGGCCCATGAGGTTGTGCGCCTGCGGGTTTTGCGGCGCGATGCGGATGGCGTTGCGCGCGTGCAGCTCCGCCTGCTCCAGCGCGCCGTTGGCCAGCAGCATGAGGGTGAGCTCGTTGGTGGCCCAGAAATTATTCGGGTTGAGCGCCACGACGCGGCGGATGAGCGCCTCGGCGGCTTTTATGCGCCCCTGCTCGCGGCAAAGCTGGAAGAGGAAGATGAGCGCATCCTCCCGCGTGGGTGCCAGCTCCAGCAGATGGCAGACATTGGCCTGGGCGAGTGGGGTATCCCCCGCCTGCAAGGCGGCCTGCGCCGCCGCGAGCATCGGCGCCAGGGCCAGGCTGGCCTCCGCCGGGCTGGTGGCAGAGGCATCGAGCGCGCAGCAGCGCAGCCGCCGCAAACCGGAGCCACAGGGGCAAGGGGTGGTGTCGATCATGGGTGCGACTGTATCTGGAGGGCTGAGCGGGCGGCAAGCCCGGACGTGGGCGGTGCGGAGCTTGGCGCATTTTCCGTTCACGTTAGCTCATGAGAAACCATCTAAATCATTGTTTTTTAGAATTTTATTCGATCGGCCTGGTTCGTATCAACCATGCTGATCGAATGTTGCTCTAACCCACAGAAAAACCAATAACTTGCGATTTTTCATGTTTTACCCATCAAAAAAAGCTTGCATCGATTCGGTGGAGTAAGGCACGGATGACGAATCGATACCAAAACGCATGTATCGAGTTGTCTTGTTTTTCGCACGCAGCCGACCAGCCTTTTGCGCGCGACCCAACGCAAAGGAGAACAGCTTTGTCCGCCACAACCCTTGAAAGCCTGCTGCTCGCCTATGGACAGAATTATCCCGAACCGCGCATCGCGCCGCGCCGCGCGAAAAAACTCTGCGCCCCGTGCTGCCACGTAGTCTCCTACGCGCCGGTGAGATATTGCGACGCGGTGAGCGTGGAGGGCGGGGCCTACTGCGCCAGGCACCGGCAGGATGCCGCCAGCGCGGACCAGCCGGCGAAGTTCGACTTTGCGGCCAGACCGAAGATTCACGGCGTGTGGCGTAGCCGCGACTGGAATTAGAGCTATCGTCTGGGGCTTCGGCCCCAGACGATCAGGCTCGTGACCCCGTTATTGCACGGCCTCGGGCCGTTTCTCCTCCGCGCCGTCGTCGCTATCGGACTCCGGCTTGGGCAGCAGCGGCAGCGCCGCCTCCGTCACGTCGAAGGCCATCTTGCCGTCCTTCAGGGTTACTTTCACGGCCCCACCCTTGACCAGACGGCCAAACAACAGCTCCTCGGCGAGGGGTTTTTTGATGAGCTCCTGGATGACCCGGGCCAGCGGCCGGGCGCCGTAGAGCGGCTCGTATCCGCGCTCGGCCAGATACTCCTTGGCGGCGGAGGATAGCTCGATCGTGACGTTGCGATCCGCCAACTGGGCCTCCAGCTGCATCACGAACTTCTCGACCACGCGGCCCACGATCTCGGGCGTGAGGGCGGCAAACGGGATCACCGCATCCAGCCGATTGCGAAATTCCGGCGTGAACATGCGCTTGATCGCATCGTCATCCTCGCCCTGGCGGACGGCGCGGCCAAAGCCGATGCCCGCCTTGGACATTTCGGTGGCGCCCGCGTTGGTGGTCATGATGAGGATGACATTCCGGAAGTCGATCTTCTTGCCGTTATGGTCCGTGAGTTTGCCGTGATCCATGATCTGCAACAAAATGTTGAACAGGTCCGGGTGGGCCTTCTCGATCTCATCCAGCAGCAGCACGCAGTGCGGGTGCTGGTCGATGGCGTCGGTCAGCAGGCCGCCCTGGTCGAACCCGACATAGCCCGGCGGCGCGCCGATGAGCCGCGAGACAGAGTGGCGCTCCATATATTCGGACATGTCGAAGCGCGTGAGCTCGATGCCGAGGGTGGCGGAGAGCTGCCGCGCCACCTCGGTTTTGCCGACGCCGGTTGGGCCGGAGAACAGATAGTTGCCGATCGGCTTCTCATTGTCCCGCAGGCCGGCGCGAGAGAGCTTGATGGCCGCGCTGAGCGCCTCGATCGCTTCGTTCTGGCCAAAGACCATGGATTTGAGGTCACGCTCCAGCGTGCGCAGCACCTCCTTGTCGTCCGCCGAGACGGACTTGGGCGGGATGCGGGCGATTTTGGAGACCATGTCCTCCACGTCCTTCAGGGTCACGGTTTTGCGGCGTTTGCTCTCGGGCATGAGCATCCGCGCCGCACCAGCCTCGTCGATCACGTCGATGGCCTTGTCTGGCAGTTTGCGGTCGTGGATGTATTTGGCTGCCAACTCGACGGCGCCGCGGATCGCCTCATCGGTGTAGCGGACCTTATGGTGTTTCTCATACGCGGTTTTCAGACCGCGCAGGATTTTCACCGCGTCCTCGATGGAGGGCTCCTGCACGTCGATTTTCTGGAAGCGGCGGACGAGCGCGCGGTCCTTCTCGAAGTAGTTGCGGAACTCCTTGTAGGTGGTGGAGCCGATGCAGCGCAGGCTGCCCTGGGCCAATGCGGGCTTGAGCAGGTTGGAGGCGTCCATGGCGCCGCCGGAGGTGGCACCCGCGCCGATGACCGTGTGGATCTCATCGATGAAGAGGACCGCGCCGGGCGTGTTCTCCATCTCCGTGACGACCGCCTTGAGCCGCTCCTCGAAATCCCCGCGGTAGCGTGTGCCGGCGAGCAGCGCGCCCATGTCCAGCGCCAGGATGGTGGCGTTGAGCAGTACCTCGGGCACGTCGGCGTCGACGATGCGCTTGGCCAGCCCCTCCGCGATGGCGGTTTTGCCGACGCCGGGGTCCCCCACGTAGAGCGGGTTGTTCTTGGTGCGGCGGCAGAGGATCTGGATCGTGCGTTCGATCTCCTGCTCGCGGCCGATCAGCGGGTCGATCTTGCCGGCCTGGGCTTTTTTGTTGAGGTTGACGCAGTAGGTGGAGAGCGCGTCCTGGCCGCGTTTGGGCGTGCTCTTCTCCTCACGCTCGGGCTCGGCCTGGTCGGAGCCGCTGGGCGTGCGCGGGGCGGACTTGCCGGGCGACTTGGCGATGCCGTGGGAGATGAAGTTCACCGCGTCCAGCCGTGTCATGTCCTGGAGTTGCAGGAAGTAGACCGCGTGGCTCTCCCGCTCGCTGAACAGGGCCACCAGCACGTTGGCGCCGGTGACCTCATCGCGCCCGGAGGACTGCACATGGATGGCGGCGCGCTGCACGACACGCTGGAAGCCGGCGGTGGGTTTGGGGTCGCCCGCGCGATCGGTCGCCAGGCCCGCCAGGTCCTTGTCCAGGAAGTCAACGAGTTCTTTTTTGATCTTCTCGATGTCCACGCCGCAGGCGCGCAGCACGGTGAGCGCATCGGCGTCGTCGATCAGGCCGAGGAGCAGATGCTCCAGCGTGGCGTATTCATGCTTACGGTCGGCAGCCAGGGAAAGGGCGCGGTGTAGTGTCTGTTCAAGATTGCGAGAGAGCATAATCTAAACCATTCCTTCACGCCGAATGACGGCGCTCTTGATTCCGGGCGTTACAGAAGCCTGCCCGGCCGGCGTTTCTCCCACGGTGCGAAACCTGGCCCGGGGGTTCCAATTAGATAATCGCATATCCGCCGAGTTCATGTCATTCTTTTTCAATCGTGCATTGCAAGGGATGCTGGTTCTGCCGCGCCAGGTCCATCACCTGCGTCACCTTGGTCTCGGCGACCTCGTAGGTGTAGAGGCCGCACACGCCGACTCCGCGACGGTGGACGTGCAGCATGATCTGCGTGGCCTGCTCGCGGGTTTTCTGGAAAAACCGCTCCAGCACATGCACGACGAATTCCATCGGCGTGTAATCGTCGTTCAGCATCAATACTTTGTACATCGTGGGCTTGCGGGTTTTCGGGCGTGGCTTCACCACCACCCCGGTGTTGGGCCCCTCGACACCCTTGCGCTTGTCGTTGTCACTCATACCGGCATCCTGAAACATCTTGCCCGCTTTGCCTATGCCCGTCCCGAAGAATTGATGGGCGGGCTGGCCTGCGCTGGACGAGCATATCGAATGCCAAGCGCGTTATGGAAGGGTGAAAATTACCCGGATCAAAAACAATTATTCTTGCCGGGCAGATTTGCGATGGCGAAGCTGCGAGAAAACAAAAGGTCGACCTTGGAGGGTCGACCTTTTTAACGGCTACAGGATCAGAGAGATTCAGGCGGTCTTGCTGAAGGTCTCGACAGCCAGCGCGACGCGGGCGGTGAGCGGCGCGATCGCCATCTCGGCCAGCTTCACGCTCGCATCGGTGAGCTTGCTGCTCTCCGCGACCGCCTTCTCGATGGAGGATTTTGCGAAGCCGGTTTGCAGGTCCACCGCTTCCTTCACGGATTTCACGCCCATCAGGGATTTCGTGAAGGCCATGGACTCTTCCAGCGAGGCCTTGCTGGAGGCGGCGAAGTGCTTCGAGATATCCTGGAAGCCGGAGGCGTAGATCTGGCTCGACTTGATAATGGCTTCCATGTTGCCCTGGCCGAAGGCCATCATCTCTTCGCTCTGTTTCACGGCTTTCTGAACCCCTTCCTTCAGTTTCATCTGGCTGGACTCCAGCCCTTTGGTCGCCTTCTCCATACCCTCCTTCATGACCTGGAGGGTCTTGTCGAACCCTTTGGTCGAAGCGTCGGCGGCGTGCTCGATGGTGGTGCCAGCCTCGGCGGCGGCTTTTGACTTTGTGCTGCTCATGATACGCAAACTCCTGTTAGGACAAAACGACTGCACAACCCCAACCCGGCGAGCGATTACGGCGTATACCGCAGTGCAGCAAAATTCGTGTAGACGCTGTTCGACCCTGCGTCAACCGCTTTTGGTGCGCCGCACAAATTTTGTGCCGAAAAAATGGCCTATATTTCGTGAATTCGGCTTCATGCTTCGGTAAACCGCCGGGTCGCGGGGCAATTTATTCGGAAATATCAACATTAAGCCTTTGGATCTTTTGTTCTTTTAGCGGATTCATCGGTATTTTTGGCTGGACAGCCGCCGAGCGAGACGTTTACAAAAGCCCAGATTCTGATTGAGGCATTAAAGATGCGGTGGCGGGTTAAAATTTCAGGCGTTGCGTCCTGGCTGATGCTGGGTCTTTGTCTGGCGGTTATGCTGTCAGGTGCTCGGGCCGACGCGTACCAGCAGGATCAGGCCGGTTTTGGCCCAACCTCACCCGGCGTCTCCAGCATCGTGATCGACGCCGCCACCGGCGACGTGATCGCCCAGCATGGGGCGGATATTCCACGCTACCCGGCCAGCCTGGCCAAACTGATGACGCTGGACCTCGCCTTCCAGGCCCTGCGCGACGGCAAGACGACGCTGGATACCATGATCCCGGTCTCCTACCACGCCGCCTCGGTCGAGCCGGTGAAGCTCGGCCTGCGGCCGGGCAGCAGCATCTCGGTGCGGGATGCGATTCTGGCGATGACCACCATGTCCGCCAATGACGCCGCGACCGCGCTCGGCGAGTATCTGGGCGGCGGCTCGGAGGCGCGGTTCGCGCAGATGATGACCCTGCGCGCGCATGCGCTGGGCATGGCGCAGACCGAGTTCTACAACGCGTCGGGCCTGCCGGACCCCAACCAGGTCTCCACCGCGCGGGACCTCGCGATCCTGGCGCGCAATATCGTGATCGACTATCCGCAGTTTCAGCCGTTTTTCGAGGTGGAGAAGTTCAACTTCCGTGGTGAGGAGGTCTACAGCAACAATGGGATGCTGAAGCTCTACCCTGGCACGACCGGCATGAAGACCGGCTATACCGACCTCGCGCGGCATAATCTGGTCACCACCGCGCAGCGCGACGGGCGGGTTTTGATCGGCGTGGTGCTGCATGAGCCCTCCTGGGGGGCGAGCTACGACCAGATGACCGCCATGCTGAACAGTGGTTTTGATGGGCCGTTCAACCCGCCGGATACGGCGGTGGCCGCTGCGGCGCCGGTGGCGCAACCCTATCAGGCGCCGCTGCGCCTGGCGCGGGCGACCCGGCCGCAGTTCCATACGCGCGGCATCTGGGCAGACCAGCTGGGGATGTTCCACCATATCGGCAGCGCGCGGGTCGAGGCGATGAATGTGCATAATATGCACGGCATCGGCACCCCCCGCATCGCCCGGATCGAGCAGAACGGCCATGTGATCTGGAACGCCCAGCTGGCGGACCTCAGCCTCGGCGCCGCCTACCAGACCTGCGATGAGGTGAGCGCCCGTGGCGACAAGTGCCGCGTGATCCCCGCGGATTCCAGCCATGTGGCCATGGTGGTCGCCTCCGACCTCGGCACCTAACGAGGCTCGCGCTATCGGTGGCGCGTCGGGCGGGCTATGGTGCTGGTGTGGCGGTTCTGAAGTTCCCATGCATTCGCGGCGGCACCGTCTGGGAACTTCAGAACCAAAGCCACACTAGAATCATAGAGTTGCTAGTGTCCTGCTCGATAGGTAAGTTCGTAAGGTGCTGGTTCCAACGATGACGAACTTACCTATCGGGACACTAGCCCATGGTCATTACTGAATTCACCGCGCTGCTGGGCACCGCCGCGCACAGCGCCCCCTTGCAGGCCGCGATCATCATCCTCGGCACCTTTGTTCTGGAGGACGCAGCCACATTGCTGGCCGCGATGCAGGTGGCATCAGGGGCCATCTCCCTGCCGCTGGCGCTGGGCGCGCTGTATGCCGGGATCATCCTGGGCGACCTCGGGCTGTATGGGCTGGGCCGGCTCTCCGCCGTGAACGCCTGGGCCAGGCGGCTGGTGCCGCAGCGCCGCCGCGACCTCGGCTATGAATGGGTGAGCCAGCGCGTGCTCCCCCTGGTGCTGGTGAGCCGCTTTGTGCCCGGGTTGCGCCTGCCCACCTATACCACGCTCGGGTTTTTGCACGCGCCATTGGGCAAATTCGCGGCCTCGGCGATTCTGGCGACCCTGCTTTGGACCACCGGCCTGTTTTGCATCAGTTTGAAACTAGGCGGGCTGATGATGCGATATCTGGGCGTTTGGCGCTGGGCAGGGCTCGGAGTTTTCCTTATAGTCATCATCATCGTGGGCCGGATTGCCACGCATATGTACTATAAGAGGAAAAATCCATGAGCGAAACTGCGCTCGACTCCGCCGCCGCCAAGAGGCGGATGAGCGGCATACGCGCCAGGCGGCGCGAGGTGTCTTTTTTCGAGTTCTGGCCTGGCTGGCTGTTCTATGCGCCGGTGGTCGCGTTCTGGCTGCTGCAATCCATCCGCTACCGGAGCGTCACCCTGCCCTCACTCGCCAATCCGCGGATCAATGCCGGCGGCATCTGCGGCGAGTCCAAGAACAGCATCCTGGGCCTGGCGGGCGCGACCGCGCGAGCGCATATCGCCGATTTCGCGCCGCTGACGACCTCCGGCCACCGCGAGGGCAATGACCTCGCTTTGGCCCGGGCCGCCATGGTGCGCGCCGGGCTCGCCTACCCGCTGGTCGCCAAGCCCGATATCAGCTGCAATGGTGTGGGCGTGCGGGTGGTGCGGGACGACGCACAGCTCGCCGCCTATCTCGCCGGTTTCCCCCGCGCGACCGGGCTGCAACTCCAGGCGCTGGTGGAGTATCCCGGCGAGGCCGGGATTTTTTATGTCCGTCATCCGGGCGAGAAGACCGGGCGGATCACCTCCGTGACGCTCAAATATCCGCCCACCGTGGTGGGGGATGGCGTGCGGGACGTGCGGGCGCTGATCGCCGCGGATGCGCGGTTGAACGCCGTCTCGCACGTTCTGCTGCCAGGACTGGGAGCCAAGGCTGCGCGGGTGCCGGCCCCAGCTGAGGAGGTGCGGCTGGTATTTGTCGGCAACCACTGCCGGGGTTCGACCTTCAAGGATGGGCTCGACATCCTGAGCCCCGTGCTTTGTGCTCGGATCGATGAGATCGTCCAGGATATGCAGGAGATCCATTTTTCGCGGATCGACCTGCGCTATGAATCGCTGGAGGCGCTGCGCCAGGGCAAAGGCTTCAAGATCATCGAGTTCAACGGCAGCGGCTCCGAGGCGACCCATATCTGGGACCCGCAGATGACGATCGGGCGGGCCTACGCGACGCAGTTTTTCCATTATGGGGAGTCGTTTCGGATCGGCGATGCGGTCCGCAGAACGGGGCAGAGGCCGACCGGGGTTTTGCGGCTGCTCGGCCTCTGGCTGCACCAGAAACGGCTGATGGCGGCCTACCCGGCGAACGAATAATCCTTGCCCTGAGCTGAATGATCATATAACAATATGATATGGTCATTCAAGAGGTGGGGTCATGTCCGAAAATCTGGTGAAAAACGACCGTGGGACGCGCGATGAGCGCCGCCTGGAGCTGATCGACGGCGCTATCCAGGTGATTGCCAGATATGGCCTGGGCGGGACCACTCTGACCAAGGTCGCGGCGGTTGCCGGGCTCTCGGCCGGGATCGTCAACCATCATTTCGAGACCAAGGAGGCCCTGCTGACGGAGACGCTGAAACTGCTCTCCGAAGAGTTTTCCGGGATGCTGGCGCGCGCCGTGGGCGAGGCCCAGAGCCCGCAGGACGGGCTGAAGGCGGTCATCGCGCTCAGTTTCGACCCGCGGGTGTCCGCACCGGAGAAGGTTGCGGTGTGGTATGCCTTCCAGTCCGAGACGCATTGGCGCCGGAGCTACATGGCCCTGTGCGGCGAGCGCGACGCCGCCTATATGCGCGCGCTGCGCAACCTGATGGCGCCGCTGGCCAGCCCGCGCGAGGTGGATGCCGAGATGCTGGCGCGCAGTTTTGCCGGGCTGTTGGATAGCTACTGGCAGGATATTCTGTTCGAGGGCGAGAAATTTGATCGGGGCAGCGCGCAGGGCGCGTGTTTGCGGTTTCTGGCCGCGATATTCCCGGCGCAGGCGGGTGCGTTTGGTGGCACCCAAGCGGCGGTCGCCCCGAAATCGAACGTCGTTGCATTGGCGCGCGCCGGACAGGGCGGAGATAAAATTGCCCAGAGCGGTGCTCGCCCGGCAGAGACGCTGCCGAGCTGGACCTATCGGAGCCCGGAATTTTTTGCGCTGGAGACCGAGAATATCTTCATGAAGGAGTGGCATATCGTCGCGCATGTGAACCAGCTGCGCGAGCCTGGCGCGTATCAGAGCTTCCAGCTCCTGAACGAGCGCGCCTTTGTCATTCGTGGGTCGGATAATGTCATCCGGGGGTTCCATAACGTGTGCCGGCACCGCGCGCATGAGGTGGTGACGGGCACGCATGGAATGTGCAAATCCTCCATCGTATGCCCCTACCATGGCTGGGCGTATGAGCTGAACGGCAGGCTGAAGGGTGTGGCGTCGCCGCATAGTTTCGCGCAGATCGACAAGGGTGAATTCGGGTTGAGGCCGGTGGATACGGAGATCTATCAGGGTTTCATCTTCCTCCGCTTTGGCGGGGACGGGCCAGGCGTCGCCGAACGTTTTGCACCCTATGCCGAGGAGCTCAAGAAATATCGTTTTGAGGAGATGATGCCGGTCGGTGAACTCTCCTTCCAGGATACCGGGGCGGATTGGAAGAATGTGTGGGATAATTATCTGGAGGGGTATCATTTCACCAAGGGGCATCCTGGCCTCTCCGGCCTGATGAGCGCGCAGTACCGGCTGGACGCGCAACCGGCTGGGCGTGTCGCCCGGCTCAGCCATGATCTGCGCACGGACACGACCGATACATGGTCTGGCAGATTGTACCAGAAGATCCTCGAGCGGCCGGCGCACCTGCCCGAGGCGATGCGTGAATCCTGGACGTATTTCTTCATGTTTCCGCTGCTTTCCTTCGATGTCTATCCGGACATGATCGGGCATTTCCAGGTTATTCCGACCGCCGCGGGGGCGTCCATGTTACGGTATCAGAACTACGCGCTGCCGGAGCAGATGGAGTCACGGCGCGGGCGCGCCGCGCGCTGGCTGAACATGCGGATCAACGGCCAGGTGCAGCTGGAGGATGACCATCTCGTATCCTCCGTGCAGGGTGGGTTGCGCTCGAGCGCCTATGGCACCGGGATACTCTCCGAGAAGGAGGTCATCGTGAACCATTTCCAGAACTGGGTGCGCCAGGCGGTGCCGCTGGCGAAGGTGACGACGCAGCCCGTGGCTGGCACGATGGCGGCGCGGAACGCCGCGATGATTGATCAGTAAGCGCCCGGCGGCGTGGCGCGGCGGCGCGCGGGCTCGAAGAACGGGGCTTTGACGATGGTGCATTTGGCCATCCGTTTTTCCCATTTGAGCTCGCGCATCACGTAGATCTCCGCCCAAAGGTCCGAAGTGATGCTTTTGCCATAGGGCATCTGCAACATGGCCAGCCCGATGTTGCGCTTGGCCGTCGGCGACCAGATGCCCGAGCTGATATGCCCCACCTCGGTTTTTTTGCGATGGTAGATGAGCGCGTGGTTGGCCGGTTTGTTGCCCTCGATATCCACCGCGACGAGGCAGCGCTTGGAGCCCGCCTTCTGCTCCGCCAGCAGCGCGGCGCGGCCGGTAAAGTGGCCCTTGTTGAAGTCCACCAGCCACTCGAGATTGAGCTCGAACGGTGAGGCCGCGCGGCCCGCGCGCACGGCCTGGTCCGCCGGCATGAAGTCCAGATGCGCGCCGATGAACCCGGCCTCGATCCGCGCCATGTCCAGCGCCGTGGAGCCGATGGGCTCGACGCCGCCGAAATCCCGCCCGGCGGATTGCAGCGCGTCCCACAAAGGCAGCGCTTGACCCGGCGCGCACCATAGCTCGTAGCCGAGGTCCCCCGTGAAGCCGGTGCGCGAGACCATGATGCTGCCAGGGCCGAAGGAGAAGTCCCGCAGCTCGAAGGGTTTTAGAGTCTCAACCGCCGCCAGGCCCAATGCCCGCAACACGGAGTAGCTGGTGGGACCCTGCAACGACAGGCCGCACACCTCATCGGTCTCGTCATGGATCGAGACATCGAAGCCCGCCGCCGAGGTGAGCAGCCAGAAGAGCTGATGCTCCTGGCAGCAGAGACGGAACTCCTGCGGGCCGAGGCGGAACAAGGTTCCATCGTCGATGACCTTGCCCTCATCGTTGCACCAGACGGTGTAGGCCACGCGGCCGGGTTTGAGCTTGGCGATGTTGCGCGTCATCAGCCGTTGCAGAAAGGCCTCCGCCTGCGGCCCCTTGATCCGGTATTTTGTCATCGGCGAGAGGTCGAACACGCTGGTGGTGTTGCGGATGGCGAAATACTCCCGCTCCGGATTGCCGAAATCCGCCGGTGACCAATAACCCTGCCAGTAGGCCAGGGATTCGAATTTGTTGAGCGGGCGCAGCCGGTCGATGAAGGGCGTCGGTTTGAGGCCGACCCGCACGGTGTCCGGTTTTATTTTCATGCTGTAGTTCATGCTGCCTGCCTTTTTGCGAGTACCGCGCGCGCGGCGTTATAGCCCGCCGCGCCCATGACGCCGCCGCCGGGATGACAGCCGGCGCCGCATAAAAATAGATTCTCGACAGGCGTGGCGTAGCGCGCCGCACCGGCCACGGGCCGCAGCATCAGGAGCTGGTCGATCGCCAGCTCGCCGTGGTGCCAATGGCCGCCGGGGAGCCCGAACTGCGCCTCGAGGTCCGCCGGAGTTTTGAGGTCGGTCCCGACCACGCTGGCGCCGATGCCGGGTGCGAAATGCTCGAGATGCGCCATCACGTCGCGCTGGAATGGTTCGCGCTGGGATGCCCAGCCGCTCTCGACCTGGTAGGGCGCGTATTGCACGATTGCGGAGAGCACGTGATGGCCCGCTGGTGCCAGCGCAGGGTCCGTGACCGAAGGGATGACGACCTCCAGCAATGGATGCTTGCTCCACTGGCCGTATTTTGCCGGGTTGAAGGCAAGCTCGATCTGCTCGATGCTCTCGGTCAGGAGCAGGCGGCCAGCCAGCGCCTGCGCATCCGCGCCGGTGAAATTAGGCAGCGCGCTCAATGCAAGATTTAGTTTCGCGGTGGCGCCCTTGCTGCGGATTTTCGAGACGTCGCGCTGGAATCCTGCATCGATATGCTGCGCGCCGACCATGCTGACCATGGTTTTTGCGATGTCGGCGTTGGAGATCACGTTCGCCGCCTCGATGATCTCGCCCGTATCGGTTTCAACGCCTGATGCCTTGCCGTCCGCCACGATGATGCGGCGGACCCGCTGGCCGAGCCGCAGATCGACGCCACGCACCGCGCCGGCGCGCAGGAGTGCGCCGCTCACCGCGCCCATGCCGCCCTTTGGCAGCGCCATCGCCCCCTGCACGCCGTTGAGCGCGCCGGTGAGTTTATAGAGCAGCGAGAGCACCGAGCCCGGCGAGCGCGGCCCGAGCGTGGTGCCCAGAACGGCGTCCGCCGAGATGCGCACTTTTATCAAGGGTGAATCAAAATAGTCGGCGGCGAGATCGTAGACATTCATCGCCGCGATGCGCAGAAACTCCCGCATGTCCTCCCGGCCCAGGCTGCGGATCGACCAGCCCAGCTTGAGCAGATCGAGGTTCTGGGAGAGATCCCGCCCCGCCAGGCGTGGCGGCGACATCAGGAGCATCGGTTGCAGGTGCCGGGCGATTTTTTTCATCCTGGCCCAGAATATCGGCCAGTTTTGTGCATCCTTCTCCGAGATATTTCCCGTAGCTTTACCATCCAGCATCGTCAGCGCCGCGCCGTCACCCGCCAGAACCGTCGTGGTGATATTTTTGGCCGAGAATTCCAGACCGTGGCGGTCCAGCGCGAGATCCAACATGATCCTGGGGTGCAGTTGATACAAAAGATGCGCGCAGGAGGAGACGCGGTATCCGGGTGCGATCTCCTCCGTTGCCGCAGCGCCGCCTGGCTGCGAGCGCGCCTCCAGCACCAGAACCTTTGCGCCGGACTTTGCGAGATACGCCGCGCAGGTAAGCCCATTATGGCCGGCGCCGATGACGATGTGGGAGTAGCTCATATCTCGGCTTCCTGCCTCGGGTCAAAATTGCGTATGCTCAGGTCCCGCAGGATCTCCCGCGCCGCGTTGGCGCCCGGCGCGCCCATGACGCCGCCACCCGGATGCGTGCTGGAGCCGCACATGTACAAATTGCGAACCGGCGCGCGGAACTGCGCATAGCCGGGGATCGGCCGGTTGAAGATCAGCTGATCCATGGTGAGCTCACCCTGGAAGATGTTGCCCTCGGTAAGACCGGTCTCGCGCTCGATGTCCCACGGCGAGCGCACCTCGTAATGCAGGACGAGATCGCGGAAGTTCGGGCTCTGCGATGCGATCTGGTTGAGCACGGTCTGCGCGAACTCATCCCGCGCCGGGCCGTCCCAGCTGCGGCCATCGCTCAGGGTCGGTGGCGCGTACTGGACGAACACGCTCATATAGTGCTTGCCGGGTGGGGCCATCGTCGGGTCGATCTGGGTGGGCACCAGCATGTCCACATAGGGGTCGGCGGACCATCGCCCCTCTTTCCAGTCGTCATAGCCACGCTCCATGCGCGCCATGCTGTCCGTGAAGTGCAGATCGCCACGCAGGCTGGGGTGCTCGCTCGGCACGTTATCGAATATCGGCATGCCTCCCAGCGCGATGTTGAGCTTGCCGGATGAGCCGCGGATTTTGAAATTGTTTACCTGCCTCAGGAAATTCTCTGGCAAAACATCGGGCTTTACGATTTTGGTGAAGGTGCGTTTCACGTCCAGGTTCGAGATGACTTTTTTCGCACGCAGGACATTGCCGTTGGTGAGCAGCACGCCGGTGCAGGCGCCGCCCTGCGTCGTGATCTGGGCTACCTCCGAATCGCAAAGAATTTTGCCGCCATGGGATTTGAACGCGCCCGCCAGCGCCTTGCTCACCGAGCCCATGCCGCCGCGCGCGAAACCCCAGGCGCCGACGCTGCCGTCGATATCGCCCATGTAGTGGTGCAGCAGCACATAGGCCGTGCCGGGCGAGTATGGCCCCAACGCCGTGCCAATAATGCCGGAGCCGGCGAAATGCGCCTTGACGACATCGGTCTCGAAATATTCATCCAGGAAATCGGCGATGGAGAGCGTAAAGAAGCGCACCAGCTCGCCCATGTCCCGCTCACCCAGGCTGGCGAAATGTTTTCCCAGATAGAGGAGCTCGGCGATGTCCCGCGGCTTGAAGGAGGTGGGGTCGGGCGGTGTGCGCAGCAGCATGGGCTTGATCCAGCGGCACATCTTCATCACCGCCGTGGAGTAGGCGTCGTAGGCGTCCGCGTCTTTTTTCGAGAATCGTGCGATCTCCTGGCGGAACACGTTATGATCGTAATAGGTGTGGAAACGCTCGCCATTCGCCATCATGGTCATTCCGCCCTCATACGGAATGATTTGCAGCCCGTGCTTGTAGAGTTCGAGATCGCGCATGATCTCGGGCCGGAACAGGCTGCAAACATAGGAGCAGTTGGAGTAGGTCCAGCCCTCATAAAGCGAGAGGCTGACGGCCGCACCGCCGATGTGCGGGTTTTTCTCCAGCACCGCGACATCCAGCCCCGCCCGTGCGAGATACGCCGCCGTTACCAGGCCGTTATGGCCCGCGCCGATGATGATGGCGTCGTATACACGGTCCTCCCGCAGCGAGGACTGGACGGAGGGTGCCGCGACCTCCACGCCGCTGAGCTGGTTCATGCACGGGCCTTTCCACGCTCGGCGGCCAGGAGCTCGATGGTCTGCGCCACACCGGTGCGGAACGCCGCAAGCGTCTCCTCCAGGCAGGCGCTGTCGTGCTGGGCGCAGATGAACCATGGCTCGCGCGAATCCGGCTCTATCAGCACGCCCCGGTCGTGCAGCAGGGGCGCCAGCGTGTCGTAGAAGACGTAGTCGCTGGTTTTCCAGTCCCGGTAGTTCGTCGGCGGTTCGCGGCGGAAGAATAATCCGCCCATGCTGGGGTGGCCGGTGTAGCAATGGGCGATGCCGAACTCGTTCAATATCTGCGTCAGGCCCGCCTGCATCGCGAGGCCGTAGTTTTTGATATCCGCCAGCGCGTCCGTCTCCTCCAGGATTTCCAGCGTTTTGTTCGACGCCGCGAGGGAGACGGAATGCGCGGTGTAGGTGCCGCCGTGGCGCACGCGATTCTCGATGATGCGCATGATATCGGCGCGGCCGCCGAACGCGGCGATGGGGTAGCCGTTGCCCATCGCCTTGGCGAAGGTGCAGATATCCGCGCGGACGCCGAACAGCTCCTGCACCCCGCCGCGCGCGACGCGGAAGCCGGTTTTCACCTCGTCGATCAGCATCACCACGCCGTATTTGTCGCACAATTCACGCGCGGATTTCAGGAATGCGGCGCTGGCGGTGAGCGCGCAGCAGTTGCCCATGATCGGCTCGACCAGGAATGCCGCCACCTTGTCCCCGTGGCGTTTGAATACTTCCTCCAGCCGGTTGAGGTCGTTCAACGGCGTGAAATGCACCAGGCTGGCGAGCTGTTTTGGCACACCCTCGCCGTAGCTCTGCAATTCCGGCTCGCCGGTCTTGCCGTCCCAGCCGTCCATGTCCACCTGCCACATCGCGGCATCGAAAAGCCCGTGGTAGCTGCCCTCGACAATAATATAGGCATCGCGCCCGGTGAAACCCCTGGCCAGACGCAGCCCGGCCATCACCGCCTCGGTTCCGGAATTTGAGAAGCGCACGAGCTCGGCCGCCGGGACCATGCGATGGATCCGCTCCGCGACCTCGTATTCAAGCTCGGTGCCCAGGGCGAATACACCGCCCTTGCGCATCCCCTCCATCGCCGCCGCATCCACCCGAGGGTCCGCATAGCCCAGAATGGCCGGGCCATAGGCCAGACGATAGTCGATATAGGCATTATCATCGATATCCCAGATGCGCCCGCCCTTGGCGTTGCGGACATAGATGGTTTTATCGTCCCCCCAATAGCGAAAGCTGGAGGATACGCCGAGCGGCAGCCGTGTTCTGGCCTTCTGGAATTGCGCATTGCTGCGCGCCAGCGACCGGGTTTTTGAATTTGAAAGCATGTGCCTGCCAATACTGTTAATTTTGTAGCTCACGACCGGACACCGCTACTCTGATGCCAATTTCTGGCTGCCATGCCCAGGAGGAGATGGCCTCAAGAGAGCGACGCGTTCGCCCTCGATACCTAGCCAAGAATTTTACGACTGTCCAGCTAATTGAACGGCCATTCAGTCATTTTTATATAATAATGCTTGATTTACACTTGGGATTAGTTGTTTAATCATGCGTATGAAATAACCATATTGTCATGGAGCCTCGATGGGGCGCGTTAAACAGGCACGGCAGGAAGACTCTGCGGGGACCACACAGCGACGGGCTGCCGCCCTGCGCTCGGCCAAGCCCGCGGAGCGTACCGCCAGCCGGGACGTTCGCCGCCGGCAGATGATCGAGGCGACGATCGTCGAGATCGCGGAGCGGGGCATATCCGGCTTCAAATTATCAGATGTTGCGAAATCCGCTGGTGTGGCCGTGGGGATGGTGAATTTGCACTTCACCACCAAGGCCGCTCTGCTGGACCAGACGCTCGACCATCTCTCGGACGAGTATCAGGCGTGCTGGAAGGCGGCGATCGGCGCGCGCGGATTGGACCCCGCGAGGCGACTATATGCGATGATGGCCGCGGATTTTGACGGGGCTGTGTGTACCCGCAGGCGGATCGCCGTGTGGCATGCCTTCTACGGTGAGGCGCGGGCGCGCCCGGCGTATCGGGAGCGCTGCGCCCTGAACGAGGCGGACCATCATGAGCATCTCTCGAAGCTCTGCGCCGCGTTGATCCGCCGCAGCGTGTACAAGAATATATCCGCCGACCAGGCCGCGCGGATGCTTGCGGCGCTCACCGATGGTATCTGGCTGGATATTTTATTGAGCGGCGGGCGGATCGACCGTGATGGGTCCCTGGAGACGCTGGATCAATTTTTAATGGCGCTGTTCCCGAAAGATTTTCCCCTGCGCCCGGGGACGTGATGATGTGCCGGATATTTTCAATAAGGATCTGAGGTCATGAAGAAGTCTCAATACGCGCTTTTAGGTGGAGTTTCGGTTCTGGTATTTGCCGGCCTGGTCGCCAGCAATGTGAAGGCTGCCGTGCAGCCGGTTGTGTATGTCTATAATTGGGCTGACTATATCGGCAATAATACGATCGCCGATTTCACCAAAAAGACCGGCATCGACGTGGTGTATGACACCTACCCGTCCTCCGAGATGGTGCAGGCCAAGCTGATGGCGGGGGATACGGGCTATGACGTCGTGGTCCATTCCGCATCCACCTATGGGCCGCCGGATATCAAAGCAGGGTTCTTCATGAAGCTTGATAAGTCCAAACTGCCGAACCTTAAAAATCTCAACCCGGCGATTCTAAAATATTATAATGCCTACGATCCGGGTGAGAATTATGGCGTGCCCTATATGTGGGGGACGACCGGCTTCACCTACAATGTCGACATGATCAAAAAGCTCGACCCCAACGCGCCGGTTCATTCACTCGCGATGTTGTTCGACCCTGCTGTCGTCTCGAAGTTCAAAAGCTGTGGTGTTTCATTTTTTGACAGCCCGGCGGACGTGATGCCGATGGCACTGAGCTACCTCGGCCTTAATCCGAACTCGCAGAATCCGGCGGACTACCTGAAAGCGGAGAAAATGCTGGATAAAGTCCGGCCATATGTACGGACCTTCGATAACAGCAATTATTTGATGGCGCTGCCAGAGAAATCGATCTGCATCGCCATGACATGGTCCGGTGATTACGCAACCGCGCTGGAAAATGCGCAGGATGCCGGGATCAAGATCCATCTCGCCTATACGGTCCCCAAGGAGGGCTCCGGCCTGTGGTTCGATGCGATGTTCATCCCCTCCGATGCGCCGCAGCCGGACCTTGGCTACGCTTTCATCAACTATCTTCTGGAGCCCAAGGTTATCGCCGAGGCGTCCAACGATACCAACTACGCGAATGCGAACCTGGCTTCGACACCCTACGTGAATGCCTCGCTGCGCGATAACCCGGCTATCTACCCGACAGCCCATACATTGCTGCGCTGCTTCGCGGAAATGCCGCCCGACCCCGCCGCGCTGCGCGCCGAGACGAATGATTTCTCGAACTTCAAAACCAGCGGTTAGAGCATGATCAATTTACATCAATCATGCTCTAAACTTTGCTTGGCGATCAATTTCATTGGTTTGGATCGAATCCGGCGATTCAACCCAAACCGATATTGATCCGGCAATGGATGTAGTGCGAAACACGGCTGATCCTGACATTCCGAGCGATCAGCCATGGCTATCCTCGAGCGAGACGCCATTTATCGAGATACGGAACGTCAGCAAGCAGTTTGGTTCGTTTGTCGCGCTGCAGAATGTCAATCTGAAGATCTATAAAGGTGAGCTGTTTTCACTCCTTGGTGGCTCGGGCTGCGGAAAAACCACGCTGCTGCGCCTGATCGCCGGCTTCATGATGCCCACGCAAGGGAGTATCATCATCGATGGTCAGGATATGACCAACGTTCCGCCGCATCTGCGCCCGGTGAACATGATGTTCCAGTCCTATGCGCTGTTTCCGCATATGAATGTGTTCAACAACATCGCCTATGGCCTGAAGAAGGAGGGCGTCGCCAAGGCGGAGATAAAAGAGCGGGTGGAGGACGCCTTGAACCTCGTGCAGCTGCGCCCCTATGCCACGCGCAAGCCGCACCAGCTCTCCGGCGGGCAGAGGCAGCGGGTTGCGCTTGCCCGCGCGCTGGTGAAGCGCCCCAAGGCGTTGCTGCTGGACGAACCCCTCGCCGCGCTCGACAAAAAACTGCGTGAACACACGCAGTATGAGTTGATGAACATCCAGCATAAGGTTGGCATCACCTTTATTGTAGTGACCCACGACCAGGAAGAGGCGATGACACTCTCCACTCGCATCGCGGTGATGGACCAGGGGCAGGTCTATCAGGTCGGCCGGCCGACCGAGATCTATGAATATCCGAACTGCCGTTTTACCGCCGATTTCATCGGCACGATGACGATTTTTGAAGGCCGGGTATCGGGATTTTCAAACAGCCAGATGCATGTGCAAAGCCCGGAGCTGAGCAACGAACTGCTGGTGAAATACATGGGGGCACCGCTGCCCGTAGGTACCTCGGTGGGCGTTGCGATCCGGCCGGAGAAGATCGTGATCTCACCACAGAACCTTCATGACAGGCCGAACTCCGTCAACGCCAAGGTGCGTGACCTCGGCTATTTTGGCGGCGTCACTTCCTACCGGATGGTAACCGATTCCGGAAAACTGATCTCTGTCAACCTGACGAATGTCGGGCGTGACATCAACCTCAAGATCGACTGGGACGCCGAGGTGCATCTCTCCTGGAGCGCCGATGCCGCCATATTGTTAACCGAATGAATAATACGTCTCCAGAGATATCATCTCGCCGTTCCCGCTATTCTTTAGGGCGGCTATGGTCCCTTGTTTGGGAGCGACTTCTGCTCGCCATTCCGTATGCATGGATGGTGATGTTCTTTTTGATTCCGTTTTTGATCGTTCTGAAAATATCCCTGGCGGACTCCGCCCTCGCGCGGCCGCCTTTCACGCCGCTGCTCACCTGGATAGACGCCCAGCATCTCAGCCTCACGATCACCATCGGAAATTATCAGTATCTCTGGCAGAACAGCCTGTATATTAGGGCGTACCTCAACTCGCTTATGATCGCCAGCATTTCCACCGTGCTCTGCTTGTTGATAGGCTATCCCATGGCTTTTGCCATCGCCAGGGCGCGGACCGAGTGGCGGAATATCATGCTGCTGATGGTCATGCTGCCGTTCTGGACGCCGTTTTTGCTCCGCGTCTACGCTTGGACCGGCCTGCTGGACCAGAACGGATTGATCAACCGCTTTCTGGAATGGGCGCATGTCATCAGCTCGCCATTAACGATGCTCTACACGCCGTTCGCGGTGTATCTCGGCATCATCTACTCCTATCTGCCGTTCATGGTCCTACCGCTCTACGCGACGCTGGAGCGGCTCGACGCGACGCTGGATGATGCAGCGTCCGACCTCGGCGCGCGGCCGAGGTCGGTGTTTTTCGACATCACGCTACCGCTCTCGATGCCGGGGATCATCGCGGGGTCGCTGCTGGTGTTTATTCCCGCCGTCGGCGAATTTGTGATCCCTGATCTTCTGGGCAGTGACTCGAATGTCATGATTGGCCGCGTGCTGTATGATGAATTCTTCTCAAACCGCGACTGGCCGACGGCATCTGCGGTCGCCATCGCGCTGCTCGTGGCGTTGGTCGTCCCGATCATCCTGTTCCAATACTACCAGGGCAAGCAGTTGGAATCCTCATGAAGCGGCCCTCATTCACGCTCTTTCTGTTCATGGCCGGGATCGTCTTTCTCTACATCCCCATCCTGTGGTTGATCGTATACTCCTTCAATAAATCGCAGTTCGTGCCCCTCTGGGGTGGCTTTTCCTTCCGCTGGTACGGCGTATTTTTCCACAACGCGATGATGATGGCGGCGGCCAAGCGCAGCCTGGAGATCGCGCTGACCGCGGCGAGCTGCGCCGTGGTGCTCGGCACCATGGCCGGATACGCGCTGGCCAGGATGGGGAATTTCAGGACTCGCTGGCTGTTCAGCGGGATGATCACGGCGCCGCTGGTAATGCCGGATGTCATCACGGGCATATCCCTGCTGCTCATGTTCATTGCGATGTCAACCTTTTTAGGCTGGCCAAAGAATCGCGGCATGACGACCATCGCGCTGGCGCATATCACTTTCTGTACCTCCTATGTCACCATCGTCGTGCAGTCTCGCCTGGTCGCGATGGACCGGGCGCTGGAGGAGGCGGCGATGGATCTGGGCAGCACGCCGTTCCGCGTGCTGCTGGATATCACGCTGCCGATCATCTCGCCCGCCATGCTCTCGGGCTGGCTGCTCGCTTTCACCATGTCGCTGGATGACCTCGTGATCTCGACCTTCGTCGCCGGGCCGGGCTCCACCACCCTGCCGCTCCTCATCTATTCGGAGGTGAAGCTGGACGTGAAACCCGACGTGAATGCGCTGGCGACGATCGTCATCACCGTGGTGACGATCGGCACGGTCATCGCCGGATTCATCATGCACAGGCGGGAGAAGAAGCGCGTGCGCGATGAGCAGATGGCGTTCTCGGAGATTGAGAATTACCGATCACCGTCGATGCGAAATCTGAATATAATGCAGAATGGAGAAATGAGCGATGGAAAATCTCTCAGCGTTGAAACCACCGTATAACGGGCTGAATTTTGTGCCTGAAACTTTGCCACGCGGGTTCTATGTGGACGCGGCGCACTTTGAAGCCGAGATGCGCGATATCTGGTGCCGTAACTGGGTGTATTTGTGCCGCGCGGAGACGCTGGAGGGGCCGTTGCATTTCCGTACCTTCGAGCTTGGTACCCAGCCGATCCTCCTGCTGCGCGATGAGCAGAATGAACTGCGCGCCTTCTACAATGTGTGCCGTCATCGCGGCTCTGTTCTGTGCAGCGAGCCCTCCGGCCGTCTGCCCGCAAAAATGCTGCTGTGCCCGTACCATAACTGGAGCTATGCCCTGGATGGTCGGCTGACAAAAACGTCCTCCAAATATCCCGCGGCGGATTTCAACAAATCGGACTATCCGTTGCACGGCATTGCGATAACCGAGTGGCGGGGGTTCGTGTTTGTCCATCTGGCGGGTGAGGATGCGCCGGCGTTCAAGCCGGAATTCGATCTTGATTCGGTCAATCTGGATCACTGGCCGTTGGAATCCTTGAAATGCGCGCATTCCTCCACCAAAATCCTCGATTGCAACTGGAAAATTTTCTGGGAAAATTTCTCTGAATGTCTGCACTGCCCCAGCGCGCACCCGGAGCTGAGCGACCTCGTGCCTATCTATAAGCGAGCCTACCAGGATGAGCGCGACGACCCGCAATGGGCTGAGCACGCGCAGTCCTCCGACCCGAAATACAAAGGCGGATTGAAGCCGGGCGCCGTGAGCTGGTCCATGGATGGGCAGGCGCATGCACCGCAGTTTGAGAATCTGAACGAGGCAGAGCGGCGCGCCGGGCATAATTTTGTCATCAAGCTGCCCTCGATGATGATGGTCGGCCATGTGGACTATGTGCGGATTTTGCGGATGCGGCCACTCAGCCCGACAAAGACGGAATTATACGTGGAGTGGCTGTTTCTGCCATCGGCGATGGCAGCACCGGAGTTCGACATTACACCTATCGTCGACTTTGTTGACCTGGTGATGGCGCAGGACGCCGCACTATGCGCACTCAACCAGAAAGGGCTGAGCGCGTCTGCCCATGAGTCAGGCGTGTTGATGCCGGAGGAATATGTCGTGCATGATTTTCATAACTGGATACGCGGCGCTCTGAAATAACAAAAACTGAACCGGGGATAACCTGGCCGGTCACGATTTTTAACACGCTCAACAGGAGGCTTTGATGAAAAACAAGAACACAGCGGCGGCTCTAATCGGCCTGTCAGTCGGCTATTTTTTAGCGCAACCGGCGCATGCGCTGAGCGGCCCGGATTCGATCGAGATCGACGGCGGGCCGTTTGGTTCCATCCAGGTGAGCGGTGGTGTGGACGGCATGGGCTATTATTATACAGGTGCCGGAAATAAGGTGAACGCCGGCCTGGTCGGCGATAAATCGAACGGCGCCCAGGTCTCGAACTATCTCTTCACGGTGCAGAAGACCACGGGCGTATTGCAGGCCACGGTCTCTGTGGGTGCCACGGGATACTATTCGCTCGGCACCACGCCGATCGCCGCCACGTCTGGTTATCTATCACCGCTGTATGAAGGCTATGTCTCCATCGTTCCCAATGCTAATTTTACCTTCTCAGCCGGGGAGATCCCCTCGCAGGAGGGCTATGAGGCACTGCCGGACTGGTCCAACGCCAACAGCCTGGCGTCCTTGCTGTACTATACCGAGAACACGGTGAGCCGAGGTTTTCTGGTGACGTATGACAACACCGCCGGGACGATCAACGCGACGGTTGAATTTGGCGATGGCTACCGCACCGGCGTTTTTAATTATTTGCAGTTTCTGGCGGGCTATACCTTCGCCAACAGCTCTTACATCGATGTGTATGGCGGCTTGAATCTCGGTCGTTCCGGGCCGAACACGGTGGGTGCCTATGGAGCCATTCTGCCCTATAATGCGGGGGAATATAACTCGAGCATGATCGGCGCCTATTATGGCGGTTACACGCTGGGCGCCAACCTCAGCCTGGTGCCTGAGGTGCAGTTCCAGTACACCAAGGCCGACTCGCTGCTTGGAATCGCCAAGGAGAGTCAGAACCTCGGGTTCCTGCTGCTCGCGGATTATAGTTTTGGGGTAACGCCGTACTCCATCGGCGGATTTGTTGAGTACGCCACGAGCCAGGGCCCATCGCAGACCTGGTATATCGGGCCTGATGCGTCCGCCGTTGGTGTCTCCGTGGCGCCGACCTGGCAGTTTAAGAATCTGTTCGCCCGCGCGGACCTCGGGTATATCTACCTGACCAACAACAAGGCCGATGGCGTGAGCTACGGCTATGGCGCGAATGGCAACCAGAAGGGGCAGTTCACGGGCGTGCTGGAGGCGGGCGCGTTGTTCTGATAGCTAGTGGATAGAATCCAACACTTGGTGCCCTCTTTTTACTGCGGCCAAAATCTCGTGTGGCTTTTTGGTCCACTGGAATGGTT
>JAJZGI010000002.1 GCA_021798575.1 Pseudomonadota bacterium | reverse complement strand
CTTTTGAATTGAGGATATAAGCATGAGTTTACGCCGTTTTGTTCTCGCAGCCCTGGTTGCAACGCCCGTGCTCGGCCTGCTGGCCGGCACCGCGCAGGCGCAGGCCACGGTAACGCCCGCCGCCGCCCAGGCGTTCATCACGCAATCCGGCCAGCAGTTGGTGAGCATCGTGAATGGCCCTGGCAGCACAAGCCAGAAGGCGGACCAGCTGCGCGACCTCGTGAACAAGATCGTCGCGGTCGACCAGGTGGGGGATTATGTGCTCGGGCGGTATATCCATGTCGCGACGCCCGCCCAGCATACGCAGTTCCTGCAATTATTTCATCAGCTGCTGTCCTACAACATCACCTACCAGATCAAAGCCTATCAGGGCATCAGCTTCGTTGTGAACAGCGCGGCGCCGATGGGCAACGACATGGTGGTGGACACCACGATCACCAGCCCCGGCAAGGCCCCTGCGGATGTCGGCTGGGCGGTGGATGAGGTGAATGGCGCGCCGAAGATCGTCGACGTGATCGTGGCCGGGACCAGCCTGCGGATCACCACCCGCAACGATTATGCCTCGGTGATCACGGATAACGGCGGGCAGGTGTCCGCTCTGCTCAGTGCCATGCAGGGGCAGATCAAGAAGATCGCCAACGCGCAGTAATCCCTACTCCCGCCAGAAGACGAGCCGCGCCTTTCCGTGCCGGCGCTCAGCTAAGGGCTGGGCCGGTGCGAAGTCATCCCCGGGGCCGAGCTCGGCCAGGATGATCGCGCCGGGCACGAGCCAGCCGCGCGCCGCCAGCGCGGCGAGCGCGCGTGGCACCAGACCCTGGCCGTAGGGCGGGTCCAGGAACACTAAATCGTGCGCGCGGCCTACGGGCGGGTTCGTTGCATCCACGGCAAAAACGCTGGCCAGGCTACTCGCCTTGCAGGCGGCGATGTTGGCGCGCAGTGCGGCCAGGGCAGGGGGGGATTGCTCGATGAAGCTCGCACTTGCCGCGCCGCGTGAGAGCGCCTCCAGCCCATAGGCGCCAGAACCTGAGAACACATCCAGCACCCTTGCCGCGCGCAGAAACGCCGTGCCGGCCCAGGGCGCGTGCAGCAGAATATCGAACGCCGCCTGGCGTGCGCGGGCGTTGGTCGGGCGGGTGTCCAGCCCCTGTGGCACGGTGAGTGTTCGGCCCTTGCTCGTGCCCGCGATGATCCGCGGCGCGCCCATGGCCTACTTGCCCAGCCCCGGCACCTGCTCGCGCAGGATCTTGCCGTTCACCTCCTCCACGCCGCCGCGCTCGAGGTTGCCGAGCTGGAATGGCCCGTAGGCGACCCGGATGAGCCGCGTAACGGGCAGCAGCAGCCCGTCCATCACCCGGCGGATTTCCCGGTTCTTACCCTCTTTGAGCGAGACGCTGAGCCAGGTATTGGCGCGCTGGATGGAATCCACCGCCGCCTCGATCGGGCCGAAGCGGGTGCCGTCCAGCACCATGCCATCGGCCAGGCGCTTGAGTTTTTCGGGTGCCACGCCGCCATGCACACGCACGCGGTAGCGGCGCAGCCAGCCGGTGGCGGGGAGCTCCAACTGGCGGGAGAGCGCGCCATCATTGGTGAGCAGCAGCAGCCCCTCGCTGGTTAAATCCAGCCGGCCGATCGAGATGACGCGCGGCAGGCCGGGCGGCAGATGCTCGAACACGGTCGCCCTGCCTTCCGGGTCCTTGTGCGTGGTCACCAGCCCGTCCGGCTTGTGGTAGCGCCACAGCCGCGTGCGCTCGGGCGGGCTTATGGCCTGGCCGTCCACCAGCACGATATCCCCCGGCAGGACGAACACCGCCGGATGGCTGACCTCCGCGTTGTTCATGCGTACCCGCCCGGCCATAATCATCGCCTCGGCATCCCGCCGGCTGGCGATACCGGCGCGCGACAGAAATTTGGCGATACGCTCGCCACGTTCAGGTGGGGCTTCAGCCATTTGTCGCGGCCACCAGCGCGCTGAAGATGGCGGTGTCGCCCGCATCCACGAGGTACTCCGGGTGCCACTGTACGCCGAGGCAGAATTTCCGGGTGGTATCCTCGATCCCCTCGATCACGCCATCGGGTGCCAGCGCGTTGACCACGCCCCGGCCCGGGCTGCGCACCGCCTGGTGGTGCGAGGTGTTGACCTGCATCGTGCCGCGCCCCGTGATGCGGTGCAGCAGTGTGTTCTCGAGGATTGTCACGCCGTGGCCGGGCAGGCTGTGCAGGGTTTTCTGCTCATGTTCGAGCGCGGCGCTGACCGCATCCGGAATATGCTGGATCAGGCTGCCGCCGAGCGCCACGGCGAGCAGCTGCTGGCCGCCGCAGATGCCCAGAACCGGCAGGTGGCGCGCCATCGCGCCGTGCAGCAGCGCCAGCTCAGCGGTCGTGCGGTCCGCCTTCAGCGCCACCGTGGCGTGGCGCTCAGCCGCGCCGTAGAGCGCCGGGTCGATATCGAACGCGCCGCCGGTGACGATCAGCCCGTCCAGCCGGGCGAGATACGCGCCTGCCAACTCCGGCGCGTGCGGCAGGGCAACCGGCAACCCGCCCGCCGCACTCACCGCCTCGAAATAATTCTGCCGGATCGCGTACCAGGGGTATTTCGACCAGCCGCCGGGTGGCTCGCAATCCAGGGTCAGGCCGATGAGCGGGCGATTTGTCATGCTTGCACCTAATCGTGGGTGCGGGGAAAGTCGATATGCCCACTGGACCGCGATCAAGCGGCGCGGCAGAAACGCGCCATGTCCTGCATGGAGATCGCATTGCAAGAAGCCCAGGCCGCCGCCGCGCGGGGTGAGGTGCCGGTGGGCGCGGTGGTTTCCGATGCGCAAGGGCTGGTGCTGGCGCGCGCGGGCAACGCGGTGGAGGCGACGCGGGATGCTTCTGCCCATGCCGAGATGCTGGCCTTGCGCGCCGCGGCGGCGCGGTTGGGCGGAAAATATCTGGCCGGTTGCACGCTCACCGTGAGCCTGGAGCCCTGCGCGATGTGCGCCGGCGCGATCGCCGCGTACCGCCTGAAAACCCTCGTGTTCGGCGCCTACGACCCGAAATCCGGCGCGGTGGAGCACGGGCCACGGGTGTTCAGCCACGCCACCACGCACCATAGGCCCGAGGTGGTGGGCGGGGTGCGCGAGGCCGAGTGCGCGGCGCTGCTGGCGGATTTCTTCGGGCGGCTGCGCGATGCCTGATCTGGCCCATGAGCGGCGGATCGGCGGGGTGGTCGCCGGGGTGGATGAGGTGGGGCGCGGGCCGCTGGCCGGGCCGGTGCTGGCGGCGGCGGTGATTCTCCCGCCGGGAATGCCGGATGCGCTGGCCGGGCTGCTGGACGACTCCAAGAAACTGAGCGCCGCGCAGCGGATGCGCGCGCTGGCCGAATTGCGCGCGGCGGGGGCGGAGATGGCGCTGGGTGCGGCCTCGGTGCGGGAGATCGCGGCCCTGAATATCCTGCGCGCTGCCATGCTGGCGATGCGCCGGGCGATCGCCCGCCTGCCCAACCCGCCTGGCCATGTGCTGGTGGATGGCAACCGCGCGCCGGGCTGCGCAATGCCATGCACGATGCTGGTGGGCGGCGATGGGCTGAGCCTTTCCATTGCCGCGGCCTCGATCTTCGCGAAAGTGACGCGCGACGCGTTGATGGCGCGGCTGGATGCGCGCTACCCGCACTATGGCTGGGCGCGCAATGCGGGCTACGCCGCGTCGGTCCATCGCGCGGCGATCATCGCGCATGGCCCGAGCCCGCACCACCGGGTGGGGTTCGGCCCGCTGCTGCGGGGTTGAAATGAGATGGTTGCCCAATGCGGGGAATTGGCGTATAAGGGCAAAAAACGAAACCCGACTTTCCCAGGGTGGCCCTAACCGGCCGCCCTTTTTATTGGATTTTGCCCGAGTGCGCGACGACCGCCCGACCCACACCGGCCTTGAGGGCCGCATCGCCGACCTGATCATCGCGCCGCTGGAAGCCCAGGGCTATGAGCTGGTGCGCGTGCAGGTCATCGGCACGCAGGCGCCGACCGTGCAGATCATGGCCGACCGTGCCGATGGCGTGGGCTTCACGCTGGAGGATTGCACGCAGGTGAGCCACCTGCTCTCCGCCGTGCTGGATGTCGAGGACCCGATCCCTTCCGCCTGGACATTGGAGGTGAGCTCGGCGGGGATCGACCGGCCGCTGACCCGCACCAAGGATTTCAACCATTATGCCGGGTTCGAGGCGAAACTGGAGCTTAATTTCCCCGGGCCCGGCGGGCGCAAGCGTTTCACCGGCGTACTGCTGGGGGCGGATGCGCAGGTCGTGCGGCTGCGCCTGGAGCAGGAGGAGATCGCGCTGCAGCGCGCCGACATGAAAAAGGCGAAACTGGTCATGAGCGATGCGCTGATCGCCTTTTCCCTGAAAACCGAAAACTGATAACTGATCTGGAGACCGTTATGGATACCGCTGTAAACCGTCCCGAACTGCTGCTGGTGGCCGACGCCGTGGCGCGCGAGAAACAGATCGAGCGCGATGACGTGCTGGAGGCCATGGAGCAGGCGATCCAGAAGGCCGGGCGCGCCAAATATGGCCATGAGAAGGACATCCGCGCGACGATCGACCGCAAGACCGGCGATGTGCGGCTCTCGCGTTGGACCGAGATCGTCGAGGTGGTCGAGAACGAGGAAACGCAGATCCCCGTGCATATTTCAAAAAAATTCGCGCCCGAGAAGGAGATCGGCCAGTTCCTCGTCGACCCGCTGCCGCCGATCGACTTCGGGCGGATCGCGGCGCAGACCGCCAAGCAGGTGATCGTGCAGCGGGTGCGCGAATATGAGCGCAGCAAGCAGTTCAATGAGTTCAAGGACCGCGTCGGCGAGATCATCAACGGCGTCGTCAAGCGCACCGAATATGGCAACCTCATGGTGGACCTTGGCCGTGCCGAGGCCTTGCTACGCCGCGATGAGACGATCCCGCGCGAGAACCTGCGCAATGGGGATCGGGTGCGCGCGTTCATCTATGATGTCCGCGAGGAGCCGCGCGGGCCGCAGATTTTTCTCTCCCGCACGCATCCCGGTTTTCTGGCCAAATTGTTCGCGCAGGAGGTGCCGGAGATCTATGATGGCATCATCGAGATCAAGGCGGTCTCGCGCGACCCGGGTTCGCGCGCCAAGATGGCGGTGATCTCGCGCGACCAGTCGATCGACCCGGTAGGCGCCTGTGTCGGTATGCGCGGCTCGCGCGTCCAGGCCGTGGTGGCGGAGCTGCAGGGCGAGAAGATCGATATCATCCCCTGGTCGTCCAATGTCGCGACCTTCGTGGTGAACGCGCTGGCCCCGGCTGAGGTCTCCAAGGTGGTGATGGATGAGGACGCTGGGCGTGTCGAGGTGGTGGTGCCCGATACCCAGCTCTCGCTCGCCATCGGCCGTCGGGGGCAGAATGTGCGCCTGGCCTCGCAGCTCACGCGCTGGGATATCGATATCCTGACCGAGGCCGAGGAGAGCGAGCGCCGGCAGGAGGAATTCCGCCGCAAGACCGGGCTGTTTGTCGGCGCGCTGGATGTGGATGACGTGATAGCCGGGCTGCTGGTGGCCGAAGGATTTGAGACGATAGAGGATTTGGCGATGACACCGTTGGACGAGATTGCCTCGATTGAGGGGTTTGATGAGAATGTGGCGGCTGAGTTGCAGCGCCGCGCCGAGACGTCGCTGGCCCGGCAGGCGGGCGAGCTGGAGGAGCGCAGAATAGCGCTCGGCGTCTCCGATGAGATCGCGGCGATCGAGGCGCTGAGCGCCAAGGATCTGATCGCGCTGGGCGAGAAGGGCGTGAATTCCCTCGATGACCTGGCGGACCTGGCCGGCGACGAGTTGATCGAGATTGTCGGCGCCGAGGCGCTGACCGAGGAAGCCGCCAATGAGATCATCATGGCGGCGCGCGCGCACTGGTTCGAGGAGGACGGCAACGCAGCCTGAACCGCAACCAGGGCCGGACGAGGAGCCCGAGGAGGGTCCGCAGCGGCGCTGCCTGGTGCGGCGCGAGCGCTTCGCGCGGGAGCATATGCTCCGCTTTGTCGTGGGGCCGGGTGATGCGCTGGTGTTTGACGTGACCGCAACCCTGCCCGGGCGCGGGCTGTGGTTGAGTGCCTCGGCCGATGTGATAGAGAAGAGCCTGAAACAGGGCGTATTCGCCCGTGCGGCGAAGCGCCATGTCGCCGTGCCGCCTGATCTCGCCCTGCGGGTGGGTTCTGCCTTGCGCCAGCGTGTGGTGGAGCTGTGCGGCCTGGCGCGGCGCAGCGGCCAGGCGGTCGCCGGGTTCGAGAAGGCGCGGGAATGGCTGGCGGCGGGCAAGGCCGCTCTGGTGTGCCAGGCGCTGGATGGCAGCGCTGAGGAGCGTGCGCGGTTCATCGGCGGGCGGGATGTGCCGGTGGCAACGGTGTTGAGCGCCGCCGAGTTGGGGCGGATTTTTGGCCGGGAGCACGCGGTGCATGTGGTGATCGCGCCCGGCGGATTGGCAGGGAAACTGCTAAATGATGTTTTGCGGCTCGCAGGTGTTGCGGGCGGAAATTTAAGCGGGCAGTAGAAGCCCATCCGGCGGGGTAGAACCTCCGCCTAAGACCTGAAGATTGGACCGGATTAGGCATGACTGACGGCAACGACCAGACTGAAACCAAAGGCAGGCTCTCGCTGCGCCCGGCGGCGCGCGCGGATGCGGGGCATACCGTCGATGCCGGATCGGTGCGGCAGAGCTTCTCGCATGGCCGGTCCAAGGTGGTGCAGGTCGAGGTGCGCAAAAAGCGCGGCCTGGGCACGGTGGCCCCGGCGGAGCCGTTGCCGACTCTCACGCTCAAACCCTCGGCTGAGCGCCCGGTGCAGCCCACGGCTGCGCCATCGCCAGCGCCCGGTGCGGTGCGGCCACGCCCGGGTGTGGCGCCACGCGCGCTTACCGCCGCCGAGGTGGCGACCCGCCAGCGCGTGCTGGGCGAGAATCAACGGCTCGCCGCCCAGCGCGAGGCGGAACGGCGCGAGCGGGAGAAGATTTTCTCGGTTCTCTCCGCGGCGGAGGAGGCGCGTCGGCGGGAGGATGAAGCCCTGCGCGAGGCAGAGCCAACGCCCGCCGCGCCGGAGCAGGCCGGCCCGGTGGAGGCAAAAATCTCCGAGCCGGAGCGCGCAAAGCCCGAGCCCGTGGCGCCGCGTGCGCCGGCCCCCGCGCGGGAGACCTTGCAGCTCAAACCTGGTGGGCGGCCCGGTGCGCGCGCCGATGACGATGATGAAACACCGCGCGGCGTGCGCCGCCCGAGCGTGGGTGCTGCGCCCAAGCGTGGCGCGCCCGTGGTGGCGCCCAAAAAACTGGGCGACGACCGCCGCCGTACCGGCAAGATCGACGTGCAAGCCGCGCTGGAGGGCGAGGACGAAAAGGTGCGCAGCCTGGCCTCCGTGCGCCGCCAGCGCGAGCGGGAGCGCCGCCAGGCCGAGCTCGAATTGCTGCGCGCCGATGGCGTGAAGGTGGTGCGGGAGGTCATCCTGCCCGAGACCATCACCGTGCAGGAGCTGGCCAACCGCATGGCGGCGCGCGGCAACGAGGTCGTGCGCGCGCTGATGAAGATGGGCGTCATGGCGGCCATCACCCAGGTGATCGACGCCGACACCGCCGAGCTGGTGGTGAATGAATTTGGCCATAAGGCGCGCCGCGTCTCGGATGCGGACGTGGAGCTCGGCCTGACGGGCGAGAGCGACGCCGACACGGCGCTGCTCCCCCGCCCACCGGTGGTCACCATCATGGGCCATGTGGACCATGGTAAAACCAGCCTGCTGGACGCGCTGCGCCATACCGATGTCGCGGCGGGTGAGGCGGGCGGCATCACCCAGCATATCGGCGCGTATCAGGTGAAGCTGCCTTCCGGCGCACAGATCACATTTCTGGACACGCCGGGCCACGAGGCCTTCACCGCCATGCGCGCGCGCGGCGCCGGTGTGACTGATATCGTGGTGCTCGTGGTAGCGGCCGATGACGGCGTGATGCCGCAGACGATCGAGGCGATCAAGCACGCCAGGGCGGCGCAGGTGCCGCTGATCGTGGCGGTAAACAAGATCGACCGGCCCGGGGCGAACGCCAACCGGGTGCGCCAGGAGCTGCTCCAGCACGAGGTGGTGGTGGAGGAGCTGAGTGGCGAGACGCAGGATGTGGAGGTCTCGGCGCTGAAAAAAACCGGGCTGGACAAGCTCGAGGAGGCGATCCTGTTGCAGGCCGAGCTGCTGGAGCTGCGCGCCAACCCGAACCGCTCGGCGGAGGGTGCGGTGATCGAGAGCCGGCTGGACAAAGGCCGTGGCCCGGTCGCCACCGTGCTCGTGCAAAAGGGTACGCTGCACGCGGGCGATGTCGTCGTCGCGGGCGCGCAATGGGGCCGCGTGCGCGCCATGCAGGATGACAAGGGCAAGGCCGTGCGCGAGGCTGGCCCGTCCACGCCGGTCGAGATTCTCGGCCTCTCGGCGGCACCGGTGGCGGGCGAGCCGTTCGTGGTGGTCGAGAGCGACGTGCGGGCGCGCGAGATCGTGGAATATCGCGCCCAGAAATTGCGCGAGCGCTCAGCTGCGGCGCAGACCGCCGGGCGCGGCACGATGGAGGAGATGCTGGCGCGCATCCAGGCCGGCGCCCAAAAGGAGGTCGCGCTGGTCGTCAAAGCCGACGTGCAGGGCTCGGCGGAGGCCATCAACGTCGTGGTCACCAAGGTCGGCAACGAGGAGGTGCGCGTCCGCGTGCTGTATTCCGGCGTCGGCCAGGTCACCGAGAGCGACGTGCAGTTGGCCCGGGCGTCTGATGCGATCGTGGTCGGCTTCAACGTGCGCGCCAACGCGCAAGCGCGCGAGCTGGCGCACCGCGACGGCGTGGATATCCGCTACTACTCGATCATCTATGAGGTGGCGGACGATATCGAGAAGCTCGTCAAGGGCAGGCTCGCCCCCGTGCACCGCGAGAAGTTCCTTGGCTACGCGGAAATCCGCCAGGTGTTCAACATCACCAAAACCGGCAAGGTCGCGGGTTGCTACATCACCGAGGGGCTGGTCAAACGCGGTGCCGGTGTCCGCCTGCTGCGCGACAATGTCGTCATCCACCAGGGCGAGCTGAGCCAGCTCAAGCGCTTCAAGGATGACGTGCGGGAGGTGGCGCGCGGTTATGAGTGCGGCCTGTCGTTCGCCGGCTTCCAGGACCTGCGCGAGGGCGACATGGTGGAATGTTATGAAACCGAAATCGTCGCGGGCTGAAGCGGGCCCCAGCCAGCGGCAACTGCGGGTGGGCGAGGAGATCCGTCATGCTTTGGCGGAGATTTTTCTGCGCACCGAGTTCCACGATCCGGTTTTGGCCAGAGCGCACCTCACGATTTCTGAAGTTCGGATGTCCCCGGACCTGAAGCACGCGGCGGTGTTCATCACCCGGCTGGGCGAGCAGGATATCACGCCGCTGCTGCCCGCGCTGCGCAAGGTGGCACCGTTTTTGCGCGCCCAGGTGGCGCCCAGGCTGGGCCTGCGCGTGACGCCGGAGCTGAAATTTCTGGCCGACGCGGCGCTGGAGGAGGCGACACGGATAAACCGGCTGCTACACAGGCCAGAGGTGGCGCGCGACCTGACCCCGGCGCCGAAGCCAGAGACTTAATCGTTATCGTTCTGTCAAAAAATTCTTCGGCGGCTGGCGTTTTTCCCAGCCCGCGCGCTCCAGTTCGGGGTCGAGATGCTCCTCCACCGGGTGGCCGAGGCACAAATAGGCCACCAGCCGCCAGCCCGCCGGTGTTTGCAGGCTGTGGCTGAGCGCCGCCGGATCGAGGATCGACACCCAGCCCATGCCGATGCCCCGCGCCCGGGCTGCGAGCCACAGCGTGTGCACGGCGGTGACGACCGAATATTCCGCCATCTCCGGCATCGTCTCGCGGCCAAGCCCGCGCCCGGTTTGCGTGCCGGCATCGCAGAATACGGCGAATTGCACGGGTGCCTCGTTAAGGCCGGAGAGCTTCAGACCGGCGTAGCGCGTGGCATCCGCCCCGGCGTAGCCCTCCAGGGCGTGGGCGTTGCACCGCATGAAATTCTCCCGCACGGCCTGGCGCGCGGCGGCGCTGCGGATGCGGATGAAGCGCCAGGGCTGGCTGAGCCCGACCGAGGGCGCGCGGCTTGCGATCGCCAGTAAATCAATTATTTCAGCCTCGTCCAATGGCGTCGTCGCAAAGCGCCGGACATCGCGGCGCCAGCGCAGCAGCTCAGCCAGGGCGGCGTTGAACGGGGGCGAGGTGAAATCAGTGTCCATGGGGCTCCTGGTTGCTTGCGATAGCGTGAAAAAACGCGCCACTCACCCATCCGCGGCGGCCACCGGCTAGCCCCAGAAGCTGGCCGGTGGTGTCGTGCAATTCGGCCAGGGGTGCGTCGTGGCCCGGGTGGCTCAGGCTGGCGTAATGGAATTCATGGCCGCGCAGGTGGCCACCCGCCAGGCCGAGCGCGCAGTCCGCCAGCAGGCGGGCCTGGCGATAGCCGAGGTTGAGCCGACGCTGTGCGAAGCTGCTGGAATGGCTGAGCAGGCCGGTCATATTGTGCCACGCGCCATCGGCGCTCTGCAATCGCTGCCCCAACACCATGTAGCCGCCGCACTCACCGTGCACCGGCCCGGTCTGCGCGAAATCCGCCAGCCCGGCGCTGAAATTCGCCGCAGCCGCCAGGGCGGGCGCGTGCAGCTCCGGGTAGCCGCCGGGCAGCCAGCAGGCGCCGCAGCTTGCGGGCGGGGATTCATTCGCCAGCGGTGAGAAAAACACCAGTTCCGCGCCCGCGCGCCGCCAGCCCTCCAGCACATGCGCATATAAAAAACTGAAGGCGGCGTCCCGCGCGATGGCGATGCGCTGGCCGGGCGGCGGCAGCAAGGGTGCGTGCGACGCGGTGCCGCTGGGCAGCGCCGAGGCCAGGCCAAAAATACCATCCAGGTCGAGATATTGCTCCGCGAGATCCGCGAGGTGGGCCAGATGCGCGGGCAGGTCCGGGTGCTCGATAGCTTGTATGAGGCCGAGATGCCGCTCCGGCAGGCGGATATCCGGGCTGCGCGGAATGGCGCCCAAAACTTCGATCCCCGCCGCCGCCATCGCCGCCGCCGCCTGCCGCTGGTGGCGCTCGCTCGCCACCTGGTTGAGCACCACGCCCGCGATCCGCACCCCCGGCGCATGGCCGATGAAGCCGCGCGCCACCGCCGCGGCGCTCTGGGACTGACCCGAGACATCCAGGATGAGCAGCACGGGCAGGCCGAGCACGGCGGCGATGTCCGCGCCCGCGCCGCTGCGCCCTTTGGGCGCACCCACGCCATCGAACAGCCCCATGGCGGATTCGATGATGAGCAGTTCCGCGCCCTGTGCCGCATTCCGCGCCACCTGTGCCAGCTGGTCTGGGCGCATCGCCCAGCTATCCAGGTTGCAGCTGGGCCGGCCGGTGGCGGCGGCGTGGAATGCGGGGTCGATATAATCCGGGCCGGATTTGGCGCCGCGAACGGGCAACCCCCGGCGGCGTGCGGCGGCCAGTAGCGCCAGGGTGAGGGTGGTTTTGCCGCTGCCCGAGCGTGGCGCGCCGATGACCAGCGCCCGCGCGTTCATTGGGGCGCAGCCTGATGATGACAGGCCCGCCCGCACTGCGTAGAGTTGCGGCCATGGAGCCCGAGACCTCGCTGCGCCGCGGCTGGACCACCGGCGCCTGCGCGACGGCGGCGGCCAAGGCGGCCTATACGGCGCTGCTGACGGGCCAGTTTCCCGACCCTGTCGAGATCACCCTGCCCGGTGGCGCGCGGGTTGGCTTCGCGCTGGCGGAGTGGGGCCTGCACGGTGCCAACGCCACCGCCGGGGTGGTGAAGGACGCTGGCGACGACCCGGATGTCACGCACGGCGCGCTGCTGCGGGCCACGCTCACGCCGGGCCTGCCCGGCAGCGGCGTCGTATTCCGCGCCGGGCCTGGGGTTGGCACGCTCACCCGTCCTGGCCTGGCGTTGCCGCCGGGTGAGCCCGCCATCAACCCCGTGCCGCGCCGTATGATCATCGCGGCGATCGACGAGGTGGCAGTCAGCCTGGGTGGCTCGCGGCGCGATGTGATGGTAGAGATCTCGATCCCCGGCGGCGAGATTCTGGCGCAGCGGACCTTGAACGCGCGGCTGGGCATTCTGGGTGGCCTCTCGGTGCTCGGCACCACCGGAATCGTGATCCCCTACTCCTGTTCGGCGTGGATTCACTCCATCCATCGCGGCATCGATGTCGCCCGCGCCGCCGGGCTGGCGCATATCGCGGGCAGCACCGGCAATAATTCCGAGCGCGCGATCCGCGCCCTGCACAGTCTGCCGGATATGGCGCTCATCGAGATGGGTGATTTCGTCGGCGGGATGCTGAAATACATCAAAACCCACCCGGTGGCGCGCATCACATTGGCGGGCGGCGTCGCGAAAATGACCAAGCTGGCGCAGGGCCGGCTGGATCTGCATTCCAAACGTGGCGAGGTGGATCTGCCCGCTTTGGCCAGCCTTGCCGGGCAGGCCGGTTGCGGGGCTGAAATCGTGGCGCGGATTCTGGCCGCCAATACCGCCGCCCAGGCCTATGCGCTGGCCGGTGGAGAGGACAACGCGCTGGGCGATGCGGTCGCCGCGCTTGCCTGGCAGGTGGCGGCTGGCGTGCTGGCCCCGGCGGCGGTGGCGCTCGAGGTCGTGCTGTTCGACCGCGAGGGTGCCTGCGTCGGCCATGCGCCATTCCAGCCGGTTCATGCGCGGAACCTGCGGGTATAATCCGGGTCGTAGAGCGCGCTGTTTTTGAAATCCCCGGGTGCGAGCGCCCGGCCGACGAGGATGAGCGCGGTGCGCTCTATCCCCAGCCCGTCGATCTTCCCGCAGATATCGCCCAGCGTGCCACGAATAATTTGTTCATCGGGCCAGCTCACCCGCAGCGCCACCGCCGCCGCGCAATCCGCGCCGTGCGTCGGCAACAGTGCCGCGACGATCTCCGTCAGCCGGTGGACCGCCAGATGGATGGCGAGCGTGGCGCCGGTGGCGGCGAAGGCGGCGAGTGATTCCGCCGGTGGCATCGCGGAGGCACGGCCCGTGAGCCTGGTCAGCACCACGCTCTGCGCCACGCCCGGCACGGTGAGCTCGGACCGCAGCGCGGCGGCGGCGGCGGCGAAGGCGGGCACACCAGGGGTCAGCGTATAGGCGATCCCCAGCGCCTGCAGGCGGCGGAGCTGCTCGGCCATGGCGCTATAGAGGGAGAGATCACCCGAATGCAGCCGCGCCACATCCTGTGAGGCGGCCTCGGCCTGCACATATTCCGCCTCGATCTGGTTGAGGTCGAGCCCGGCGGTGTCCACGAGCCGGGCCCGAGGCGGGCAATGGCTGAGCAGCTCCCGCGGCACGGTGGAACCGGCGAACAGGCAGACCATGCAGCGTCGCAGAATATCCCGCCCGCGCAGGGTGATGAGGTCCGCCGCACCCGGCCCGGCGCCGATGAAATGCACAGTCATGCGCCGGGCCCGGCCAGCGCGCAGGTGGCCAACCCCTGGGTGATGCGGGCCAGAAAAAGATAACTATGCGCTCCGGCGGCGGCCAGGGCGCAGGCCTCGGCGATGCTGCCAAGCCCGGTGGCGGTTTGGGCGTGGCTGGAGAACGTCTCGCAGCGCGGTTGCGCGAGTGTCAGCCCCGCTCGGTCGACGAGCAATATCCGCAACCCCAACACCCGCGCGGCGGCGAGCAGGCTGGGTGCCTGGCTTTTGAAATCCGGCACCGCCAGCGCCTCGGCGGGCTGCCCAAGCTCGGCCTGCGCGCGGCGCACCACTTCCACCAGCGTCTCAGCGCTCGCGGCGGAGGCAAAACCGAGCCCGGCGATGATCATGGCTTCTGCGCGCTCCATTGGGTCACGGTCATATTGGGGCGAAACCCATGCAGTGCGCCGATCTCGTCCAGCCGCGCCACCGCGAGCCTGGTCAGCGTGCCGCCATAGCGCTCCCGGGCGGCGAACAGCGCCGCCTCGGTCTCGATCACCACTGCATTGGCCACCAGCCGTCCGCCCGGGCGCAGCCCGGCCCAGGCGGCCTCGATCACGCCGGGGCAGTGCGCGCCGCCGCCGATGAACACCGCATCGGCCAATGGCAGGCCCGCCAGTGCCTCGGGCGCGCGCCCCTGCACCAGTTCCAGCCCGGGCACGCCGAGGCTGATGGCATTGCGCGCCGCCCGCGCCGCGCGCTCAGGCTCCGGCTCGATGCCCCAGGCCCGATTCTCCGGGTGGCGCAGCAGCCATTCTATGGCGATGGAGCCAGCGCCGCAGCCGATATCCCATAGAACCTCGCCCGCGCGCGGTGCGAGGCTGGAGAGTGTGACGGCGCGCACCTCCCGCTTGGTGATCTGCCCGTCATGCTCGAACAGATCATCCTCCAGGCCGCTGGAAAGTGGGATGATCCGCGCATTCGGGCCAGCCTCAACCTCCAGCGCGACCAGGTTCAGCCGCTGGCAGTCGGTGAGCGCAAACGCCTCCGCGCTGCACGTACGCACCCGCTCGCGCGGCCCGCCGAGCGCTTCCATCACGTGCAGCTTGGAGGGACCAAAGCCGCGCGCGGTGATATAGGCGGCGAGCGCCGCCGGGGTGGTCTCATCCGCGCTGAGGCAGAGCACGCGCCGTTTTGGTTGCAGCAGGGGGGCGAGTGCTGCCATCGCCCGGCCGCACAGGCTGAGCGTGGCGGTCTGGCGCATCGGCCAGCCCAGCCGCGCCAGCGCCAGGGAAAACGCCGAGGGTGCGGGCAGGCAGATGATCTCCGCCATCGGGATGGCGTCTGCCAGCAGGCTGCCGATGCCGTCACAAAACGGGTCCCCCGAGGCCAGCACGACCACCGGCCTGGGCCGTTGACGCAAAATATGGCTGATTCCGCCCCGCAGCGGGCTGGGCCACGCCATCTGCTCGCCCCGGATGAGCCCGCGCGCCAGGCCCAGATGCCGCGCGCCGCCCACCACCAGCGCCGCCCCGGCGAGCAGGCCGCGTGCCGCCGGGCTCATGGCCTCGACACCTTCCTCGCCAATGCCCAGAATAGCCAGCCAGCGCGGCGTTTCCTGCATTTGGGGTGGATTTTTCGATGTCATGTTTGAAAACCCTGATCCTGGGCGGCACTGGTGAGGCGTCGCAGCTCGCCGCACTCCTGGCCGGGGATGCGCGGTTCGCGCCGTTGCTCTCGCTGGCCGGGCGCACCCAGGCGCCGCGCCTGCCGGACATTCCGTGGCGCACCGGTGGCTTTGGCGGCGCAGCCGGGCTGGCGGCATATCTCGCGGCGCGGCGCGTGCAGGCGCTGGTGGTGGCGACCCACCCGTTCGCGGCGAATATCCGCGCCAATGCCGTCGCCGCCGCGGGCCGCAGCCAAACCCCGCTGCTGCTCATCCTGCGCCCACCCTGGCAGGCCGCGGCGGGGGATGACTGGTCCCAGGTGGCGGATATGGCGCAGGCCGCCCGCGCACTGGGCGCGGTGCGAAAGCGCGTGTTTCTCACGGTCGGTCGGCAGGAGCTGGCACCCTTTGCCGCCGCCCCATGGCACGACTACCTCATCCGCAGCGTCGATCCACCACCGCCTGAGGCGCTGCCGCCGCGTGCCCGGGTTATCAGCGCGCGCGGCCCGTTCAGCGAGGCGCAGGATTACCAGTTGCTGCGGGAGGCGCGGATTGAAATCCTGGTGAGCAAAAACGCCGGCGGTGCTGCGACGCAGGGCAAATTGCTGGCGGCCCGCGCCCTCGGGCTGCCGGTGGTGCTGGTGGCCCGCCCGCCAGAGCCGGATCTCGCCGGTCTGGCCCACGCCACCACGGCGGATGCGCTGGGCGCGCTCGCCTGGCTGGTGCAGCTTCATGCGGCGGACTCCCCGGCCTGCCGCGGCGTGTAGAGCCAGGGCGGCTGCCCCGGCCGGTCTATGCGCCGGGTGGCAGCGCTGCCCACCAGTACCAAGGTGCGCATGTCGGCGCGCGCCGGGTCGGCCACGGCCAGGTCCATAATATCGATTCGCTCATCCGCGCGGCTCACCGCGGTGGCGAAGGCCACTTGCGTGTCGCCCGGCAGCAGGCCGCGCAGCAGGGCAAAGGCGTCGCCCAGCTGCCATGGCCGCGCGCGGGAGAGCGGGTTGTACAGCGCCATCACGAACCCGGCCCGTGCTGCGGCGGTGAGGCGCTGGCGCACCAGCGCCCAGGGTTTCAGATTATCCGAGAGCGAAATCGCACAAAAATCATGCCCCAGCGGCGCGCCCAGGCGCGCGGCGACGGCGAACATCGCGGAGACACCCGGGACGACCTCAACCTCCAGCGCGCGCCAGGCGGGCTCGCCATGCTCGATCGCCTCGAACACCGCCGCCGCCATGCCAAACACCCCGGCATCCCCACCCGAGAGCAGCGCCACGGTCTTGCCTGAAGCTGCGAGGCACAGGCCATGGCGGGCGCGGGCCAGCTCCTCCCGGTTGTCCGAGGCATGGCGGATCTGCCCCGCCTGTTGCGGCGCGCGCGCCAGGTACGGGCCGTAGCCCAGCAGGTCGCTCGCCAGCGCCAGGGCCTGGGTGGCCTGCGGCGTCTGCATTTCGGCAGCACCCGGCCCCAGCCCGATGACGAACAACCTGCCGCTCATCGGTTGTGCTGGCGCCCTGGCACCAGCACCATCGCGAAATAGGGTGCCGACGCGTCCGCCAGCGCCGCCAGCGGCATGATCCGCTCGCCCTCCATGCTGCCGCGCTCCACATACACCGCCCGGCTGAGCAAGCCCGCCTGCTCCAGCACCGCGCGGATTTTGGGCAGGTTGCGGCCGATCTTCATGATCACGGCGGCGTCGCAACGTTGCAGGCGCGCCAGCAGGCTGGCGGCGTCCAGCGTGCCGGGCAGTACGCTCAGCACGTCATCGCCATGGGCGATCGGCGTCTGCGCGCGGCTCCAGCAGCCGCTCATGCCCGCCACACCGGGGATGATCTCCACCGTATATTCATCCCGCAGCCGGTCGAACAGATACATCGCCGAGCCATAGAGAAACGCATCGCCCTCGCACAGCAGCGCGATGTTTTGCCCCGCATCCATCCGTGTCGCCAGCGTGGCCGCGCACCGCGCATAAAATTCGCCCATGCGCGCCGCGTAGCTCGGGTGCTCCAGCGCCACCTCGGTGGTGAAGGGATATTCAAAGCGCAACTCCTCCGCTGTGGGGCTCAGCAGGTCCGCCACGATACCGCGCGCGTGGCCCATGCGCCCGGCCTTGGCAAAAAACGCCACGTGCCTTGCTTCCCGCAGTATCCGCGCCGCCTTCAGCGTCATCAGTTCCGGGTCGCCCGGCCCGAGCCCGAGGATAAACAGCCGCCCCTGCATCATTCCGCCTCGCTGGCCAGCGCATTGAGCGCCGCGGCGGCCATGGCGCTGCCACCGCGGCGGCCCCGCACGGTGATGCACGGCACGCGCCCATCCGCCGCCAGTGCGGCCTTGGATTCCGCCGCGCCGACAAACCCCACCGGCATCCCGATGATCGCGGCGGGCATCGGCGCGCCCGCATCCAGCATTTCCAGCAGATGAAACAGCGCGGTGGGCGCATTGCCGATCACCACGACCGCGCCCGCCAGCCGCTCCCCCCATAATTCCAGCGCGGCGGCGGAGCGCGTGTTGCCAAGGCGCGCCGCGAGTGCTGGGGTCCGGCTGGCGCGCAACGTGCAGATCACCTCATTGCGCGCGGGCAGCCGGGCGCGGGTGATACCATGGGCCACCATCTCGGAGTCACACAGCACCGGCCTACCCGCCAGCAGCGCCGCCCGGGCTGTTTTGACAAAACCAGGGTCGATCCGCACATCCCCCGGCAGGTCAACCTGCCCGCAGGCATGGATCATCCGCACCACCACCCTGGCCTGCTCCGCGGAAAAGCCCGACAGATCAGCCTCACGCCGGATGATCGCGAAGGATTGCGCATAGATCGCCGCGCCGTCGGTTATATAATGTCGGGGTGTGCTCATGTGTGCGCCATTTCGGTCAGGCGTTGAATGACGCGGGCGATGCTGATGCCCCTGTGTGGCGTAGGCGCGCTGGCGGTGCCGTGCGCGATGAAATCATATCGCTCTGCCGCATTTGTGCCGACCAATGTGGTCGCGGCACCAGGGTGCGCGCAGCCCTTGGCGCAGCCGGATACATGCAGAATACCCGGCCCGCGCCAATGCGGCGCCAGCACGGTGGCGAGCGCCTGGGAGTCCACCAGCCCGCTCGGGCAGGCGGGCCACCCGGCGCACACGGTAATGCGCAGCCGCGGGTCCGTGGCCTGGGTGATGAAGCCAAGCGCCGCCGCCGCCGCCTCAAGCTCGTGGCGCGCCGCCGGGCCAAAGGTTTTCAGCACCAGTTGGCGCGCGGCGTTGATAGCCAGTGAGCCGGGCCCGAACCGCGCCGCCAAGGTTGCCGCATGCTCCAGCATCCGCACCGGCTGCAAGCCAAAAGGCAGCGCCAGGGCGGCGCCATCGGTCATTTCTGGCAATGTGCGGGTGGTCGCGCTGGCCTGGGCCACCAGCCCGGCGGCGGCGAGCACCCGCGCCGCGCCATCTGCCGCGCAACATGCGCGCATCCGGCTGGGCTGGGGTGTTGCCTGCGCGCGCAGGCGCAAAAATGCCGAAGTGAGCGCCTTCACCGCCGCTAGCGGGTCCGTCGTGCGGCAAAAAACCCCGCCAGGCAGCCAGATTTCAGCGCTCTCCCCGGGCAGGATGCTGATATCGGCCTGGGCGGAAATTACCCCCACCGCGAAGCCGAATTTTGCCGGCAGCGCCGCCAGACTCTCATCCTCCTCCAGCCAGGATTCCAGCCGTCGGGCCAAAAGCATCACGGAGTCATCGGACGTGACTCCAACCAGCAGGTTGCGCCGCTGCTCCGTCGCCGGGCTGGCGCTGGCCAGGCCCGCCGCCTGCATCGCGCGGGCAAATTCCACCGCGCTGGTGGCGGTAAAGCCGCGTAACTGAAAATTCCCCCGGTTGGTGAGGGAGACCTGCCCGTTGCCAAAGGCTGCACCTGCATCGGCCAGCTGGTGCAGCTGCGCGGCGCTCAATCCACCCGCGCGCGGTTTCACCCGCAGGAGCAACCCGTCCCCCGCCGCCATCGGCGCATACAGGCTGGGGCAGGCGCCCTTTATGTGCGGACTGGTCATGTCCCCACCACTTCCGCCGCGCTGTTGCGGCGGCTGTGCCACAGGCCCTGCGCTGCCGCCTGCCGGAAGTTCCCGCGCATGGTCTCAAAAGCCGCCGGATTGGCTAGCTGCAAAAAACGCGCGACTTCCGGGTCGCCCAGCGTCGCCTCGAATATCAAATCGAACTGCGCATCGAAACGCTCCCCCAGCGTGGCGGCAAAACCATACAGCCCATCCAGCGCCCGGCTGATCTCCGCCGCACCGCGATAGCCGTGGCGCATCATGCCGGTGATCCATTTCGGGTTGGCGGCCCGGCCACGCACCACGCGGCGCACCTCCTCGGCCACCGCGCGCACCCGCGGCGCATCGGGCCGCGAGGTATCGGCATGATACAGCGCCGGATTACCGCCCAGCAGCGCTGCCGCCGCCGCGAACCCACCCTCGAACGCCGCGAAATCCGGCCCGTCCAACAGGTCGATCTCGGCATGGTCCTGCACGTGCACCAGCGCATCCGCCGCCGCCACCCGCGCGGCGAAGCCGGCGGCGTCCCGAACGCCATGCAGTTCTGGCCCATATGCAAAACAACCGGTATCGAGATACTCCTGGCCGAGCGCCGCCCGGCTGGCCCCCGGGGTCTGGCCGCCCGCGCCATAATGCCCGGGTGCGGCGCCATAAATCCGGGTGAGCGCGCGCGCGCCGTCACCCGGCAATTCACCCCGCGCGGCCAGTTGCGCCACCGCCATGTTGAAAATCTGGATCTGCGGCTCGAAGGCATCGCGGAACAGGCCGGAGATATGCAGGGTGACATCCACGCGCGGGCGGCTAAGCTCGGCCAGGGGCAGAATTTCCACTCCGCTGACACGGTTGGAGCCGTCATCCCACACCGGGCCGACCCCCATGAGCACGAAAGCCAGCGCCAGATCCTCGCCGCCGGTGCGCAGCGCCGAGCTCGCCCATAAATCGAGCATTATGCTGCGCGGCCAGTCCCCGTGCTCCTGCAAATGCCGCGTTAAAATCACCTCGGCGGTCTTGTGGGCCAGCAGCATTGCGGCGCGGGTCGGCGTGGCGCGCGGGTCCAGGCTGAACAGGTTGCGCCCGGTGGGTAGCACATCGGCGCGGCCCCGGCTGGGCGCACCGGCTGGCCCGGGTGCGATAAATTTACCATCCAGCGCGCGCAGCAGCGCATCCGCCTCCGCCGCCGCGCAATCATCCAGCGCACGGGCGACATCGTGGCCGGGGCTGGTAGCACGGATGGCGCTGAGCAGCGCCTCCCGCGCGGGCCCGCTTGGCGGCGTCCCGAACACGTGCAGCCCGTCGCGGATTTGCAGCTCCTTCACGTCGCATAAATAGGCATCCAGCCGGGCCAGCGCGTCGTCCTGCGGCGTGGCGGAGGCGATGCCGCATTCGGCCAGCAGCCCATTGGCCTCGGCCAGTTGCAAAATCTCCTGGCGTAGTAGGCCCGTGCGGCGGCGGTCCAGCCCGTCGGCGGCGGCGTAGTCTTCCAAAAGCCGCTCCAGCGCTGCGGCGGGGCCATGCGCACCGGCGGACTTCAGCGGCGGGGTCAGGTGCCCCAGCACCACCGCACCCAGGCGGCGGCGCGCGGCCATCGCCTCGCCCGGGTTGTTGACGATGAACGGATAGACCACGGGCACGCCGCCGGTGAGCAGTCCGGGGGTGCATTCCGGCCCCGGCGCCAGCGCCTTGCCGGGCAGCCATTCCAGCGTGCCGTGCGCGCCCAGATGCACCAGCGCGTGGCGGCACTCCACCTGGCGCAGCCACAGGTAAAACGCGATATACCCATGGCAGGGCGGCAGGTCCGGGTCATGATACTCGGCCCGGCGCGCGGTCGCCCACCCGCGCTCCGGCTGCACGGCCACGAGCAATTTTCCCAGCCGCTGATACACGAGGTGGAACGCGCCGTTCCGCACGCTCGGGTCCGCCGCCGGGCTGCCCCAGGCGGCGCGCACCTCCGCCTGCACCCGCACCGGCAGGCGGCCGAACATCGCCTCATAGGCCACCAACGTGATGCAGGCGCGGGCTATCCCCTGCTGCAAGGGCCGCGCGCTGGCGTTCGCAGGGATATCATACCCCCGCCCGGCCAGCAGCGCGATGATCCGCTCCAGGCTGGCGAAACTATCCAGCCCGACGGCGTAGCCGATCTGCCCGGCATCACCCCCAGCACCCCCAGCACCCGGATAGTCCGAGAGCACGACCGCGAGGCGGCGCTGCCCAGGCGGTGTGGTGGCCAGGCGCGCCCAGCCCGCCGCGCGCTCCGCCGCCATCGCCACCATCGGCCCGTCCGGCTGGTGGATGGTGCGGGTAAATTCCAGGCCCGGCACCGGCGCATCCGGCGTTTTGAACGAGATCGCCCCGGCCATCAGCCTGCCGTCGCATTCCGGCAGCACCATCTGCATCGCCATATCCGCGGGCGAGAGCCCACGCGCGGATTGCGCCCAGCCCGCCCGGGTGGAGGCCGCGAGAACAAGCTGCAAAACCGGGCAATCGCCCGCATCCAGCGGTGAGGCTGAATCCGCGCCGCGCGCCGAGAAGCCGGTGGCATTGAGCACCACGGCAGGCCGCCAGCGCCGCAATGTGGCGCGGATGAAGTCGGCGCTGCCCGGCGCCTTCAGACTATCCACGAACACCGCCCGGCAGCGCAGCCCGCGCTGGGTCAGCGCCTGCGCCATGGCGGTTATTGGCGCGATATCGCCCGAGAGGGCGTGCGAGCGGTAGAACACCAGCACCGCCAGCGGCGCGTCATCCGCCAGGGTGGATTCCGGCAGCATATGTTCGCCAAACTCCGGCATTGGCGCGGGCGCATCGGCAGGTGTCGCGCCAAGCCCGGCGAGGGCGGCGACAAGTTGCAGCGCATGGCGGCAATTCGCCGGCCCGCCCGCGCGCAGATAACCATCCAGCGCCGCCAATGCACCGGGCGGCACGGTGGAGAGCGCCGTTAGCCTCGCGTCAACCGTCGCATCGCCCGCCAGAATCGCGAGATTGATTCCCCGTGCGCGGCTGAGCGCCGCGACTTCCTCAACCCCGTAGCGCCAATAGTCCAGCCCGCCCAGCAGCCGGATCACGATGGTTTTTGCCCCGCTCAGCACTTTTTCAACATACAGGTCTACTGAGAGCGGGTGGCGCAGCTGCGCGAGGTTGGCGAGCCGCAGGCCGGGCCGCCCTGCGCCCATGCCCTGCCACGCCGTCGCCATGGCGCCGAGGTCGGCATCGGAGAACGACAGCACGACCACATCCGCCGGGCTCTGGCCGAGGTCGATGGCTGCGGCCTCCTCATCCAGATGCCGCTGCTCTCGAAATATGATATGCACTTGTGTTTAGCCGGTGATCAGCGCGGTGATGGCATCGCGGTCCATCCCCGCGCGCCCGATGACGACCAGGTGCCCCATGCGCGCCTCATCGGCCCGCCAGGCGCGGGTGAAGTTTTGGCGCAGGCGCGGGCCGACGCCATGTATCTCAAGCTGCATCGGCCGCCCGCGTACCGCGAGGAAGCCTTTTATACGCAAAATATCATGCGCCGCCGTGGCCGCCTGCAACGGGGCGAGCAGCGCCTCCGCCGTCGCAAGCTCGGGCACCTGGACCACAAAGCTCGTAAAATCATCATGCTCGTGCGCGCCGTCCTCGGCGTCGTGGTGGGAGGGTCTCGCGGCCAGATCATCCTCCGCCGCCGCGCCGAGCCCGAGCAGAACGCCCGGGTCAATCCGCCCCTGCCGCGCCGGGACGAGCCGCACGGCGCGCGGCAGCGCGGCCACTATGCCCTGGCGTGTCCGCTCCAGCGTCGCCGCGTCCAGCAGGTCCGCCTTGTTCAAAATCACGAGGTCGGCGGCGTGGAGCTGGTCCTCATACACCTCCGCCAGCGGGTTATCATGGTCCAGCGCCGGGTCCGCCGCGCGCTGGCGCGCCACCTCCTCCGGGTCATCGGCAAAGCGCCCAGCCGCCACCGCCGGGCCATCCACCACGGCGATCACGCCATCCACGGTGAGCCGCGCGCGGATGGAGGGCCAGCCAAAGGCCTTCAGCAGCGGCTTGGGCAGCGCCAGGCCGGAGGTCTCAATCAACAGGTGCTCAGGCGGGTGGGGTCGGTCCAGCAGCGCCTCGATCGTGGGGATGAAATCATCCGCCACGGTGCAGCACAGGCAGCCGTTGGCCAGCTCCACGATATCCGTGTCCGGGCAGTTCTCCAGCCCGCAATTCTTTATAATCTCCCCGTCCACGCCGCGCGCGCCGAATTCATTCACGATCACCGCGAGCCGCCGGCCTTGCGCATGCTCCAGAATATGCTGGACCAGCGTGGTTTTCCCGGCCCCCAAAAAGCCGGTGATGATGGTGGCGGGGATTTTCGCGATATTCAGGGTCATGGGGTCTCCTGCTGGGCAAAGGCGGGGAATCGGCCAATAACGGCGTCGGCCAAGCTGGCGGCACGGCGCGACGGCATGACCGCGCCAGTGGCGGATGCGGCATAGTGCCCGGCATAGTCCAGCAGATCATCCGCCTGCTCCGGGCGCAGACGCCCGAGCAGATAGAAGAAATTCTTGCCCGGCATGAAAATAGCCGCCGTGCAGCCCTGCGCGCACGCGGCGAGGCAGGTTACCGCCTCCAACTCCACCCGCGCCGCGCGCAACGCCTGGGCGGTGCGCAGGCGGCTGAGCAGCCGTGCCCCTGGCGGCGAGGCAGCGGCTCCGCCCGCCCTGCAGGTGACGCAGACATGCAGCGTGGGATACGGTATGGTCCTGGTCACGGTCTTCCCCCATAGGCGCGGATCAGCGCGAGTGCGGGGCGCGGCACATCATCGGCATGAACACGGGGCGAACCTCGCGCATGCAACCACCCAGGCGCCCCGCCAGGTAAGCGATCAAGCGTGATGGCAGGTCTCCTGGCTCACGGATCGAACGCCCCCGTCAACCTTCCCGGAGCGCGCTCCAGTGGCTGAGAGACGGGAACTTTCCGCTTACAGTTGCGGGGGCAGCTGCGGCATTGGGCGAGCGCCCGCACCGCATTCCCTATTCACCTTCACGGTGGAAGGACCATCAAAGCCAGCCTATCGGCCGCATTGCATCCTGTCAACGAAACCGCAAACGGTCATACCGCCAGTTTAATTGCTGCTGCCTTCACCTCGTCATCGACCAGCTCCGCGAAGCTCGCGAAATTATCGACGAATCGGCGCACCAGCTCGCGCGCGGCATCATCGTAGGCGGTGGGGTCCGCCCAGGCGGCACGCGGGTTCAGCACGTCATCAGGCACATTGTTCACATGCACCGGAATTTGCAGGCCAAAAAACGGGTCCGTGCGGTATTCCGCGCCGTCCAGCTCGCCCGCCAGCGCAGCACCCAGCAGCGCGCGGGTGTGGGCGATGGACATGCGGCTGCCCACGCCGTAGGCGCCGCCGGTCCAGCCGGTGTTCACCAGCCAGCAGGAGGCCCCATGGCGCGCGATGAGCGACTGCAAGAGCTTGCCGTACACCTGCGGGTGACGTGGCAAAAACGGCGAGCCGAAACAGGTCGAGAATGTCGCCTGCGGCTCGGCGCCCATGCCCTTCTCGGTCCCCGCGACGCGCGCGGTGTAGCCGGAGAGGAAATGATACATCGCCTGCGCCGGGTTGAGCCGTGAGATCGGCGGCAGCACGCCAAAGGCATCGGCGGTCAGCATCACCACGTTGCGCGGAATACCACCCCGGCCGGATAGCTCCACATTGGGGATGAAATGCGCCGGGTAGCACGCGCGGGTGTTCTCGGTGTAGGTTGGGTCGGTAAGGTCCAGGCGTCCCTGGCCGTCGGCCACGACATTTTCCAAAACGGTACCAAAACGATGCGTCGCGGCCCAGATCTCCGGCTCGCTCTCCTGACTGAGGTCGATCACCTTGGCGTAGCATCCGCCTTCAAAGTTGAACACGCCATCGGCGCCCCAGCCGTGCTCGTCATCGCCGATCAGGCGGCGCTGCGGGTCGGATGATAGGGTGGTCTTGCCGGTGCCAGAAAGGCCGAAGAATATCGCCGCGTCCTCCCCAGGCCCGATATTGGCGCTGCAATGCATGGGCAGCACGCCGGCTGGCGGCAGCAGCCAGTTCATCACCGTGAAGATGGATTTTTTGATCTCGCCGGCATACTGCGTACCCGCGATGACGATCATCTTCTCGGCGAAGGAGAGCGCGATGGCGGAGGTGGAGTTCACCCCGTCGATCGCCGGGTCCGTCTCGAACTCCGGCGCGTGCAGAATCACATAATCGGGCACGAAACCGGCGAGTTCGGCCACCGGCGGGCGGATGAACATGTTACGCGCGAACAACGCCTGCCAGGCGCCGGTCGTCACTAGGCGGACCTTAATCCGCTGGGCCGGGTCCGCGCCCGCATACAGGTCCTGCGTGAACAGCTCTCGCCCCTGCAAATACGCCTGCACACGGGCTTTCAGCCCTGCGAACTTCGCCTCCGGGAGCTTCTGGTTTATTTTGCCCCACCAAACCTGCTCGGTGCTTCCTGGCTCGTCGACGACGAACTTATCGCCCACCGAGCGCCCGGTATGGACGCCCGTGCGCACGATGAGCGCGCCGTCGGCGGACAGCCTGCCCTCGTTCTTGCGCAGGGCGTGCGCCACCAGCGCCGGGGCGGTCAGGTTGGCGTGCAGGGCGTTGGCAATCCGCACCCCGGTTCCGGCCAGGGGCACGGAGTCCCGCAGCGCGGCGATATCGATCATATGGTTCACAGGCGGATCGTTCCTCTTCACTTCCAGTATTTCACTTATAATTCATAAGCAGGCCGCATGAATGCATCAACCATCCCCAGTGCTCCAGGCCAATTTAATTTCATGTTGCAATGCGGTAATATCGAGCGCGGCGGCGGCGGCAAAACCGCCGACATAGTGCGCGGCCCGCACGCGCAGCTCCCAGAGGTTGAAATCAGCGAACCCGGCATATTGTTCCGCATAGGGGTGAATCTGCAAAAACCGGGCGGCGGCCCGCGCGTCGTCCGTGGGCCGGGCCGCGCCGCTGAGCGTGAGCCGGGGCGCGGTCTGCGGGTTCTCGTCCCGGGCCACACCCACCACCAGCAGGGCGCAGGCCGGGTTCTGGCGCAGCTGCCTGGTGTGGGCCGAGAGCTCGGAGAGCAGCAGCACTGGCCAGCCTTCCGGTCCCACGGCTGGCGTAACCAGCGCGGCGTGCGGTACATCGCCCGCCGAGGTTGCAAGCGTGGCCACGCGAGCCCCCAGCAGTAGGCCCGCCGCCGGGGCGTAAAAATTCTGGGCTTGATTTGCCGCCATAATCCGGTCACTCCAGGCTGTAATTCATGATTTTCAGGTAGATATGAGCCCACAAATGAAACATACCATCGCCCTGGTCGATGACGACCGCAACATCCTCACCTCGGTGCAGATGACCCTGGAGCAGGAGGGGTTTGCCGTGCGAACCTACACGGACGGCGAATCGGCGCTCCAGGCGCTGCTCGCCAAGCCGGTGGACCTCGCGGTGCTGGATATCAAGATGCCGCGCATGGATGGGATGGAGCTGTTGCAGAAGCTGCGCGCCCGCTCCGCCATGCCGGTCATCTTCCTCACCAGCAAGGATGACGAGCTGGACGAGCTGATGGGCCTGCGCCTGGGCGCCGATGACTATATCACCAAGCCGTTCAGCCAGCGGCTGCTGCTGGAGCGCATTCGCGCGCTGCTGCGGCGCAATGAGGCCTCGCGCGCCGAGGCCTCCGGCGCGGCCCCCGCCAGCGTGCTCACCCGCGGGCACCTCACGCTGGATGAGACCAAGCATCAATGCCTCTGGAAGGGGCTGGATATCCAGCTCACGGTCACCGAGTTCCTGCTCGTGAAGTCGCTGGCGCAGCGCCCCGGCATGGTGAAATCGCGCGACCAGCTGATCGACGCCGCCTACGGCGAAAATGTCTATGTAGACGACCGCACGATCGACAGCCACGTCAAGCGCCTGCGGCGGAAATTCCGCGCCGAGGACGACACGTTTGACCAGATCGAGACGCTGTACGGGATAGGCTATCGCTACAAGGAAGCTTAAGCCCGCCAGATGCCCAAAAAACCCCGCCTGTCACGCCTGCTGCGCGATATCCTGCTCGTCAATCTGCTGCCGGTGGCGCTGATCTTCGCGGCGCTGTTCTACCTGGACCAATACCAGCAGGGGCTGCTCACCGCTGAGGTCTCCGCCCTGCGCGAGCAGGCGCGCATCTATGCCGGGGCGATCTCCCAGACCGCCGTGCAGAACAACGCCGGCGGGCAGCCGACCATCGACCCCAACCTCGCACAACCATTGCTCTATCAGCTCACCGAGCCCACGCCCAACGCGCAGGCGATGATCTATGGGCCGGATGGCGAGGTGCTCGCCAACTCGCGCGTGCATCCTGGGCCTGGCGGCGCGATCATCACCGAGCCGCTGGCCGCCCCGCCGCCGCCCGGTTTTTTTAACCGGTTCGTCAGCTTCGTGTACGACCATCTGTCGGGCTCGGTGGTGGCGAGCGATGAAGACGAGTCCGGCATGGTCGGCTCCGGTGCGGGTGAAAACCCGGATACGCTGGGCTGGCAGCCCGACCCGCGCGAGGCGCTGCAACTCACCAGCAGCACGCCGAACCAGGAGACACCCCCTTTCGTGCGCCGGGACGCGCAGGGCCAACTGCTGATCACGGTGGCCGAGCCGATCCTGGATGCGCAGCAGAATGTCGGCACCGTGCTGCTGACGCGCGAGGCGAGCGAGGTGGACGCGGCGGTGTTCGCGGTGCGGATCTCCATTCTCGGGCTGTTCGCGCTGGCGCTAGCGCTCACGGTGATCGTCTCGCTCTATCTCGCGCGCACGCTCGCCCGGCCGATCCAGCGCCTCGCCAATGCCGCGGCCCTGATGCGCGAGGGCAGGGCGCGCAGCCAGGCGATCCCCGATTCGATTAGCGGTCGCAACGACGAGATCGGCACGCTGGCGCGCGCCCTCGATGATTCCACGAAAGCTCTATGGGCGCGGATGGACGCGATCGAGCAGTTTGCCGCCGATGTCTCCCATGAGATCAAAAACCCATTGTCTTCCATCCGCTCGGCGATCGAAACCCTGGCGCGCGTGGAGGACCCAACGCGGGCCACCCGGCTGCTCGCCATCATCACCCAGGATGTCGCGCGGCTCGACCGGCTGATCACCGATATCTCGGACAGCTCCCGGCTGGATTCAGAGCTCTCGCGGTCAGCGCCGGAGGTGGTGGATCTGGCGCGGATCCTGGCGACGCTGGTGGAAATCCACGAGACCACACGCCGCGACGGCGGCCCGCTGATGCTGCTGGACGCACCGGCCGGCGGCCTGTTCGTGCGTGGTTCAGAGCACCGGCTGGTGCAGGTGCTGCGCAATCTCATCGGCAACGCCGTCTCCTTCAGCCCGCCGGGTGCGAATATCCATCTTCGTGGCCGCGAGACAGGCGGCCTGGTGGAACTGGCGGTGGAGGATGAGGGCCCCGGCATCCCCGACGGCAAGCTCGACGATATTTTCGGCCGGTTCTACTCCGAGCGTCCACAGAGCGAGCAGTTCGGCAGCCATTCCGGCCTCGGCCTCTCGATCTCGCGGCAGATCATCGAGGCCCATCAGGGGCGCATCTCGGCGGAGAACCGGCGCGACGAGACAGGCGCCATCATCGGCGCGCGGTTTGTCATCCGCCTGCCCAAAGCCGGATGAAACCCGCTCAGCCCGCCAGCCGGTAATCCGTGTGGTTCGCGAAATACAGGTCGATCGCGTCGGTGAGCCGCTGCGCGATCATCTCCCGGTGCGCCGGGTTCTTCAGCAGCGCCTCATCCAGCGGGTTGCTCAGGCACCCCATCTCGAGCAGCGCGCTGGGGGTCGAGGGGTCGCGCAGCACCGCGAAATTGGCGCTGCGGTGCGGGTCCGGCAGCAGCGGAACAATTCCGGTGAAGGAGGACTGGATATCCTGCGCCAGCGTGTTGGAGCCAAGCCGGGTCGCCCTGGTCTCCAGGCTCGCCAGAATGCCTGCAACCTGCGGGGACACGCCGTTGAAATCCTGCGCCGGGCCGTTATCCACGCCGTTCTCGTCGGTCGCGATCCCGGCGGCCAGCGCGTCAGACGCGGTGTTGGACAAAGTGAACACCGAGGCGCCGCGCAGGCCGGCAAACGGCAGATGGTCGCAATGCAGCGCGAGGTACAGGTTGGCCCCGGTGGCGACGGCATCCGCCACGCGGCCCTGCAACGTAACATAGATATCGGTGGAGCGCGTCATGCCGACGCGGTAGCGCCCCGTCGCCAGCAGCGTCTCGCGCAGCGTGAGGCCGGTGGCTAGGGTGATATGCTTCTCGAACAGCCCATCCGGCGCGATAGCGCCCGGGTCTTCCCCGCCATGGCCAGGGTCGATCATCACCAGCGGCAGGCTTGTATCCGCCCGCGCCCGCGCCCGCAGCAGGGACGCCGCCGCCAGCCCGAGCCCAAGCCGGCCAAAACCCCGGCGGTTGAAGTCACATTTCACACACATTTCCTGCGTGTAACATATAAATTGCCGCTTTGGCGAATAGTTCCGCCGGTTGCACCGCGCCTAGGTCTGGCATCTTGCGGCCCGGGCGCGGCTTCCGCTATAGGGTGGCCCCACGGAGTGTAGCTCAGCCTGGTTAGAGTACTGTGTTCGGAACGCAGGGGCCGGAGGTTCGAATCCTCTCACTCCGACCATCCGGTTGTGCCGGTAGATCTCTCCTGGCAGACTGCCGCGCAGCATTCGGGGGGCGGGTCTGGTGGGCAGCAAAACCGGGAATAACCAGCGCGCGCGCAACGCCGTCATCGCCGCGTATTTGAGCTGGACTTTGGATTCCTTCGACTTTTTCATCCTCATCTTCACGTTCGATGACGTCGCGAAAACCTTCGGCGTCTCCATCACCGCCATCACCTTCGCCATCACCCTCACGCTGGCCACGCGCGCCGTGGGCGCGTTCATCTTCGGGCGTCTGGCCGATAAATATGGCCGCAAGCCGGTGCTCATGCTGGTCGTCTTCCTGTACGCATTTTTCGAGGCCGCGAGCGGCTTTTCATTCTCCTTCGTCTCGTTCCTCATCATTCGCGCCGCCTTCGGCGTGGCGATGGGCGGGGAGTGGGGTGTGGGCACGTCGCTCGCCATGGAGAGTATCCCGGCGCACTGGCGCGGCTGGGTCTCTGGCGTGCTGCAGGCGGGCTATCCCTCGGGCTATTTCCTGGCGACTTTATTATTCGGCTTCGGCTACCACGCGCTCGGCTGGCGCGGCATGTTTTTCATCGGCGCCGCCCCGGCGCTGCTGATCTTCTTCATCAATTCGCAGATCGAGGAGAGTCCGGTCTTCCGGCAGATCAAAGCCGCACCCCGGCGTTCCACGCTGCTAATTCTGCGCCAGAACATCCGCCTGGTGGTCTACGGCGTGCTGATGATGGCGGCGTTCAACTTCTTCTCGCACGGCACGCAGGATATCTATCCAAAATTATTCCTGGGCAGGCAGTTGCATTTCAGCGGTGCCGAGATCACCAATATCAGCCTGATCTACAATGTCGGCGCGGTGCTGGGCGGCATCGGCTTTGGCCTGCTCAGCCAGAAAATCGGCCGCCGTGCCGCGATCATCGCGGCCTGCCTGCTCTCGCTCGCGGTGCTCTATTTCTGGTCGCACGGCACCACCCCGGTCGAGATCGCGCTGGCGGCGTTCTTCATGCAATTCGCCGTGCAGGGCGCGTGGGGCGTGGTGCCGGTGCATCTGAACGAGCTTTCGCCACCGCAAATCCGCGGCACATTCCCCGGTTTCGTCTACCAGCTCGGCAACTTCCTGGCCGCGTTCAACGCGCCGCTCCAGGCCAGCATCGCCCAGCATCACGGCGGGGACTACGGCTTCGCCCTCATGCTGGTCGCGGGCGTGGTCGCGGTGGTGCTGATCGCGCTGATGATCTTCGGCCCGGAGGCGCGCGATGTCTCCATGGCCGGGGAGGCAGCTTTATGAAAAAGCATAGCAATCCATGCGGAAGAAGCTGAACTCGGTGGAGCTGTGCAGCCGCACGGCGGTGGGTTTTTTCGCCGCCGCACCCATGGCGACAAACAAGGGCAGCAGATGCTCCTCGGTCGGGTGGTGCGTGGCGGCATAGGGCGCCAGCCTGCGGTACTCCAGCAACGCGGTTACATCAGCGGTGCGGATGGCATGGTCCATCCAGTCGGAAAATTCGGTGATATCCGCGGGCTCGGGCGCATCGACAGCCGCCATGCCGCTTTTGGCGCGGGCGATATCATGCGTGAAGCTGCCGCTGCCGATCACCAGCACGCCGGAGTCCCGCAGGCCCCGCAGCGCCGCACCCAGCGCCAGATGATGCGCGGGCCCGCCACGCCGTTGCAGGGAGAGTTGCAGCACCGGAATATCCGCCTTCGGGTAGGCCAGCAGCAGCGGCACCCAGGCGCCGTGGTCCAGCCCCCGGGTCTGGTCTATCCCGCAGGCCAGGCCAGCATCCGCCAGCATCCTCGCGATCTCGCCCGCCAGCGCGGCATCGCCGGGCGCCGGGTAGCGCAGCGCGTATAAAGCCGGCGGAAAGCCGTAGAAATCATGGATCGTATCGTTGCGCGCCGGCGCGCTCACCATCGGGCCCGGTGTCTCCCAATGCGCGGAGGCGATCACAATCGCCCTTGGCCGAGGTGTGTGTGTGGCGAGCGATTCCAGGAACCGCCGCGCCTGCGTGTCCATCAGCGCCATCATCGGCGAGCCATGGCTGATAAAAAATGTCGGCAGCATGGGCTGAGCTTGCCGCATCACAGGTGCCCCGGCAAGCGCTGCGCCACGCGGAACGGGTCGGCCCTGTACGTGCCGAGGATCTTGATTTCGGTCGAGAAGAACGCCAGCTCCTCGAGCGCCAGGCGCAGCGCAGGCTCATCCGGGTGGCCATCCACCTCCGCCAGAAACTGCGTGGCGGTGAAGGTGCCACCCACCATATAGCTCTCGAGCTTGGTCATGTTCACGCCATTGGTGGCAAAGCCGCCGAGCGCCTTGAACAGCGCGGCTGGCACGTTACGTACCCGGAATATGAAACTGGTCATCACATCCGGCGTGCCAGGCGGTGGTGCCTGCGGTGCCGCGGCCATCACATAGAAGCGCGTGGTGTTGTGCGCGGCATCCTCCACATTGCGGCGCAGGATGCTCAGCCCGTGCAATTCCGCGGCCAGCGACGAGGCGATGGCGGCATCCTCGGGGTTTGCCAGCCGCGCCACAATTTCAGCCGCCCCGGCGGTGTCATATTCCGCAACGGCGCGAGCACCCAGCTCGCGGATCAGCCCGCGCACCTGGCCCAGCGCCACCGGGTGCGAATGGACGCGCCGGATACCCCCCAAAGTGGCGCCCATCGGTGCGAGCAGGCAGTGCTCCACGCGCAGAAACTTCTCGGCGATGATGAACAACCCGCTGCCGGGCAGCAGCGCGTGCATGTCCGCCACCCGCCCGGCGATGGAATTCTCGGGCGGCAGCATCGCAAGCGCCGCCTCACCTTCGCGCACCGCGGCGATCGCCGCCTCGAAACTCTCGCAGGGCAGGGTGGTCATCTCCGGATAGGCAATCCGGCAGGCGAGGTCCGAGTACGCGCCGGGCTGGCCCTGGAAGGCGATGCGGGTCATGGTTTTGCTCCCAGATCAATGCGGGCCTGCGCCAGATCCGCCGGCGTGTCCACACCAAAGGGCGCCTTCGCGATGCGCGTCACGCCGATGCCAAGCCCCATTTCCAGCGCCCGCAGCTGTTCGAGTCTCTCGCGCTGCTCCAGCAATGATGGCGGTGCTGCGACAAAGCGCGCCAACGCCGCGCGGCGGTAGGCATAGATGCCGATATGGTGCCAGAGCGGACCCTCGCCTGAGGGCACGGCATTGCGTGAGAAATACAGCGCGGGCGCAACATCCTCCCCCGGCGCGAAGGCGCACACGCATTTGACAACCGAGGCGGCAACGGCCTCCTCCGCGTGGGTGATGGGCGCTACCAGTGTGGCGATATCATGGCGCGGGTCGTGCAACGGCCGCAGCACGCATTTCAGGTCACCCGGGTCGATGCCGGGCAGGTCGCCCTGCAAATTGATGATCACATCATGCGCCTGGTCCGGGTCGATCTCGTTCAGCGCCGCGAAAATCCGGTCCGAACCCGAGGGCAGGTCCGGGTCGGTGAGGATCGCCCGGCCACCGGCGGCCTGCACCGCGCGGGCGATTTCGGGTTCGCCGCAGGCCACGGCCACCGGGCCAAGCGCTGATTCGCGCGCGCGGTGCAGCACGCGCACGATCATCGGCAGCCCGGCGATGTCCGCCAGCACCTTGCCCGGCAGGCGCGTGGAGCCCAGGCGGGCGGGAATGAGGATGATCGGGTTCACGTCACGGGGCGCTCTCTGCTGCTTGTCGCACAGGCCTAAATCGCTATAGGGAGAAGCGCAATCAGGCGGATGAGGAAAGCATGAGTAAAACGGGCAAGGACAGTCTGCTGGGCAACAAGATCGCCGCCGGGCTGCTGGCCGCCGGGCTGGTCTTCTGGGGTGCCAACCGCATCGCCAACAGCATCGTGCCGGATTCTGCGCCGTCCAGCCCCGCCATCAAGCTCATCGGCCTCGCCGTAGCCACCGTGCCCAAAGTGGCCAGCATCGGCCTGCCCTCCATCATCCCGTTGCTGGCCAGCGCCGATATATCCAAGGGCAGCGCCTTCATGGCTCAGCAATGCGCCGCCTGCCACACCTACGTCGCGGGCGGCGGGGCGGGTGTCGGCCCCAACCTCTACGGGGTGCTGGGCGGCCCGATGTTCGGCACCCCCGGCTTCACCTACAGCAGCGCGGTCACGGCCAAGGCCAAGGGCGACTGGAATTACGATAATATCAACGCCTGGCTGGCGGACCCGCAGAAATTCGCCCCCGGCACGGCGATGTCCTATCCTGGCATTAAGAACACCCAGGCCCGCGCCGATGTGGTGGCCTATCTGCGCACGCTCTCGGCCAAGCCGCTGCCGCTGCCCACCGCCGCGCAGGTCAAGGCGGCGAGCGCGCCATCCGCCGCCCCGGCGGTCGCCAGCGCCACACCCGCCGCCCCGCCACCCGCGCCGGGCATGAAGGCGATGTTCGCCAGCGCCAATGTCAGCAACGGTGACGCCTTCGTGCAGCAGCAATGCGCGGCCTGCCACACGCTGGCCAAGGGTGCGGGCGCGCAGGTCGGGCCCGATCTCTACGGCATCGTCGGCGCCAAATCATTCTCCCAGCCGGGCTTCACCTATTCCTCGGCGGTGCAGGCCAAGGCGGGCAAAGTCTGGACACCGGACCTTTTGAGCCAATGGCTGACCGACCCGCAGGCCTACGCGCCGGGCACCGCAATGTCCTATCCCGGCATCAAGGACGCCCAGACGCGGGCGGACGTGATCGCCTATCTGAACCAGAATTCGGGCGCGCCGGTGAAGCTCCCCTGACGATGGAATTGATCGCGGCGGCACAGGCGGCGCTTAACGCCAGCGGCGCGCTCATCCGCCCCTATTTCCGCGCAGGCGTCCTGGCCGAGCAAAAGCCCGATGCCAGCCCGGTCACCGTGGCGGACAAGGGCGCGGAGGCGGTGATCCGCCAGATGCTCGCACAGGCATTCCCGCAGTTCGGCTTCATCGGCGAGGAATCCCCCTCCCACCAGGCCTCCGCCCGGCATGTCTGGGTGGTCGACCCGATCGACGGCACGCGCGCCTTCATCACCGGGCGGCCGAGCTTCTGCACCCTGCTGGGCCTGCTGGAGGATGGCGTGCCGGTGCTGGGTTTCATCGACCAGCCGGTCACGGGCGAGCGCTGGGTCGGCGGGCGGGATTTCCCGGCGCGTTTCACCGGGCCTTTTGGCGGGCGCATCGGCACGCGGCTCGGCGTGCAACTGGCCGAGGCCGAACTCTCCTCCACCGCGCCTGAGATGTTCGACGCAACGCAGGCGGCGCGCTTCGCCCGGCTGAAATCGCAGTGTCGGCGCGTGTACTGGGGCGGCGATGCCTACGCCTACGGGCTGCTCGCCCTGGGCCAGGTGGATATCGTCGCGGAATGTAATCTGAAGCCATGGGACTGGGCGGCGCTGGCCCCGGTCGTGCGAGCTGCGGGCGGCGTGGTGACGGATTGGTCCGGCAACGCGCTGCGCCTCGGCGCCGATGGCTCGGTGCTGGCGGCGGCGAACCCGGTGCTGCACGCCGCCGCCCTGCGCGCCTTGAACTAACCCATACGAAATGAGGACTCGATGACTGAAGACGTTACGCAGGAGACCAGGAATTTCGGCACCGAGGTCGGGCGCCTGCTCGACCTCGTGGTCCACTCGCTCTACTCGGACCGTGAAATTTTTCTGCGCGAGCTGGTGGCCAACGCCGCGGATGCCACGGACAAACGCCGTTTTCTGGCCCTCTCGGATGCCACCATGGCGCTGCCCGGGAACCCGGCGGTGCGGATCTCACTGGACAAACTCACCCAGACCATCACCATCGCCGATTGCGGCACGGGCATGAGCAAAGAGGAGCTGGCGGACCATCTCGGCACCATCGCGCGCTCCGGCACCGCCGCCTTCACCGCCGGGCTGGCGGCGCAGAAGCCCGAGGACCGGCCAAGCCTGATCGGCCAGTTCGGCGTCGGCTTCTATTCCGCCTTCATGGTGGCGGATCAGGTGGAGGTGATCTCGCGCAAGCCCGGCGCGGATGACGCCTGGGAATGGGCCTCCGACGGCAAGGGCGTCTATACGTTGAAATCCGCGACGCGCGAGGCGGCGGGCACCACGATCATCCTGCACATGAAACCCGACGCCGAGGAGTTTCTGGAGCCGCTGCGCATCAAAACCATCATCCGCAAATGGGCTGACCATATCGCGCTGCCGATCGAGCTTGAGGAGGACGGCAAGTTCAGCGCGGTGACAGAGGGTGCTGCGCTCTGGCGGCGCAACCGCTCCGAGATCACAACGCAGGATTACGCCTCGTTCTACCGCCACCTCGGCCATATGTTCGACGAGCCATGGGCGACGATCCACTGGCGTGCGGAAGGCACGCTGGAATTCCAGGCGCTGCTCTTCATCCCGTCGAACAAACCCTTCATGCCGGTGGAGGAAACACGGGATTCGAAGCTGCGCCTGCATGTCAAACGCATGTTCATCACCGATGAAGCGAAGTTACTGCCCAACTGGCTCTCCTTCGTGGTGGGTGTGGTGGATACCGAGGACCTGCCGCTCAACGTCTCGCGCGAGATTCTGCAAACCACGCCGGTTTTGGATAAAATCCGCAAGGCGTTGCTCAACCGCGTCCTCTCGGAGCTGAAAAACAAGGCGAAGGACATCGAGGATTTCGCCAAATTCCAGGAGAATTTCGGCGCGGTGCTGAAGGAGGGTCTGTATGAGGATAGCGGTCACGCGGCGGATATCGCCGCACTCCTGCGCTTCGCCTCGACCCGCGAGAAGGCTACGACGCTGGATGAATATATCGCCCGGATGCCCGCCGAACAGACCGAGATCTACTTCCTGGCCGGGGCGGAAGGCCTGAATCCGGGCCAGTCCGCCCAGTTGGAGGGCTTCGCCGAAAAAGGCTTCGAAGTCCTGCTCCTGGCGGACCCGATCGACGCCTTCTGGCCCGAGCGCCTCGGAACCTACAAGGACAAAAAGCTGAAATCCGCCAGCCAAGCCGGCGCGCTCTTTGCAACCGCCGAGGCCACGGCGGAAATCACCGCGCTGTGCGAGGCGCTGGCGAGCGCGCTGGGCGAGAAGGTCTCGGGCGTCGTTGCGTCCACCCGATTAAAAGAGAGCCCGGCGGTGCTGGTGGCGGCTGAGATGGGGCCGGATCTCGCGATGCAGCGCCTGCTGCGCCGCGCCGGCCGGCCCGTGTTCGGCCCGCCGCCCCGGCTCGAGATCAACCCCGCCCACCCGCTCATTATCGCGCTGGCAGCCCGCGCCACGCCCGGAGAGGACGCGGCGATGCTGTTCGATCTGGCAAAATTGCAGGAAGGCGAGCTGCCGGAAGACCCGGCTTCGTTCGTCCGGCAGGTCGCGGCGGCGCTGGCAAAAACGTAGGTTAATTCCCCAAATTCACCTGGTTATGCGTGGTGGCCGCACCGGTGACCGCTCCGGCCCCGCCGCCGATCAGCGCGCCGGTGCCCGCGCCGATGCCCGTCACCGCGCCGATGATCGCACCGCCACCCGCGCCGATGGCCCCGCCCGTGAGCGCGCGGTGCCCCTGCGAGTAGCCGCAGCCCGCCAGGCTGAGTGCCGCCAGCAAGAGCACAAATGTCGATCGGACCTTCGTCTTCAGCATTTACGAGACCTCCACAGGTGATCAGATCAGATATGGCGTAGCCTTGTCGCGTTTCCAGCCCTTGCCGCCTCGCAACCCGCGCGGTAATCCCTCCCGCAGACGGCGCAAATGCGTCCCAGGAGAGGCTTTTTAATGTTTTCCAGACTGCTCGGGCTCATGTCTGCCGATATGGCCATCGACCTTGGTACCGCCAACACGCTGGTCTACGTGAAGGGTCGCGGCATCGTGCTGGCGGAGCCCTCCGTGGTGGCGATCACCGATGTGAAAGGCCGCAAGCACGTGCTGGCGGTGGGCGAGGAGGCCAAGCAGATGCTGGGCCGCACCCCTGGCAACATCTCAGCCATCCGCCCCCTGCGGGACGGCGTGATCGCGGATTTCGAGGTCGCGGAGGAGATGATCAAGCACTTCATCCGCAAGGTGCACAACCGGCGCGGCTACGCCTCCCCGCTGATCATCATCTGCGTGCCCTCGGGCTCCACCGCGGTGGAGCGCCGCGCCATCCAGGAATCCGCCGAGTCCGCCGGCGCGCGCAAGGTCCTGCTCATCGAGGAGCCGATGGCCGCCGCCATCGGCGCCGGCCTGCCGGTGACGGAACCCTCAGGCTCGATGGTCGTGGATATCGGCGGCGGCACCACGGAGGTCGCCGTCATCTCCCTGGGCGGCATCGTCTACGCCCGCTCCGTGCGCGTCGGCGGGGACAAGATGGACGAGGCGATCATCTCCTACATCCGCCGCACCTTCAACCTCCTCATCGGCGAGAGTTCCGCCGAGCGCATCAAAATGGACATCGGCGCCGCCTGGATGGACAGCGCGGACGACGGCCCGGCCCGCTTCGTGAAAGGCCGGGACCTCATCAACGGCGTCCCGCGCGAGGTCACCGTCACGCAGCGCCAGATCGCCGAGAGCCTGGCCGAGCCGGTCGGCCAGATCGTGGAGGCCGTGAAGGTCGCGCTGGAGAACACCCCGCCCGAGCTGGCGGCGGATATCGTGGACAAGGGCATCATGCTCACCGGCGGCGGCGCGATGCTGAACCGGCTGGACGAGGTGCTGCGCGTCTCCACCGGCCTGCCGGTCATGGTGGCGGAAAACCCGCTGCAATGCGTGGCCCTTGGCACCGGCCGCGCGCTGGAGGAGATCAAACGCCTCCGCGCCGTGCTCTCCACGATGTATTGAATTCGGTTACGGCGGTAACAGACGCTGTGCCCGAACTTTCCAGTGCGGGATGATAAATATGATGCATAATATCAAACCGACCCACACGGAGGACGACCACAAAGCGGCCATGAAAATGCTGGCCGCGCTCTGGGGCGCGCCCGAGGGCAGCCCTGAGAGTGACAGGCTGGATATTCTGGCGACCCTCATTGAAAAATATGAGGAGCAGCATTTCCCGATGGACCTGCCCAATCCGGGCGCTGCATGACAAGCTGCATATTCCGGCCGAGGTTCTGATCAAGCCGTCAAAAATCCCTGCATAAAAGCGTACATATCCCAAACCCCCGGGCTTTCATTCGCGCAAGTGATACTATTTCACTTGACGTACCACCATTTCATCCACCCCCGGCTTCCGCTATGACCAGCAGCATGCCCGATAACGCCCACCCCATCTCCCCGCCATGGACCGAGGCCGAGCGCCTGGCCGCGCTGGAGAGCTACGGCATTCTGGACACTCCGCCCGAGGCCGAGTTCGACGATATCGTGCGCATGGTCGCCGATCTGCTGGACGTCCCCATCGCCGCCATCAACCTCATCGCCACCGGTCGCCAATGGTTCAAATCCGAGATCGGCCTCCGCGTCCGCGAGATGCCGCTCGACAACTCCATCTGCGCCGTCGCGATCTTCGAGCAGGACCGCATGATCATCCCAGACACCAGGCAGGATACGCGGTTCGACTGCAATCCGCTGGTAACGGGTGAACCCGGGCTCCGCTTCTACGCGGGCGAACTGCTGAAAACCCCCGAGGGCCTGCCGCTTGGCACATTGTGTGCGCTGGACACCAGGGCGCGCCCAAAAGGCCTCACCGGGCAGCAAAGCTTCGTGCTCCGCGCGCTCGCCAACCAGGTCATGCGCCAGCTTGAACTGCGCCGCGTCATCACCCAGCGGGACCACGCCCTGGCGGAGCGGCGCGTGACCGAGGCACGGCAGACGGCCCTGCTGGAGCTGGGGGACCACCTGCGCGCGCTGGACGATCCCGCCGCCATGATCGCCGCCGCGGCGCAGGTCGCCGGGCGCACGCTGGGGCTGGCCCGCGTGGGCTACGGGCGGATCGACCCCGCCCGGCTGCTCGTCACCATCGAGCACGACTGGGCGGCTGATGGCCTGCCCAGCGTCATCGGCCCGCACCAGCTCCAGGATTACGGCAGCTTCGGCGATGCGATGCGCCGGGGCGAGAGCGTCATCGTGGCTGATGTTGAAACAGACCCCCGCACGGCGGCGCGGGCTGAAGCCTTCCACGCGCTCGGCATTCGCTCCCTGGCCAACCTCACCCTGGTGGAGCATGGCAGCGTTATTGCCGTCTTTTTCCTGCACCAGTCCCACCCGCATGTATGGTCCGAGGCCGAGCTGTCCTTCGCCCGCAGCGTGGCGGACCGCACTTTGGCGGCGGTGGCGCGCCGCCTGGCCGAGGCCGAACTCCGCGCCCTCAACGCCTCCCTCCAGGCGCAGGTCAAGCGCCGCACCCGGGAGCTGGACCGCGCCTGGCGGCTCTCACAGGATCTCCTGCTGGTCGCGGACGCGGACGGCAACATCACCGCCGTCAACACCGCCTGGACCACATTGCTGGGTTGGCGGCGGCGCGACCTCATCAACCGCCGCCTCGCCGGCTTCATCCATCCCGAGGACCTGGCCGCCACCGTGGCCATCTTCGCCGGGATTCTCGGCGCGCCGCTCACCCGCGCCTTCGAGTTCCGCCTGCGCCACCAGGATGACACCTATCGCCGCCTCGCCTGGACCGGCGCGTTCGAGGACGGCAGCATCTACGCCAACGGGCGCGACATCACGGCGGAGCACGAGCAGCGCGCGGCCCTGGCCCGAACCGAGGCGCAGTTGCGGCAATCGCAGAAGATGGAGGCGGTGGGCCAGCTCACCGGCGGGCTGGCGCATGATTTCAACAACCTGCTCACCGGCATCGGCGGCAGCCTGGAGCTGTCGCACCTTCGCCTGGCGCAGGGGCGCATCGTCGATCTGGAGCGCTATCTCGTCGCGGCGCAGGGTGCGGCCAGGCGGGCGGCGTCGCTCACGCACCGGCTGCTCGCCTTCTCGCGTCGGCAAACGCTGGACCCCAGACCAACGGATCTGAACGTGCTGGTGGCGGGGATGCAGGAGCTGCTGGATCGCACGGCAGGGCCGCAGGTTGCCGTGGAGCCGGTCGCGGGTGTGGGGCTGTGGCCCACATTGGTGGACCAGGGCCAGCTTGAGAGCGCGCTGCTGAACCTGTGCATCAACGCGCGTGATGCGATGCCAGACGGCGGGAGCATCATCATCGAGACCGCCAACCGCTGGCTGGACGAGCGCGCGGCCTCGGATCGGGACATGCCACCCGGTCAGTATGTCTCGCTCTGCGTGTCGGATAACGGCACCGGCATGACGCCCGAAGTCATCGCCCAGGCGTTCGATCCCTTCTTCACCACCAAGCCCGCAGGCGTTGGCACCGGCCTTGGCCTGTCCATGGTCTATGGCTTCGCCAGGCAGTCCGGCGGCCAGGTTCGTATCTATTCGGAGCTGGGCCAGGGCACAAAGGTCTGCATCTACCTGCCCCGCCATGCCGGGGAGGCCGTCGCGGCTGATGCAATGCCCGGGGTCTCCGCTGCGCCGCGCGCCGAGCGGGGTGAGGCCGTGCTGCTGGTGGATGATGATTCACTGGTGCGGATGCTGGTGCGCGAAGTGCTGGCCGACCTCGGCTACATCGCCTTCGAGGCAGCCGACGGCGCTACGGGCCTGGGCATTCTGCATTCCGGCGCGCGGGTGGATCTGCTCGTCACGGATATCGGCCTGCCCGGCGGTATGAACGGCCGGCAGTTGGCCGATGCCGCGCGCATCGCCCGCCCCGGGCTCAGGGTGCTGTTCATCACAGGCTACGCCGAGAACGCCGCGATCAGCCACGGCCATCTCGAACCCTGGATGCATGTACTCACCAAGCCGTTCACCATGGAGGCGCTGGGCAGCCGAATCAGCCGGCTGCTCGCCGGGGGGTAGGGTAACGCTGTTGCCCACCTGCCGGTGAAACTTTGCGAGGAATCTTGACTTCGATAGCACTCAGTGCTACTTAACTAAATGCCTTCTTCAGAGAAGAAAACAGCGCGGGTCCTCAAGACTTCCCTGTTTTCCAAATGGGCCAGGAAGGCGCGCATCAAAGACGATGAACTATGCATTGCCATCAAGGAGGTACTGCTCGGGCAAGCTGTAGACCTCGGCGGAGGCGTTTTTAAGAAGCGGTTGAATGAGAATATGCACCGGAGCATTATTCTGGCCAGAGGCGGCAAGGTCTGGGTCTACGAGTATCTGTTTGCAAAAAAGGACCGCGATAACATCGGCAACGATGAGCTCGTAGGATTCAGAAAACTGGCAAAAGCCTACGAGGCGCTGACCCATCGGCAGATCGAACGGTTGGTAGAAGACGGAGATTTTTTGGAGATTTGTCATGGCGAAAACGAGCAAGTTCAAAACTGACGCCTTTGAGGCGATCCATACGTCGGCGGCTTCCTTGTTGAAGGTAGGGGCGATCGACAAGGCAACGATGCGGGATTTTGATACCTCCTGCCTCACCGCGCCGGTTAAAATCGGGCCGCTGCAGATCAAGCAGATCCGTGAGGCCAACCACGTCAGCCAGCCGGTCTTTGCGCGCTATCTCAACACCAGCGAGAGCACCGTGGAAAAATGGGAGCGCGGCGCCAAACGGCCAAGCAACATGGCGCTCAAATTGCTGGATATCGTCCAGAAGCACGGGCTCGACGTCCTGGCCTGAACGAACCGGGAGGCAACCTCGTCCTATGCGGGTGAGATTCACCATCCCACCTTCCACTATTTATAATAACACTACGTTGTCAAAGTAAACGTCGTCACAATTGCGAGAATCATGCGCAGCCTGCCTTACCATCCGTCAATCGCGAGTCATGCGCAGCATGACGAAGCGATCCATCCGTCAAAACCACCCAAAACGCGCCCAAATTTCTCCTTGACTCCCGACCAAAATGTCACTATAACTAACGCCATGTCCGGTGAGCCCATGAGTACGCGCCTCAACCATATCGTCATGTACCTCGTGCAGTCGCTGGGCGACCATGCGCGTCGCGTCAACATGCCGCACTCGCTCTGCCAACTCCTCACAAACCGCCTGATCCGGCTGACCCACCGTTTGCGAACCCTCATCGAGCGCGGGCCACTCCCACCGCGCCCTCCACGCACCACACCCCGCAACCCGCCAAAAAACACCGCTCCAACCCACGAATACTACCCACCCACGAACTTCGCGTGGCTGCTGCGCCTGTTCCCCAACTCCGGGGTCGCCGTCGCCCACTTCCAGCTCAAAACATTGCTGGACGAGCCCGAGGCCCAATCCCTCATCGCCACCCACCCGACTCTTGCCCGCAGCATTCGCCCGCTCTGTCGCATGGTCGGGCTCAAAACCCCCACCTGCCTCAAACTCCCCAGAAAACCCCGCACCAAACGCGCGCCACCCCCCACGCCACAACCACCAAAACCCGCCCGAAAAATCTGGCACCCGGCCCCACCGCCCAGGCCGATGACCCCCGCCGAGGCGCAACTCGCCGCCCGCCAATTCTTCAACCCCCGCGAATTTTATCTCTGATTCCAACCCAGGCCTATCGACGCTTAAATTGTTACGATTACGTAATAAAAATCCAAAGTCCCGTCGCCCTGCTGGCTTTCGCCAAATCCTCACTTGTAAAACGGATTAATGTTCCACAAGTGTGCTGTTTCTGCTAACCAGAAGGCGGGGAATTTTCAATCCATCAGAATCGAGTTCATCATGCAGAATAAGCGCATCGCCCTGGTCACCGGGGCAAACCAGGGCGTCGGTCTTCAGGTCGCAAAGGAGCTGGTGGCGCACGGCCTGCTGGTGTTCGTCGGCTCGCGCGATCTCGCCCGCGGTGAGGCCGCGGCGAGCCAGATCGGGGCAGGGGCCATCGCACTCCAGCTCGACGTGACGGACCAGTCCTCCATCGCCCAGGCGGCAGAAAATATTCGTAATGAGCATGGCCGCCTCGATCTGCTGGTGCAAAACGCCGGCATCTCGAACACGAGCAGAAAACCCGGCCAGCCCATCGCGGAGCACGCGAAGACGACCCGCCCCAGCAACGTTTCGATGGATGAGATGCGCGCGGTGTGGGACACCAACGTATTCGGTGTCCTGTCTGTCTATCAGGCGATGTTGCCGCTGTTGCGCGCCTCACCCCACGCCCGTATCGTCAACGTATCGAGTGGCGTTGGCTCCCTCACCACGAACGCGGACCCAACATACCCGTACCACGCGATGTTCGGCCCGGTCTATCCTGCCTCCAAAGCGGCGCTGAACGCGATAACGCTCGCCATGATGATCGAGCTGGAATCCACCGGCATCAAGGTCAACCTCGTCTCTCCCGGGTTCACCAGCACGAACCTGAATGGATTTGCGGGGACCGAGTCCGTCGAGGACGGCTCCCGGGAGGTGGTGCGCGTCGCACTGCTCGGCCCGGACGGTCCAAGCGGCACCTTCACACGCTGGGAGAACATAACAATCCCGTGGTGATGGGTGAACAACCCGCCCCCACAATTTCCACCCCCCTCAATAATTTCCTTGAACTCCCGCCTGCCGCATGGCAGAATTGCGCATGGTCCTCACCACAGACCCTTTTGTGCTGAGCTTTAAGGCGGAGCTGCTCGTGCTCTGCGCGCGTATCGGATTCAGCCCCCAGCCCGTCTGAAATTCCGGTTTCCGCATGGCATCCGCCGTGCGGGTCACGCAATTCAGATAGGGATAATAACATGTTGAACATCAACGATTCGATGGACTGGCAGGCGCTGGATTCCGCGCATCATCTGCATCCGTTTACCGACCATAAATCGCTCCATTCGGGCGGCGTGCGCGTCGTCACCTCAGCCCAGGGGGTTTTTCTGCAAGACTCCCAAGGGCATAAAATTCTGGACGGCATGGCCGGCCTCTGGTGCGTCAATGCGGGCTACGGTCGGGCCGATCTGGTCAGGGCCGCGGCTGATCAGATGACGAAGCTGCCTTACTACAACACCTTCTTCAAAACCACGAACCAGCCCGCCGTGGCGCTGGCCGCCCGCCTGGCGGAGCTCACCCCGGCCGGTCTGGATCACGCGTTTTTCGCCTGCTCGGGGTCGGAGGCGGTGGACACCGCCTTGCGCATGGCGCGGGTATACTGGCAGACGGTCGGCAAGCCCGATAAAAAAATCATCATCGGGCGGGAGTACGGCTACCACGGCTCCACCACGCTGGGCGCCAGCGCCGGCGGCATGGTGGACATGCACCGCCAGGCGGGGGACATGCCGAATTTTGCCCACGTCACCCCACCCTACTGGTACGCCTACGGCGGTCAGATGTCCCAGGCGGAGTTCGGCCTGTACGCCGCCCGCCAACTGGAGGACAAAATCAAATCGGTCGGGGCGGACAACGTCGCGGCCTTCATCGGTGAGCCCCTGCAAGGTGCCGGCGGCGTCATCATCCCGCCGGATACCTACTGGCCGGAGGTCAACCGCATCTGCCGCGAGCACGATATCCTGCTCATCGCCGATGAAGTCATCTGCGGCTTCGGCCGTACGGGCAAAATGTTCGGGTCGGACTATTTCGGCATCAAGCCGGATATGATGACGATGGCCAAGGGCATCACCTCCGGCTACGTGCCGCTCTCCGCGGTCATGGTCGGTGGCCGGGTCGCCGAGGTGCTCATCAATGGCACCGGCGAGTTCTATCATGGCTTTACCTATTCGGGCCATCCGGTCTCCTGCGCGGTGGCGCTGGCCAATCTGGATATCATCACAAGTGAAGGCCTGGTCGCCCGCGCTGAAGTAATGGGCGAAACCTTGCGCGCAAAACTGCGGGACGCACTGGCCGGTCACCCGATGGTGGGCGAGATCCGCGGCATCGGGTTGATCGGCGCCATCGAACTCACAGCGGACAAGCGCACCCGCAAACCGTTCGAGAAAGTCGGGCATGTCGGCGTCATCTGCCGGGATTATTGTATCGAGAACGGGCTGATCATGCGCGCCGTGCGGGATGGCATGGTCTATGCGCCCCCGCTCATCATCTCCGAGCCGGAGATCGACCTGCTGGTGGAGCGCTTCACCAAATCCATCGGCCAGACCTATGAGCGCGTGCGCGCCGAGGTGGCGGTGTGAACGCCGCTGAAAAGCCGCAACACGCGGACCGCGCGGCATTGATGGCGCAGAGCGACCTGATCGAGGCGTTCATCATCGATGTGAACGGCGTGCCGCGCGGCAAATGGCTCCAGCCGGATAAAGCCCGCGCGCTGCTCGGCTCGGGCATCGCGATGCCGCGCTCGGCCTACCTGCTGGATATCTGGGGCCGCGACATCATGGAGGGCGGCATCGCCTTCAACACGGGGGATCCGGATGGACTCTGCGTGGCCGTGCCGCACTCCATCACCAATATGGGCTGGGCGCCGGGCAACAATGCGCAGGCGATGCTGACCATGCGCGAGCCCGACGGCGGTTATTTTTATCTCGACCCTCGCGGCGTGCTGGCAAAAGTGCTGGAGCGTTTCACCGCCGCCGGCCTCACCCCGGCGCTGGGCGTGGAGCTGGAGTTCTACCTGGTCGACTCCGGCCACACCGGCGGATTAAAAATCGCCCCGCGCGGCGCCGATGAATCCGGGTGGCGCGGCTGGCAGATCGACGCCGTTGGCCTGGGCGAGATCCACGACTACGAGCCGATCCTGCGCGAGATGATGGCAACCGCGAAGGCGCAGGGCATCACGCTGGAAACATTGGTGAGTGAGAGCGGGCCGGGCCAGTTCGAGGTCACGCTGAAATACGCCACCGATGCGCTGCGCGTCGCGGACTCCGCCACTCTGTTCAAGCGCACCATCAAGCAGGTGGCGCGCAAGCACGGGCTCACCGCCACCTTCATGGCCAAGCCCTATGGCCAGTGGGCGGGCTCGGGCATGCATGTGCATATGTCGGTACTGGATTCCCGGGGCGAGAATATTTTCATCGGCACGGAATCACGCGCCGCCCCGGTGCTCTATCACGCGCTAGGCGGCATCATCCAGGCGATGCCCGATACCATGCTCACGCTGGCGCCGCACGCCAACTCCTATCGCCGGTTTGCCCCAGGGGTCCACGCGCCGACTTTCGGGGACTGGGGGCACGACAATCGCCTGGCCGCGATGCGCGTCATCACCTCGGACCCATCCGCCTCGCGGATCGAGCATCGCGTGGCCGGGGCGGATTGCAACCCGTATTTCGCGTTCGCCGCCCTGCTCGGCTCGGCGCTGCATGGCATCGAAACGATGGCGGACCCCGGTCCCGAGACCTTCGGTGACCAGCGCAGCCCGCAAGCCCCGCCACTGCCCATCGCCTGGTCCGCCGCGGTCGATAAATTCGCCGACTCCGCCTATATCGCGGATATTTTCGGCGCGGATTTCCAGCGTGTCTTCACCGCCTGCAAGCGCCAGGAGGTCAACGAGTTCCGCCGCCGGATATCGGATGTGGAATATGACGCCTATTTGAAAAACGCATGAGAAACGCATGAGAAACGTCACGGTCGCCGCCACCCAAATGCAATGCGCCGCCGCCGCGCCGCAGAACATCGCGCGCGCCGAGCGGCTGGTGCGTAAAGCCGCGGCAATGGGGGCGAACATCATCCTGATCCAGGAACTATTCGAGACACCCTATTTCTGTCAGGACATGCTCCACGCGCATTTCGCCCTCGCAACACCGCTGGCGGAAAATCCCGCCATCGCGCATTTCAGCGCCCTGGCGCGGGAGCTCGGCGTGGTGCTCCCCATCTCGGTGTTCGAGCGCGCCGGGCAGGGTTTTTTCAACACCATCGTGATTCTCGATGCCGATGGCACCAACCTCGGCTATTACCGCAAGTCGCATATTCCAGATGGTCCGGGCTATTCCGAGAAATTCTACTTCTCGCCGGGCGATACCGGCTTCAAGGTGTGGGATACGAGGTTCGCGCGCATCGGCGTCGGCATCTGCTGGGACCAGTGGTTCCCCGAGTCCGCACGCGCCATGGCGCTGATGGGCGCGGAGCTGCTGTTCTACCCCACCGCCATCGGCTCCGAGCCGCAGGACCCATCGCTGGATTCGCGCGACCATTGGCAGCGCACCATGCAGGGCCACGCCGCCGCCAATCTCACGCCGCTGGTCGCCGCCAACCGCATCGGCACCGAGGCGGGCATCAACGGCACGCATATCACTTTCTACGGCTCGTCCTTCATCGCGGACGGAACCGGGGCCAAAATCGCCGAAGCCAACCGGTCGGATGAGGCGGTCCTCACCGCGTCTTTCGATCTCGATGCGCTGGCGGATGCCCGTGCCGCCTGGGGCGTCTTCCGGGACCGTCGGCCGGAGCTGTACGCGCCACTGCTCACGCTGGATGGCCAGCAGCGGCATCAGGCGCGATGAGCACGCCGCGCGAGCAGGGCTTTGCCATGCCCGCGGAATGGGCCCCGCACGCGGGTTGCTGGATGATCTGGCCCGAGCGTGCGGATAACTGGCGCCTCGGTGCCAAACCGGCGCAGGCGGCGTTCAGCGCGGTCGCCACGGCGATCGCGCGGTTCGAGCCGGTGACGATGCTGGTCAGCGCCGCGCAATACGCCCAGGCGCGCGCCATGCTGCCGGGGGCGGTGCGCGTGGTGGAGATGAGCACGAACGACGCCTGGGCGCGCGATGTCGGCGCGTCGTTCCTGCTGGATGCCTCCGGCGCGCTGGGCGGCGTGGACTGGCCGTTCAACGCCTGGGGCGGTCTGTCCAACGGCCTCTATTTCCCATGGGACAAGGACGACCAGGTCGCGGCGAAAATGCTGGAGATGGAGCGCGCCCGGCGCTTCCGCGCGCCCAGAATCATCGAGGGCGGGGCGATCCATGTCGATGGCGAGGGCACCGTGCTGGTCACCGAGGCCTGCCTGCTGGCACCGGACCGCAACATGGATGCCACCCGCCAGGAGATGGAGCGGGTATTGAAGGATCATCTGGGCGCCAGCCACGTGGTCTGGCTGGGTTCCGGCGTGCCGTTTGATGAAACCGGCGGGCATATCGATAACCTCGCCTGCTTCGCGCGTCCCGGCGTGGTGCTGCTGAGCTGGTGCGACGACCCTGCTGATCCGCACTATGCCGTCTCGCGGGATGCGCAGGCGCGGCTGCTCGGTGCCATGGATGCTCGCGGACGCTCCCTGACAATCGAGCATATCCCGATGCCGACCCCGATGTTCATCACGGCGGAGGAAGCAGCGGGGATCGACCAGGTCGAGAACGGCATGAACCGCGTCGCGGGCGAGCGCCTGGCGGCATCCTACGTTAATTTTTACATTGCCAATGGCGCAATAATTGCGCCATGCTTCGGCGTGCCGACCGACGCCCCGGCCCGCGCCGTGCTGGAAAAACTCTTTCCACAACGCGAGGTAGTGATGCTCCCGGCGCGCGAGATTCTGCTGGGGGGCGGCAATATCCATTGCATCACCCAACAGCAGCCAAAGGCGTAACAACAACGGAGGCTAGAAATAATGAGTACCCAATTAAAGGCTGACTCGCTATCGTTTTTTGAATCGGTGATCATGGGGGTCGCGGGCAGCGCCCCGGCATTCTCCATCGCGGTGGCCATCTCCGGTCTGCTCGCTGCCGCCGGCGCGGTTTCGCCCAACGCCATCCTCATCTTCGCCGTGCCCATGCTGGGCATCTCCGTCGCCTATAAAGGGCTGAACAAAAAAATGCCGCACGCTGGGGCTGCCTATGAGTGGACCAAGGTCGGCTTCGGCAAGTTTTTCGGCTTCTTCTCGGGCTGGGCACTGTTGATCGCCTCCATGGTGTTCATGGTCACCGGCAGCGTGCCGCTCGGCACCGCGACGATCGACCTGTTCGACCCTGCGATGGCCAGCAACATCTGGCTCACGACAGGCATCGGCGCGGTGTGGTTTCTGGCCATCGGCGCGGTGCTCATCACCGGTATCGAACTCACCAGCAAGATCCAGGTGGTGATGAGCTCCATCGAGCTGCTGATCCTGCTGGTGGTCTCGGTCGCGGCATTTTTCCACACCGGCACCGCCGGCGCCGTCACGCATTTCTCCTGGTCCTGGTTTGGCTTTAATTATCCGCCCAGCACGTTCGCCGCCTCGGCGCTGATCGTGGTGTTTCTCTACTGGGGCTGGGATGTCACCTGCAACCTGGCCGAGGAGACCAAGGGTATGCCGCCAAATGCCGCGGGCAATGGCGGCTTTGCCAGCATCTTCATCACCATCGCCTCGTTTGTCGCCTTCACCGTCGCGGCCCTCATGATGTTCACGCTCGCGACCTCATCGGGCTTCTCTGATAATCTCATCTACCATGTGGCCCTGGCGGCCGGGCTGGGCAAAACCGGCGGCTATGCGGCCTCACTGGCGCTGATCCTCTCCAGCGTCGCGACACTGGAGACCACAATGCTGCAATTCTCCCGCACCCTGTTCGCCATGGGGCGGGACCGCGCGCTGCCGGTCGCCTTCGGCAAGGTGGGCGAGAAAACCCAGACGCCGGTGCGCACCATGTATCTGCTGCTGGCCGTCGGGCTGGTGATGATCTTCATCTCCAGCTTCCTGCCCTCCATCGCGACGATCCTGGGGGATTCGGTGAGCGCGATCGCCGTGCAGGTGTGCTACTATTACGGCCTGGCCGGGCTGGTCTGCGCCTGGTCCTACCGCGACAGCCTGCGGGAGTCGCTTGGCACCTTCATCGGTTATGTGGTGTTCCCGGCGTTGAGCGCGATCGCGCTGATCGGGCTCGGGCTATATGCCATCACGACCTTCAACGAGACGACCAAGATCGTCGGTATCGGCGGGCTGCTCATCGGTATCGTGTTCTTCCGGCCGAAGGGTTATGGCAGCGCGTCCCTCGCACCGGCGGAGTAGCTATGGTACCGTGGCTGCCCCCACAAAGGGCAGCCACAGCACCAGCGCCGCCAGCACCACCAGCAGCACCGGCGGCGTGATGATGAGGCCGACGCGCATATACTGTCCCCAACCGATGTTGATCCCCTTGCGGGAGAGAATATTCAGCCAGATGAGCGTGGCGAGGCTGCCGATGGGCGTGAATTTCGGCCCCAGGTCGCAGCCGATGATATTGGCATAGATCATCAACTCGCGCGTGGCGGCGGGCATTCCGTGCGCCTGGGCGATGGCGAGCGTGCCGATCAGCACGCCCGGCATATTGTTCATCACGGAGGAGAGCGCCGCCGCGCCAAAGCCGGTGCCGAGGGTCGCCGCCCACACCCCATGGCTGGAGAGCCAGAGCAGCCCGACCGCCAGCGCATGGGTCAGCCCGGCGTTGCTGAGCCCATACACCACCAGATACATGCCGAGCGAAAAAATGACGATCTGCCATGGCGCGTCGCGCAGTACCCGCAACACCGGCACCACCGCGCCGCGTCCGCCGCTGAACCAGCGCCCGGCCAGCGCCAGGAGCACCAGCGCGCCCGCCCCGGTGACGATGGAGACCGGCATCCCCATCGGCGCCAGGATGAAATAGGCCAGCAGTAGTGCCGCCAGCAGCGGGAATGCGGCGCGGAAGATCAGCGGGTCGCGGATGGCGTGTGCCGGTTGCTCCAATTTGCCGAGGTCATACTCGTTTGGCACCGCGTGGATGAAATAAACCCATACCACCGCCAGCGTGGCGAGCAGCGAGAGTATATCCACCGGCACCATCACCAGCGCGTAGCGGTCGAACGTGATGGCGAAATAATTCGCGCTCAGAATATTCACGAGGTTGGAGATGATGAAGGGCAGGCTCGTGGTGTCGGCCACAAAGCCGGTGGCGAACACGAAGGCCAGGGTCTGCGCGGGGGAGAATTCGAGCCGCAGCAGAATCGCTACGACGATGGGGGTGAGCAGCAGCGCTGCGCCGTCATTGGCGAAGAACGCCGAGATCGCGCCACCCAGCACGACCACCAATGGGAACAACCGCCGCCCGCGCCCACCACCCCAACGCGCGATATGCAGCGCCGCCCATTGGAAAAACCCGGCCTCGTCCAGCAGCAGGGAGATGATGATCAGCCCGAGAAACGTGAAGGTCGCGTCCCACACGATATGCCAGACCACCGGCACGTCCGCCCGAGTGATCACGCCGGTCAGCAGCGCCAGCGCCGCACCGCCCATGGCGCTCCAGCCGATGCCAAGGCCGCGCGGCTGCCAGATAACAAAAATGAGGGTGACCAGAAAAATCGCGAACGCCAGCATCGGCAATCCTCAGGCGTGGCGCGGTGCGGGCAGAATCTCCAGCACCCGCTCAGGCGGGCGGCACAGCCTCACGCCAAGCGGGGTGATCACCAATGGCCTGTTGATGAGAATGGGATGCGCCATCATGGCGTCCAGCAGCGCATCCTCGCTCAAATCCGCCCGGTCCAGCCCAAGCTCGGCAAAGGGTGTGCCTTTTTCGCGCAACAGTTCACGCGCGCTCATCCCGGCGCGGGATATCAGTTCCGCCAGCAAGGCCCGTGCGGGCGGGGTTTTCAGATATTCGATCACATGCGGTTCGATGCCGGCCTCGCGGATGGCGGCGAGCGTGTTGCGCGAGGTGCCGCAGGCCGGGTTGTGGTAGATGATGACGTCGCGCGGCGTCGCTCGATTCGGCTCAGACATGGGAAACCTCTTTCTCGGCGCAGCAGGGAATAAGCTCGGCGACCAGCGGCGCGCAAAATTCGGGTCTGGTGCCACAGCAATCCGCGACCAGGAACAGCACCATCTCCCGCAGGCGTGCCATTTCTGCGCGGTAGAGGATGATGCGGCTGTGGCGCGTGCTTCGCACCAGCCCGGAGCGGGCTAAAATGGCCAGATGGGTGGAGAGCGTGTTGGCGGGAACACCGAGAATCCGCGCGACCTCGCCGGCGGCCACTCCCTCTGGCTCATGTCGAACCAGGAGCTTGAATACATCGAGCCGCGTGGCCTGGCCCAACGCGCCAAGCGCCAGAATGACCTCATTACTATCCATATTTCGACAATAACAGAAATATGACCTAAATCAACCGGAGCTGCTCAGGTCATATCTGCTCACTCAGCCGAATCGCCATCCGGCATCCGGCCTTGATCACCCCGGTGAGCAGAAGGTAGCCCGGGGCCTGCTCGGCACCCTGCGCCAGCGCCGTGTCCCGGTGCTCCAGCTCCTCCTGGCGGAACTCGGCGATGGTCGCGCGCAGCGGGGCCTCGTCATCGCCAAGCGCCGCCTCCTGCGCGGCGTAGTGCGCATCGATCGTCTCCTCCACCGCCACCGTGCAGGCCATGGCGGCGCGTGGCCCCAGCGCGGCGGTGGCCGCTCCCAGCACAAACCCGGCGATATGCCAGAACGGCAGCAGTGCGGTGGGCCGCACCCGGCGCGCGCTGATCATGGCCGAAAAACTCTCGAGGTGCCGCTGCTCCTGCGCCCGCATATGCTCCAGCGTCGCCCCCTGCGGGCCACGCCCCAGCACCGCCAGCTGCCCGGCATAGATCCGGGCCGCCCCATACTCCCCCGCATGGTCCACCCGGATGAATCTCTTTACCTGATCGCTCATTTGAACCGCCTTGGTTTACGCATCACATGGGAGAGCAGCAACAGCGTGAAAACCAGCGCGTAGCAAAAATCCATCAGCGCCATCGAGATCGGCACGTGCGGGATCAGCATCACGGGCCGGTCGCACGGAATGGCGGGGACCATGGGCAGCGGCGCGCCTGGTACCAGCATGGCGTTGCACTCGGGCAGAGGGGAGGGCCACCAGCCGGATTCCACCCCCACATGCACCCCGGCGATGAGGATATCGCCGAACATCACGATCGCCGCCATGGCGAGCAGCACCCGCGCGCCGGCCGGCCGCGCCATGAGCGCCAACACCGCCAGAACGGCGGCGATCCGATACGGCCAGCGCTCCAGCAGGCATAGCGGGCAGGGGGCCAGTTGCATCACGTCCTGCGCGAAATAGGCGACGGCGAGTGCGGTGAGTGCGGCCAGCAGGGTGAGCGTTGCGACGCGGCGATGCTTCATGAACCATGATTATTGCCGCGCCTTTGCGCAGGGCGTCAATCTATCGTCAGATGAAACATTACAGAATAAACCGGCTCAAATCCCCTTTGGCGGCCAGCGGTGCCACTTTTTCGTTCACATAGGCGGCATTCACCACCACCACATCCCCCGCCCGGTCGGTCGCGGTGAAGCTGATCTCTTCCAGCAGTTTTTCGATCACCGTGGCCAGCCGCCGCGCGCCGATATTCTCGATACGGTCATTGATATCATAGGCGAGCGAGGCCAGCGCATCCACCGCGTCTTCGGCAAAGGTGAGGTTCACGCCCTCGGTGTCCAGCAGCGCGGTATATTGCTTGAGCAGCGAATGCTCGGGCTCGGTGAGGATGCGCTTGAAATCCTCGCGCGAGAGCGGCGCCAGTTCCACGCGGATAGGCAGGCGGCCCTGCAATTCGGGTAGCAGGTCGGCTGGCTTGGCGACATGGAACGCGCCCGAGGCGATGAACAGGATATAATCCGTCTTGATCGGCCCGTATTTGGTGGAGACCGTGGTGCCCTCGATCAGCGGCAGCAAATCGCGCTGCACGCCCTCGCGCGAGACATCCCCGCCACGGAACCCGCCCTCGGTCTTGGCGCATATCTTATCGATCTCGTCTAAAAACACGATCCCGTTATTCTCGGCATGGGTCAGCGCGTCCTTGGTCAGCGCCTCGGTGTCGAGCAGCCGGTCGGCCTCTTCGCGCTCCAGCGCGCGCCTGGCGTCTGGCACCTGCATCTTGCGCTTCTGCGCCGGGCGGCCAAACATGCCCTTCATCATGTCGCCGAGGTTCATCGCGCCATTCTGCGGCATGTCCATCATGCCGATCATCTGGCCTGGCGTCTCACCCACCGCGACCTCGATCTCCTTGTCCTCCAGCTCACCGGCGCGCAGCATCCGGCGGAATTTCACCCGCGTGTCGGCGGTGGCGTTGTCGCCCACCAGCGCCGATATCAGCCGGTCTTCGGCGGCGAGCTCGGCTTTGGCCTCCACGCCCTTGCGGTTCTGCTCGCGTAGCATGGTGATGGAGGCCTCCACCAGGTCGCGCACGATGCTCTCCACATCCCGGCCGACATAGCCGACCTCGGTGAACTTCGTCGCCTCCACCTTGATGAACGGCGCCTGCGCCAGCCGGGCCAAACGCCGGGCGATCTCGGTCTTGCCGCAGCCGGTCGGGCCGATCATCAGAATATTCTTTGGCACCACCTCGGCGCGCATATCCTCAGGCAGTTGCAGCCGCCGCCAGCGGTTGCGCAGCGCGATGGCGACAGCGCGCTTGGCATCGTTCTGGCCGATGATGAAGCGGTCGAGCTCGCTCACGATCTCGCGCGGGGAATAGACGGGAATTTCCATTATATGGTTTCAACAATCAGGTTTTCGTTGGTGTAGATGCAGATATCGGCGGCGATCTTCATCGCCCGCCGCGCGATCTCCTCGGCCTCCAGGCCCGGCACGCTCATCAGCGCGCGCGCCGCCGAGAGCGCGAAGTTCCCGCCCGAGCCGATGGCGACAACGCCATCCGATGGCTCCAGCACGTCGCCATTGCCGGTCAGGGTGAAGCTGCGCTCGGCATCCGCGACGATCAGCATCGCCTCCAGGCGGCGCAGATACCGGTCCATCCGCCAGTCCTTGGCGAGCTCCACACACGCGCGCTCGAGCTGGTTGGGGAAGCGCTCGAGCTTGGCTTCAAGGCGCTCCAGCAGCGTGAAGGCATCGGCGGTCGCACCGGCGAAACCACAGATCACGGCGCCATTGCCGATGCGTCGGACCTTGCGCGCATTGCCCTTCACCACCGTATTGCCCAGGCTCACCTGGCCATCCCCGGCCATCGCCACTCTGCCATCCCGCCGCACGCATAGAATGGTCGTGCCGTGCCAGCCGACCGGGTCATTCGCAGTTGTCATGTGGCAGAAATGGCACCGCCCCGCGCCGCAGACAAGGGAGGCACGATGAACCCCTTTTTTGCAGTGCAAAAAATGCTAGAATTACGCATGACCTCCGCGAACACACCGGCTGGAGAAAGAGCCCCGATGCTCGCCGCCCTTGGCCAGCGGGTAAAAGCGCTGCGCGCCCGCCGGGGGATGCCGCGGCGCAGGCTGGCGCAGGCCGCCCAGGTGTCCGAGCGGCATCTGGCGAACCTCGAATCGGGCTCGGGCAATGTCTCGCTGCGCGTATTGCAGCAGATCTCCGAGGCGCTGGACTGCCAGTTGGCCGACCTGCTGGGCGATGCCGCCGCCAGCACGCCGGAGTGGGCGATGATCCACAGGCTGCTCGAAGGCCGAGGCCCGGATGCGCTTCGTCAGGCGCACCGCGTGCTGGCGGACCTCTTCATGGTCCGGCCAGGCGGCCAGCGGCCAGACCGCATCGCCTTCATCGGCCTGCGCGGCGCCGGAAAATCCACGCTCGGGCGGATGCTCGCCACCCGCCTGTCCCGCCCGTTCATCGAGCTGCGGATGGAGGTCACGCGCCTGGCGGGCGGCCCCCCGGCGGAAATCCAGGCGCTCTACGGCTCCACGACTTTCCGCCGGTATGAGCGCCAGGCGCTGGAGGAAACACTGCGCAACCATAAAAGCTGCGTCATCGCCACCGCGGGCGGGCTGGTGTCGGACCAGGGCTCGATGCAGCTCCTGCTGGGCAACTGCTTCACCATCTGGCTACAGGCGACGCCGGAGGAGCATTTCAGCCGGGTGATCGGCCACGCCGAGAGCCCCGGCGCGGACAACCGCGCGGCGATCGAGGATCTCCGCCAGGTGCTGGGTAGCCGCGCCGGATTCTACGCCAAAGCGGACCTCACCTTCAGCACGAGCGGAAAAACGCTGGAGGAATCCTTCGCGGGCGTGCTGGCGGCGCTGCGCGAGCATCGGCTGGATGGGCTCTGAGGCCCTCGCCTTGTCTTGCAACCCTCGCCCGCGCTAGAGCATGATTGCTGTGCATCAATCATGCTCTAACCTTCGTTTTTCGATCAATTTCATTGGTTTAGGTCGAATCTGTCGATTCAACCCAAACCAATATTGATCTAGGCAGCAATATGCCCATCCCGTTTATAAAAATGCATGGCGTCGGCAACGACTTCGTGGTGCTCGATGCCCGCCCAGGGCCGCTGAACCTGAGCAGCGCCTGGGTGCAATGGGTGGCCAACCGCAGGCTGGGCGTGGGCTGCGACCAGCTCATCATCATCGAGCCGGACGGCGGCGGCGCGGACGGCTTCATGCGCATCCTCAATGCCGATGGCAGCGAGGCGGGTGCCTGCGGCAACGCGACCCGCTGCGTCGCCGCCCTCCTGGCGGAGGAGACCGGGTCGCGGCGCTTGCGCATTCGCACCGTCTCCGGTCTGCTCAGCGCAGAAATCCTCGGCCCCGGGCTGGTGGAGGTGGATATGGGCGTCCCGCGCCTGGAATGGGGCGATATCCCGCTCAACGCCCCGGCTGACACGCTGCATCTCAACCTCTCCATGGGCCCGGTGACAGACCCGGCGGCCTGCTCCATGGGCAATCCGCACGCGACATTTTTTGTGGATAATCTCCAGTCTCTGCCGCTCGAGAGCATCGGGCCGATCCTGGAGAAAAACCGCATATTTCCGGAGCGCGCCAATATCGGCTTTGCACATGTGGAAAACCCGCAGCGCATCCGCCTGCGCGTCTGGGAGCGGGGAGCCGGGCTGACGCTCGCCTGCGGCTCGGGCGCCTGCGCCGCACTGGTGAACGCCCACCGCCGGGGCTTGAGCGGCCGCAGCGCTACCGTGGTAATGGATGGCGGGGAATTGCTGGTCACCTGGGCCGCAGACGACCATGTGATGATGCGCGGCCCCGCGGTCACTTCCTTCGCGGGGCAGATACCGGAGGCGATATAATGGCGGTTTCGGCATTTTTCAGCAGGCTAAAGACCGGCCTGGCGCGCAGCGCAGGCAAGCTCGCGGGCAACATCACGGCGGGCTTCACGCATCGTCGGCTGGACGACGCGGCGCTGGAGGAGCTGGAGGAGCAACTCATCGCCGCCGACCTGGGCGCCGAGGTGGCGGCCCGGATCATCCGCAACTTCCGCAGCACGCGCTTCGGCAAGGAGGTGAGCGAGCAAGAGGTGCGGGAAACCCTGAGCGGCGAGATCGCCGATATTCTGCGGCCAGTAGCCATGGCGCTGACGCCGGATGCGCAGAAAAAACCCTTCGTGATCCTCATGACCGGGGTGAACGGCGCTGGCAAAACGACCACCATCGGCAAGCTCGCCGCCCGCTACCGCGAGGCGGGCCTGGCCGTGATCCTGGCGGCAGGCGACACGTTCCGCGCCGCGGCGGTCGAGCAGTTGCAGGTCTGGGGCCAGCGCGCCGGGGCCGAGGTGGTGAGCGCGCCCGCCAACAGCGACGCCGCATCCCTCGCGCATGACGCGCTGGCCCGGGCCCAGAAAACCGGCGCGGACGTGCTGCTGATCGACACCGCCGGGCGGCTGCACAATAAAACCGCGCTGATGGAAGAGTTGCGCAAGATCATCCGCGTCATCCGCAAGCAGGATGCCACCGCGCCGCACGCCGTGCTGCTCACGCTGGATGCCACGACGGGGCAGAACGCCATCGCCCAGGTCGGCATCTTCAAGGAGATGGTAGAGCTGACCGGACTGATCGTCACCAAGCTGGATGGCTCGGCGCGCGGTGGCATCGTCGTGGCGCTGGCCGAAAAATTCGCACTGCCGATCCACGCTGTCGGCACCGGCGAGCAGATGGAGGATCTGCGCGAGTTCGACGCGGTGGAATTCGCGCAGGCGCTGGTTGGGCAGGCATGATGCCAGGCGCTGCCATCGCGGCTTTTCTGCTGGCCTTTCCGGCGTTGTTCTCGATCGTGAATCCATTCAGCGGCGCGATCATCTTCAATGAGGTCACCGCCGCGCAGACGCATGTGCAAAGGGTGGCGTTGGCCCGGCGCGTGGCGCTGTACTCCACGGTCGTTATGCTCGTGGCACTCTGGGCAGGCAGCTATATCCTCAGTTTTTTTGGTATTTCCCTCAATGCCCTGCGGATCGCGGGCGGCATCGTGGTCTCCATGCGCGCCTATGAGATGCTCTCCGCACCCGAGGGCCAGTCCCAACGCAAGGAGCAGGAGGCAAGGCCGGTGGGCGAGGCGGAGGATGAAAATCTCGCGGGCTATGCGTTTTTCCCGCTCACGCTGCCCTTCACCACCGGGCCCGGCACCATCGCGGTGGCGGTCTCGCTCGGGACGGAGCGCCCGCTGGGCCTGGCGCCGATGGCGATGTTCTACGCCGGAACCAGCCTGGCGGTGCTGGCCATGGCGCTGCTGGTATGGGTGACCTACACCACGGCGGACCGGCTGGGCGCGGTGCTGGGCGCATCGGGCCGTCAGGTGGTGGCGCGTATCGCGGCGTTTCTGTTGCTGGGTATCGGAGTGCAGATCGCGCTCTCCGGCGTGATTCCCGTGTTGCACGGCGCGCTCGGCAGGTAAGCGTTATACGCCGGATTGCAATTCATAAGCGTGCTTATAATATAAATCACGATGGGCCAGAACTTCGACCGTGATCTGTTCTTTCTGCTGCACGACGTGGCGCGCCTGAGCCGCGTGGAGGCGGACAAGCGCGCGCGGGTGAATGGCATGACGCGCGCGCAGTGCACGCTGCTGCTGCGGCTGGCCAGCTTCCCAGGCATCACCCAGAAGGAGATGGCCAATCTGCTGGAGGTCGAGCCCATCTCGGTCGCCCGGCTGGTGGACCGGCTGGAGGCCGGCGGCCTCGTGGAGCGCCGGGCCGATGAGACCGACCGGCGCATCTGGCGGCTGCATCTGCTCCCCGCCGCCACCGCCATGCTGAGCGACATCATGCTCCAGCGCCAGGCGCTGGCGGATTTCGTCGCAGATGGCGTGCCGGAGCCGATCCGTGCGGCGATGATACAGGGGCTGACGCGCATGAAGGCCAATCTCTTGCAGGCCGCGCCGGTGGAGCCATCTGCCTCGTTGGAAACCGCGTTGCTCTATGGCGCGGGCGTGGCACCGCCGCCCGCAGACCGTGTGTTGGAGCGTGCGATGTCGCGCTCGGGGGAGAATATCTGATGTCGCAGACCAATATCGTGGCGCGGGACAAGCAGGCGCAGCCCGCCAGCGGCGCCGGGGCGATCAAACGGGCCAACCGCAGCCGCGTCCTGCGTCCGGCCCTGATGATCGGCGGCGTGCTGGTGGTTGCCCTTGCGGCATTGATCTTCTGGCTCTCGGGCGGCCAATATGTCAGCTCGGACGACACCTACGTGGACGCCGCCAAGGTCTCGCTCTCCACCGATGTCTCAGGTCTCGTCGCGCAGGTCTATGTGCACGACAACCAGCACGTGCGAGCCGGGCAGGTCCTGTTCAGCCTCGGCCAGTCTTCGTTCACCTTCGCCGTGCAGGGGGCAAAGGCGCAGCTCGCCCAGGCGGTATTGAATATTAACGCCGCCAAACGCGGCTACGCCCAGGCGCTGGCCGCCATCGATGCGCAAAAGGCGCAGGTCGCCGATGATGAGGCAAATCTCGCCCGCTACCGCGCCGTGGTGGGCAACGGCGGGGTCACGCGCTCGGTCTACGACAACGCCCGCTTCGGCCTGCAAGCTGACCAGGCGAAACTGGTGCAGCTGAAGGCGGCGGCAGGGCTCCAGCTCGCCAAGCTGGCGGGCAACGCCAACATCCAGGCGAGCGCCACGCCAGCGTACCGCAGCGCGCTGGTCCAGCTCAACAACGCCATCCTGGCGCAGCAGCACAGCGTCGTTCGCGCGCCTTTTTCGGGCTACGTCACGCTGGTGACGCAGCTCCAGCCGGGCATGTTTCTGCCTGCGGGCACCGCCGCCTTCGGCCTCGTCTCGGATACGGATGTATTCATCACCGCCCAGCCCAAGGAGAATGACCTCACCTTCGTGCGCGTCGGTCAGCCGGTAAAAATCCACGTGGATACCTATCCCGGTCAGGTATGGCAGGGCGAGGTCGAGAGCATCAGCCCGGCCAGTGGCTCGGAGTTCTCGATCCTCCCGGCGCAGAACTCGTCCGGCAACTGGGTGAAGGTGGTGCAGCGCATCCCGGTGCGGATCAAAATTCTCTCCGGCCCCAAGGGGCTGCTCCTGCGCGACGGGATGAGTGCGGAGGTCAGCATCAACACGCATCACCACAGGCATATGTCGGATCTGTTCTGATGCCAGACGCCCAGGACGAGCCAACGCTGGACCCCGCCCACCGAACCCTGATCACGGTCTGCCTCATCATCGCCACGCTGATGCAGGCGCTGGATTCCACCATCGCCAATGTCGCGCTGCCGTATATGCAGGGGTCGCTCTCGGCGTCCTACGACCAGATCACCTGGGTGCTCACCTCCTATGTCGTGATGGCGGCCATCATGACCGCGCCGGTAGGCTGGCTCTCGGCCCGCTTTGGCCGCAAGAACCTGTTCATCGTCTGCCTGGTCGGCTTCACGGTCACCTCCATGATGTGCGGCGTCGCCACCTCGCTGACCGAGATCGTGCTCGACCGGCTGCTCCAGGGCGGCTTCGGCGCCGCCTTGGTCCCGCTCTCCCAGTCCACGCTGCTGGATATCTATCCGGCGCGCCAGCGGGGTGCGGCGATGTCGCTCTGGGGCATGGGGGTGATGCTCGGGCCGATTCTGGGGCCGACGTTGGGCGGCTACCTCACCTACGACTTCACCTGGCGCTATGTGTTCTTCGTCAATCTGCCGTTTGGCATCGTCAGCGTGCTGGGCCTGTGGTTCCTCATGCCGAAAGTTGAGCGCAGGCAGCCGCCGAGGTTCGACTGGATAGGGTTTATGGTGCTCTCGCTCGGGCTGGCGGCGTTGCAGATCGCGCTCGACCGCGGGGAGGAGCTGGACTGGCTGAGCAACGGGACGATCGTCGCCTGTTTTATCGTCGCCGGGCTCGGTTTCTACATGTTCGTCGTGCATATGTTCACCGCGCGCAACACCTTCATCCCGCGCGAGATATTCCGGGATCGGAATTTTGTCGCCGGGCTGATCACCATGTTCTCGGTTGGCATGGTGCTGCTGGCCTCCTCGGCGCTGCTGGCGCCCTACCTGGAGAATCTCGGCAACTACCCGGTGAACAGCGCCGGGCTGATCATGGCCCCACGCGGGATCGGCACGATGATGACGATGCTGATCGCAGGAAGGCTGACCAACCGCATAGACCCGCGCTACCTCATGTTCGTGGGCTATATCCTGCTTGGCTTCTCGCTCTATCTCCAGGAAGGATGGACTCCCTCCGAGTCCGAGATGGATATGATGCTGACGATCACCCTCCAGGGTGCCGGGCTGGGGCTGGTCTTCGTACCGCTCCAGGTGGTCGCGTTCTACACCATGCCGGCCGAGCTGCGCACCCAGGGCACCTCCATGCTCAGCCTGGCGCGCAACGTCGGCAGCGCCATCGGCATCTCGATCACCACGGCGCTGCTCAGCCATATGGCGCAGTATGAGCACGCCAACCTGGCGCAGTTCATCACGCCCTTCGCCCGGCCGTTGCAGTCGGGCGGGGCGCTGAGCCGGATGCTCAATCCGGTCTCGGCTGCGGGTGCCAGCCTGCTCAACACCATGATCAACACCCAGGCGCAGATCATCGGCTATATCGATGACTACAAATTCATGCTGCTGGCGACGATTCCGGCGATGGCCTGCCTGCTGCTGATGAAAAAACCGGACATAGTCCCGCAAGCCACCGGCCACGCGGTCATCGATTAACATTTATGGGTAAGGCCGACCCCGCTTGACGGCGCTCCATTCGGTGCGATGCTATGCCAACATACCAGCGGAGTGGTGATTGTCGGGCAATTTGCAGGCTGAGATCGGCGTGATCCGTGGCAGCGGGCTGTTCTCAAGCGCATGGTATCTCTCCGAACATCCGCAAGCGGCGGCATCCGGCGAGGACGGCGTCGCGCATTTCTGCGAGACCGGCTGGCGCGCCGGCGCCCGCCCGAACCCCTATTTCGACCCCGGCTGGTATCTCAGCCACAACCCTGAGATCGCCGAGGCGCAGGTTAACCCGCTGCTGCACTATATCGCCTTTGGCGAGGCAGAGGCGCGCGACCCCAGCCCGTATTTTCATGTGGCCTGGTACCGCGAGACCTACGGCCTGGGCCCCAGCGAACCCTGCCTGAAACATTATATGGCGCGCCGCCTCACCGGCCAGGTGAACCCGGTGCCGGTGTTCGATGCCGCGTATTATCTGGATACCAACCCGGACGTTGCGGCGGGCGGAGCAGACCCGTTCGAGCATTTTCTCATCTTCGGCGTGGCCGAGGCGCGCAACCCGGCGGCCGATTTCGACATCAAATTCTATACCAACCGCTACGCCGCGCAGTTGGGGGGTGAGAATCCGCTGCTGCACTATTTGGCGCATCGCGGCGGCGACTTTGCGCCGCGGCGGCCCGAGCATGAGGGGCTGATACCCCAGGCGGTGCGGCGCGCGAGCCGCCCCGGCGCGTATTTTGAGGAATTCCAGCCGGTGCCCGCACAGGCCGTCCGTCGTGCCCGGCTGCTGGCCTACTATTTGCCGCAATTCCACGCCATCCCCGAGAACGACGCCTGGTGGGGCAAGGGATTCACCGACTGGACGAACCTCGCCCGGGCACTGCCGCGCTTCGTCGGGCATCTGCAACCACGCATTCCGCGCGACCTCGGCCATTATTCGCTGGATGACCCCAGCACGCTGCGTCGGCAGATCGAGTTCGCCCGGGGTGCGGGCCTCAGCGGCTTCGTGTTCTATACCTATTGGTTCAACGGCCAGCGGCTGCTGGAAAAGCCGCTGGAGCAACTGCTGGCCGACAGCACCTTGGATTTTCCCTTCTGCGCCATGTGGGCGAACGAGAACTGGACCCGCCGGTGGGACGGGCTGGAGCGCGAGGTGCTGATCGAGCAGGAGTATCAGCCGCGCGATGACGCCGCCTTCGTCGCCTGTTTCGCGCGCCTGTTCGCCGATCCGCGCTACATCCGCGTGGCCGGGCGGCCGCTGCTGATGATCTATCGCGTCACCCTGATTCCGGATGCCAAGACACGCATCGCAAAATGGCGCGAAATGTTCCGCGAGCTGCACGGGGAGGACCCGGTGCTGGTGATGGCGCAGAGCCTGGGGGACTACGACCCGCAGCCCTACGGGCTGGACGGCGCGGTGGAATTTCCGCCGCACAAGCTCAGCCAGGAGACCGCGCGGATCGAAAAATCGCTCGACCTGCTGGATCCGGATTTCAGCGCGACGGTGCACGACTATCAGGCGCTGGCGCAAACCTCGCTGGCGCTGCCGCCACCTGACTATCCGTTGATCAAAACCATCGTACCAGGCTGGGACAACGACGCGCGGCGCGAGGGCAGGGGCCTCGTCCTGCACGACACGAGCCCCGCAAAATACCAGGCATGGCTGGAAAAACTCGCCGACTATAGCGTACAAAATCCATTCTTCGGCGAGCAGATCATCTGCGTGAACGCCTGGAATGAATGGGCCGAGGGCGCGTATCTGGAGCCGGACGTGCATTTCGGCGCTGCATTCCTGAACGCGACCGGGCGCGCCCTGTGCGAGCGGGACACCGCACAACTGCGCGCCGGCATATTGCTGGTCGGGCACGACGCCCAGCCGCACGGCGCGCAACTGCTGCTGCTGCATCTGGCCCGCCAGTTGCAGCGCCAGTGGGGCATCAAAGTGCATCTGCTGCTGCTGGGCGTGGGGCCGCTCCTCGGGAAATATTACGAGGCCGCGCAGGTGACTATCGCCAGTGATAAAACCATCATCGGCAACCTGCTGGACCAATACCGCGCGATGGGAATCACGAGCGCGATCGTGAATTCTGCGGCCAGCGCGCGCGTCATCCCCTGGGCGCGGGCGCGTGGGATCGGCTGCACGCTGCTGGTGCACGAGATGCCGCAACTATTGCAGGAGCATAACCTCGAGATGCAGACGCGCCTGGGTGGGTTCGCCGCAAAAAACATCGTGTTTTCCTCAAACTATCTTTGGTCGCGTTTTTGCGCGGCGGTGGATCTCCAAACCGAAAATGCGCATATCCTGCCGCAGGGAAACTACCAGAACATAGGTTTTGACGCCGCCGCGCGCGCGCGCATCCGCTTTGAGCTTGGCATCGATGATGGGGCGTTCCTCGTCCTGGGCGCCGGCTTCGCGGATATCCGCAAGGGGTTCGACCTGTTCCTCCAGCTCGCGCGCAAGCTCACCGCCCAGCGCGGGGATGTGCATTTTCTCTGGGCAGGCAATATCCAGCCCACGCTGAAAACCTATCTCGCGCCGGAGATGATAAAAATGGCCGGCCGGTTTCATCACGTGCCCTTCACCGATCATGTGGCGGAATATTTCGCGGCGGCGGATGTGTTTGCCCTCACCTCGCCCAGCCCGGCCTGCGGGAGGTCAGCGTCGCGGTGCTGAACTATAATTATGCGCGATATCTGCCGGAGCGCCTGGAATCGATCTTTGCCCAGAGCTACCCGGTGCTTGAAATTCTGCTGCTGGACGACGCCTCGACCGATGATTCCCTGGCCGTGGCGCGGGCTGCGGCAGCGCAGGCAGGGCGGGAGCTGCGGTACATCCTATCCGAGAAAAACTCCGGCTCCGTGTTCGCGCAGTGGCGCCGCGCGGCCATGGCGGCCCGTGGCGAGTATATCTGGCTGTGCGAGGCGGACGACAGCGCCGCACCTGAGTTTCTCTCGCACCTGCTGGACTCCATGGGCGCCGAGCAGCCGCTGCTCGCCTTCACGGACAGCCGGGCGGTAAATGCCGACGGCGCGCAGGTGATGCCCAGCTATCAATCCTACTATTTTGCCTCGGGCGTAAAAACGCTGGCTGCATCAAAAACATGGGCTTCGGATGAATTCGCCCGGCAGATCCTTACCGTGCGCAACCTCATCCCCAATGTGAGTGCGGTGCTGTGGCGGCGGGACGCCCTGCTGGCGGCACTCCAGTCCGTGCCGGATTTGGAGAGCTGGCGGCTGGCGGGCGACTGGCGCCTCTATCTGGCGCTGCTGTGCGGCCAGCCAGGCACCGTCACCTATATCGCCGAGCCGCTGAACACCCACCGCAGGCACGCGGGCGGCGTCACCGCCCGGCTGGATGCGGCGGCGCACGTGGCCGAGATTGCGCGGATGCACGCCATCGCCGCCCAGGCGTTCGCACTCCCGCCCACCGTGCGTGCGGTGCAGGCAGAGTATGTGGCATCCATTACCACCCAGTTGGGCGCGGAACCGCCGCCCCCGGTTGCCAGGCGGCGCAAGGTCTGATTGAACGGGCCGTTTTTGAATGGTTTTACTTTTTTCCAAGGCGGCGCATGAAAATTCTTCTCACCGGCGGTTGTGGCTTCATTGGCTCTTCGGTCGTCCGCCACGCCATCGCCCAGGGCCATGAGGTCGTCAATATCGACAAGATGACCTACGCCGCGAGCGAGGCGGCGCTGGAGCAGGCGGGTCACCATCCCAACCACCGCCTAGTCCGCGTCGATATCACCGATGCGCCTTTGATGCGCGCGGCCTTCGCCGAGCACCGGCCCGATGCGGTGATGCATCTGGCCGCTGAGAGCCACGTGGATCGTTCCATCGACGGGCCGGGAGATTTTGTAGCCACGAACGTGACCGGCACTTTCGTGATGTTGGAAGCCGCCCGGGCATATTTCGCCACGCTCCAGGGCAGCCAGCGCGAGAGCTTCCGCTTTCATCACATCTCGACCGACGAGGTCTTCGGTGCACTGGCGGATGACGACCCGCCGTTCGATGAGCACACGCCCTACGACCCGCGGAGCCCCTATTCCGCCACCAAGGCCGCGTCGGACCATCTGGCCCGCGCCTGGCAGCACACCTACGGCTTGCCGGTCATCGTCTCCAACACCACGAACAACTATGGCCCCTGGCAGTTCCCTGAAAAACTGATCCCGCTGATGATCATCAACGGGATTCAGGAAAACCCGCTGCCGGTCTATGGCGATGGCCGCCAGACGCGGGACTGGCTGTTCGCGGAAGACCACGCCAAAGCGCTGCTGAAAGTATTGCAGTTGGGCGTGCCCGGCGCCACCTATTGCATTGGCGCGCGCCAGCCCCGGCGCAACATCGATGTCGTGCGGGAGATCTGTACAATTCTGGATGAAAAACTGCCAAGCCCCAGGGGGCCGCGCCAGCGCCTGATCACCCATGTGCGGGACCGGCCAGGGCATGACAACCGCTATGAGATCGACCCTACCACGGCGCAGCGCGCATTGGGCTGGGCGGCTGAGCATGATTTCACGCATGGGCTGGCCGTCACGATCGACTGGTATCTGCGCCACGAGGCATGGTGGCGCGCCATCGCCGCCCGAAACTATGCAGGCCAGCGTCTGGGCGCGCGCGTATGATCCGCAAGGGAATTCTGCTGGCCGGCGGCTCCGGCACCAGGCTGCACCCGATGACCCAGGCGACCTCCAAACAGTTGCTCCCGGTGTACGACAAACCCATGGTCTATTACCCGCTCTCCACTTTGCTGCTGGCGGGCATCCGCGAGGTGCTGATCATCTCCACGCCGGAGGATCTGCCGCAATTCCAGCGGCTGTTCCATGATGGCTCGCATCTTGGCATCCGCATCAGCTATGCCGAGCAGCCGAGCCCGGACGGTCTGGCGCAGGCCTTCCTGATCGGCGAGGAATGGATCGATGGCGAGGGCTGCGCCCTGGCGCTGGGGGATAACCTCATCCATGGCGATCATCTCTCCAGGCTGCTGCGCGCCGCGGCGTTGCGCCCCAAGGGTGCCACGGTGTTCGCCTATCAGGTGCGAGACCCGGAGCGCTACGGCGTCGTGTCATTTAACGCCAAGGGCATGGCGACCGAAATTGTCGAGAAGCCGGTGCACCCAAACTCCTCCTGGGCGGTAACGGGGCTGTATTTCTATGATGCGCGGGTGACGGAATTTGCCCATGCGGTGCGGCCCTCCGCGCGCGGCGAGCTTGAGATCACCGACCTCAACCAGATGTATCTGCGCGAGGGCACGCTGCATGTGGAGCGGCTGGGCCGCGGCACCGCCTGGCTGGATGCCGGCACGCCGGATTCCCTCCTGCAGGCCGCAACCTTCGTGCAGACCATCCAGCACCGGCAAGGCAACCTCGTCGGCAGCCCTGAGGAGGTGGCGTTCCGCATGGGCTATATCGATGCGCAGGCGCTGCGCGCGCGCGCCGGGATGATCGGCAAGACCGAGCTGGGGCAGATACTGCGCGAGATCGCCGATGGAGGGCATGGGGGATGAAAATCGAGCCGCTGAACATCCCCGAGGTGCTGCGCATCACGCCGCCGAAATTCGGCGACTCCCGAGGCTTTTTCTCCGAGACCTGGAACGCCGGCAAATTGCGCGAGCAGGGTTTCACCGCAAATTTCGTGCAGGATAACCAGAGTTTTTCGGCCCAGGTCGGCACGGTGCGCGGCCTGCACTGCCAGATCGGCAAAAACGTCCAGGGCAAATTAGTTCGGGTGCTCAAAGGCGCGATCTGGGACGTGGCGGTGGACGTGCGTTCCGGCTCACCCACCTACGGGCAATTCGCGGCGGCCGAGCTCAGCGCCGAGAACTGGGCGCAGCTCTGGGTTCCGCCCGGGTTCCTGCACGGATTCTGCACGATCGTGCCGGACACCGAGGTCTTCTACAAAGTCACCGGCGAGTACGACAAGCAAGCCGAGCGCGCGGTGATCTGGAACGACCCGGCGCTGGCGCTGCCCTGGCCGGTGGCACCAGGTGGGGCGCTGCTCTCCGAGAAAGACCAGACGCTGCCCCGGCTGGCTGAATGCGAGCCCTGGTTCGCATGATCCTCATCACCGGCGGCTCCGGCCAGCTTGGCCATGCGCTCGTAGTCCAGGCGCGCGGGCGCGGCCTCGCCTGCACCGAAGTCACCCGCCCGATGTTCGACTTCGAGCAGCCCGAGACCATCGCAGAATGTTTCGCTAAAACCGCACCCAGCCTGGTGATCAACGCCGCGGCCTACACTTTGGTGGACGCGGCGGAGACCAATCCGGATGCCGCAAAAGCGGGCAACCATCTGGGGCCGCTGGCTCTGGCGCGGCTCTGCGCGGCGGCGGATATCCCGCTCCTCCATATCTCGACCGACTATGTGTTCGATGGCGCCAAGGGCGCGCCCTATCTGGAGCAGGACGCGACCAACCCCGCCGGCGTGTACGGTACCACCAAGCGCGATGGCGAGGTGGCGGTCCTGGCGTCCAGCGCGAAGGCGATCATCCTGCGCACCGCCTGGGTCTATGGTGCGCACGGCAAAAACTTCGCCCGCACCATGCTCAGCGCCGGGCAAAAAATGCCGCTTCTGCGGGTGGTGGCGGACCAGCGCGGCACGCCCACATCGGCCAACGATCTGGCGCACGCGATTCTCCAAATCGTGTATAATGTGCAATCCACCGGCTGGGCGGACCACTACCGGGGTATCTACCACGCGACTGGCGCGGGAGAGACCACGTGGCACGGCTTCGCGGGCGCGATCTTCGAGCACGCCGCCGCCCTTGGCCGCACGCCGCCGCAACTCCAGCCCATCTCCACGGCGGACTGGCCGACGCCAGCCCGCCGTCCGGCGGATTCCCGGCTCGATAACGGCAAACTCGCCGAGGTCTTCGGCGTGCGGCTGCCGGACTGGCGGGCCAGCGTGGGCGGGGTGGTGCGCGAAATCCTGGCCGAGCCTTAAAACACGTGCGCTTGACGCGCGGGTAGAATTGCTAAAAACATCGCGCCACCGGGGTGTCTGCAATCCGCAGGCTGAGATCACACCCGCCGAACCTGTCTGGGTAATGCCAGCGAAGGGAGTGTTACATGCGTATCCATCGTCGTAGCTTTTTGTCCGCCGCCGCTGGAGCGGCGCTCTGCGCGCCCGCTCTGGCGCAGACCATGCCACTACAAAAATTCACCCTCCTGCTGGACTGGTTCGTCAACCCGGACCACGCGCCATTATTCACCGCGCAGTATATCGGGGCGTTCGCCCGCGCCGGGCTGCAAGTGGAGATGATCGCGCCGACGGACCCGGACCTGCCGCCCCGGCTGCTCGCCGCTGGCAAGGCGGACGCCGCACTCAGCTACCAGACCCAGCTCTATCTGCTGGTGGACCAGGGTCTGCCGGTGCGCCGCACGGGCACGCTCATCGACAAGCCGCTGAGCACGCTCACCGCGCTGGGCCGCAGCGGCATCAAAAAACTCTCGCAGCTGCGCGGTAAAAAAATCGGCTACTCCGTGGCCGGGGTGGAGGAGGTGCTGATCGCCACGATGCTGAAATCGGTCGGGCTCAGCCTGGCGGATGTCACGCTGGTGAACGTGAACTTCAATCTCGTCACCTCCCTCATGGGCAACGAGGTGGACGCCGTGATCGGCACCTACCGCACCTATGAGGATATCCAGCTCGCGCAAGCCGGGCTGCACCCGGTCGTCTTTCTGCCCGAGGATTACGGTGTCCCACCGTCCGATGAGCTGATCATCCTGTCCAACACAACTGGCCTCAACAACCCGGCTCTGCCGAAATTCCTCAAGGCGGTGCAGGAGGGTGCGAATTATCTGGTCGGGCATGTGCAGCCGATGCTCGATAAATTTGTGGCCCAACATCCGAGCCTGAACGACCGCCTGGACCGCGCCTCGTGGGCCGCGCTGCCGGGCTATTTCGCGCAAAACCCCGCGTATCTCAATGTCGCGCGCTACAAGGGCTACCGGGACTTCATGCTGCGCAGCGGGCTCATCAAACAGGCGCTGCCGCTGGCTGATTACGCCGTCCAGATCAAAATTTGAACACGCCCCCACCGGGGATTCTGGTGCGCAACCTCGCCTTGCGCTTTGGTGGCGATGTCGTCTTCGAGAATCTGAACTTCGAGGTACCAGCCGGGCGTCTGCTCGCCCTGCTGGGGCCAAGCGGGGTGGGCAAAACCAGCCTGCTGCGCATCATCGCGGGGCTGGAGACGGCGGCCTCGGGCTCGGTCATGGCGAGTGACTCCGCGCCGCTGCATGGCCGCGTCGCCTACATGGCGCAGCAGGACCTGCTGCTGCCCTGGGCGAATTTGCTGAGCAACGTGATGCTGGGCGCCACCCTGCGCCACGAGAAAAAAGACATTGACCGCGCGGCGCATCTGCTCTCGCAGGTCGGGCTGGCGGGGCGCGAGCGCGCCTTGCCCGCGGCGCTCTCCGGCGGCATGCGCCAGCGCGCCGCCCTGGCCCGCACGCTCTACGAGCAGCGCCCGGTCGTGCTGATGGACGAGCCATTTTCGGCGCTGGATTCCATCACCCGCGCCCGCATCCAAAACCTCGCAGCGGAATTGCTGGCCGGGCGCACGGTGCTGCTCATCACGCACGACCCGATGGAAGCGTGTCGCCTGGGCCACCATCTGCTCGTGCTCTCCGGCCAGCCCGCACGGCTGGGCAACGCCGTCGAGGTGCACGGCCAACCACCCCGCGCGGCGGACGACCCGCTGGTCCTGCACACCCAAGGCAAGTTGCTGAACACTCTGGAAGCGATGGCGCCGGAATGAGGTTCTTTCGTCCGCTGGTGAGCATTTTGGTGTTTCTCGCCGCCTGGTGGGGCATCACCCGCTTCACCGCCATCCCGGGCTTCATGCTGCCGCCGCCCCAATCGGTCGCCATCGCCCTCTGGGCGCAGCGCGGAACCCTATTCTACAACAGCCTCACCACATTGTCCGAGATCCTGCTCGGGCTGCTGTTCGGCACGCTGCTGGGCGCGGTCTCGGCGGTGGCTATCGTGGCCTCACCCGCGCTGCAACGCTGGCTCATGCCCATCCTGGTGCTCAGCCAGGCGATCCCGGTGTTCGCGCTCGCCCCGCTGCTGGTGCTGTGGCTGGGTTTTGGCATCGCCTCCAAGGTGGTGATGGCGGTGCTGGTGATCTTCTTCCCCGTCACCGCGAATTTCGCGGACGGGCTGCGCCGGACAGACCCTGCCTGGCTGGACCTCGCGCGCACGATGAACGCCGACGGCTTCGCGGTAATGCGCCACGTGCGCCTGCCCGCCGCCATGCCGGCCTTGGCGTCGGGCCTGCGCGTGGCCACGGCGATGGCGCCGATCGGCGCGATCATCGGGGAGTGGGTCGGGGCGTCCTCGGGCCTGGGCTTCGTCATGATCAATGCCAACGCCCGCATCCAGACAAGCCTGATGTTCGCCGCACTGGTCATCCTCGCGGTGCTGGCCGTCGGGCTCTATAAGCTCGTGGATGTGGCGCTGCGCCGGGCGCTCTACTGGGTGCCGGATTCGCTGACCGATGAAACTAAAACACCCTAAAAATTATCCTTCGCGGCGCGCAGATTGCCCAGCACCTGGGCGTCCGGCGCGCGCAGAAAAGGGTTGCACTCCCGCTCCGAGGCAAGGCTGACTGGCAGCGTCGGCCGCCCGGCGGCGCGCAGCGCGTCCACCTGCCCGCTGCGGGCGCGCAGCGCCTCGTTCCCCGGGTCCACATGGCAGGCAAAGCGCGCGTTGGACTGCGTATATTCATGCCCGGCGCAAATCAGCGTCTCACCGGGCAGATCATCGAACTTGCGCAGCGCGCGGAACATATCCTCGGCGGTGCCCTCGAACAGGCGGCCACAGCCCAGGCTGAACATCGTGTCACCCGGCAGCAGAATGCCGCCATCGGCGATATAATAGCTGATATGCCCGCTGGTGTGCGCGGGCGTGTCGATCACGCGGATTTTCGCGGCCCCGAAATCCACCAGGTCGCCCTCATGCGTGGCGATATCGAGCTTCGGCAGGCGCTCGGCATCCATGCCGTTGCCCACCACCACCGGCTGGTAGCGCGAGAGCAGCGCGGGCACGCCGCCGATATGGTCGTCATGGTGGTGGGTCAGCAGAATCATGTCCAGCCGCCCGCCCGCCGCCTCCACCGCGGCGATGGCGGCGGGGCCGTCGGCGGGGTCGACCATCGCCACCTTGCCGGTAATCGACTCGGTCAGCAGCCAGGCGTAATTATCGCTGCGCATCGGAATGGCTTGCGCCGTCACGGCCATGTCTCTCGCTCCTGCATTGCTGGCGTGTATATAGGGCAAATGGTGATGGATGCGCGAGAGGCGGCTGAATTTTATGCCACGCCGCTGGGCGAGAGGGCAGAGGCCCTGCTACGCCGCAGCCTGCTGGCGCTCTGGCCGGATTGCAGCGGCATGTCCCTGCTCGGCCTGGGCTACACCGGGCCATACCTCCAGCTCTGGCGCGAGCAGGCGCAGCGCTGCATCGCCGCCTCGCCAGCCCAGATGGGCCAGGCCGCCTGGCCACCCGGGCGCGCCAGCCTGGCCTGCGCGGTGGAGGAGGATGCATTGCCCTTCCCCGACCTCGCGTTCGACCGTGTTCTGCTCATCCACGGGCTGGAACATGCCGATAACGCGCGGCGCTGCCTGCGGGAGGCCTGGCGACTCCTCAAAGACGATGGAAGGCTGATCCTGGTGCTGCCCAATCGGCGCGGCATGTGGGCCTATGCGGAGCAAACGCCCTTCGGCCACGGCCAACCCTATTCTGAGGGCCAGCTCGCCCGCCTGCTCACCGGCCTGTTCTTCCGGGTGGAGCGCCAGCAGGCGGCATTGTTTGCCCCACCGCTGGGCTGGCCGGCACTGCTGCGCGGCTTCAACCTGTGTGAGCGGGTCGGCCATGCCGTGGCGCCGCAGTTCGCGGGCCTCACCGTCGCCGAGGCCACCAAGGACCTGCATGGGATCGTCCCAACCGGCGCCCGCGCGCATGGCCGACGCGTCTTCGTGGACGCCGGGCGGTGAGCCTGACACGATTCGGACCTCCGGTTTGTTCATTGACAGTCATACTGATATGCAGTAGTTATGTCCCAACCTGATCTCTATGAAGACGGCGAATTTTGCTGGTTGCGCCATAAGGAGGCCAGCAACATCGCTAAACATGATGGTATCAGCTTCGATGTAGCAAAACTGGTTTTCAGCGATCTATGTTTGGTCGATTTAGGCGAAGACCGGCGGGCGGATTATGGCGAACAACGATTCAATGTCCTTGGCCGGTCGGGTGATAGGATGCTTTTTGTCACCCATTCGATTCGTGGCGACCGTACCCATATCATCTCGGCCAGGCCGGTAGAAGCAAATGAAAGGCGATGTTTTAACCGTGAAAATGAATTTGATGTCTAACGCGACCGTGGCCTTCACTCGCAAGCAGGCTGCTCCCGCCATCCGAAACTACGATGACGATCTACCACCCATGACAGAAGAGGAACTGTCCAAGGTCAAAGCTGTGCCGAGAGTAAAAACGCTCCGGCGCGTGTTGAAGCTGACGCAGGAAGAATTCTCCAAGCGATACGGTATCCCCCTCGGCACCCTCCGGGATTGGGAGCAAGGGGCCAAAGAGCCTGACACCACAGCAAAATCGTACATTCGAGCCATCATGGGCGACGCCGAGGCAGTGGCTATGGCATATCTGCGGATACCGCCCGCTCCCCTTCCCGACTGATTTTCCATGTTCGCGCCAGCTTAAGCCGAGCATCACGTCTGCCTTTGCCGGTCCAGTGTTTTTTTGAATACTCTCAGGGCATTCAGCTCCACGAGAGATTTCCCTTTGGTCATGTTCGTGTCGTGTCGTCTGACCAGCAGCGCTGTCTCGGCCACGCGTTCAATGCGCAGCTCCCGCTCTGCTGCCCGCGTGAACCAATCGGTATCCTCGCCGAAGATCAGTTCCGGATCAAACAGGCCGACCCGCTCGAAGCAACGGCGGCGATACAGCGCGGCGGCTATCAGGTAAGGGAAGCTCTCGGCCGCATTGCCGATATACATGATATCATCCTGCGCCCCGCTTTTCCGCATCAACTGGCCGCGCCCCATCGCGACATCGAGCCCTGGGTCCTGGGTGAGAATATTGAGCAGGCGGACAAGATTGCCCTCAGGCCACTGGTCGTCGATATCCAGAAATGCAAGATACTCACCACTGGCCTCGCGAATGCCGCGGTTGCGGGCCGCGGCGGGGCCGACATTCTCCTGACGAAAGAACCGGACATCGCAGGGCAGGTTCCTCACCGCAGTGGCGATATCCTCCGTCGAGCCGTCATCGACGATGATAAGGTCAAGAGATGGATATTGCTGCGCCAATATGCTGGCCACTGCCTCCGGGAGAAACCGCACACCGTTATAGGCCGGAATGATGACGCTGATCATGGGCAGGTTGGCTGGCATCGTCTCCAACGCCACGTGCACCGGCGGATGCTCGATAAACTCGTTTATAGCGCCTGGAATTTTCTTAAAATCACGGCCAAGCCGCAGCGTGAAGCGCGGCAGGGAACGGCAGAGCGTGGCAATGAACTCGTGCGATGAGCTGCCCGCGCGCGGCAGTTGCGCCAAGGTGGTGAACGAGGCGGAGCGCAGCAGCGTGAAACTGTCAACAGGCGCGAAATCCGTGTCGTCACGCGGGCTGATCAGCGGCATCGCAATGGCGATCACGCGCAGGGATTCCGGCATTTGCGCGGCCCGGCCTGGATATAGCTGGAACACGGTCTTGGCAGGCTCGGTTCCCGATGGGTTGTCGGCCTCGCCCAGCAAAACCTGCGCCTCACGAAGCCGCAGAAAATGCGCCGCCTGGTCGGGGTTCAGCTTGGCGGTGCCATAGAGCGGATAGGCACGGGGCTCGGGGGCAAACCCGACAACGACATAATCATCGCCAATATATTGCATCCCGGCTTCCAGGCAGAGCAACGCGGTCGTGGATTTACCCGTACCACCCTTGCCGGTCAGGATGACACCGCCCGCCTCAGTCCCGATCACCGCGGCATGAAGCAGATGAAAACCGAAATGCCGGGTGACCCAATGCAGCAGAGTCCGCAATGGCGAGGCCCGGCTCCAGTAGGGCAGCGCACCGGCATCGTCCATCCAGTAGATGCCCGTCATGCTTCGCGTGTCCAGCAACGCGACGCTGCATTCCATCCAATGGAAGGCGGTGAGGATATTCCTGCTCTCAAATCCCCAGATATCCCCGCGATCGGTGAAGCAATTTCGCGCGCATGGCGGTGGTGGAACATTCATGCCCGTGGCGGCGCTGTCCCAGATATGCAGCACGGCCTTTGGCGGCATGTCAGCAGGGGCGCGCAGATGCGCCAGCGCGGGGAACAACGCATCCCGCGGGGCCGCGCCGGTGAAGACCAGGTCTATCCTGATACCGGCGAGGTTGATGCGCTCAATAACGGGCAGGCCGATCTCTTGAGCGCGACGGGTACTCGCCATCATCGCATCAAAAAACACCTGTTGCTCAGCCTCACTGGCCGGAGGAATGTCGCACCCTTCCATGACACCTAGAACCTGATCAGACGGCCACTGAGCCTGCGCGCGGATGGCAGGCCAAGCCGGTACCGCAGGAACGCCGGCAGAAGCCTGGCAGAGGCCAGCCGGGAGCACCCCCGCGTGACCCGTAAAAATTCAGCGATCAGCAGCACGGATTTCCGCAATATTCGGGGCAGGGCAAGCGGCGTTGAGCGCAGCATCATGGAGATTTCCAGGCGCTCAGGCAGCGGCGAGGGCGCGGCTCGCAGTGAATCGAGCACGGATGGAGGGATCGGGGCGGCGTGAGCCTGCCGCAGGTAGCACAGCCCGAGCCAGACCCGCCTTGCCATGCCAAGCCGAGACGCGCTGGTCGTCAGCAGCGTCCAATCAAAATTTTCCCCGGCTTGATTCAGCACCGTCATGGCATCGGCGATCCAGCGGATCGGCGGTTCGGTATTGGCGCGCAGCCCATGGATGACGCCATGCAGCAAGGTCAGCTCCGGCCCCAGCGCGGCGGTGGGAACATCATTGCATGTCAGCGGAACCGCTTGGCTCCAGAAAATTTCATCGGCTGCCGCGTCGCAATGCTCGAAAAGCAGATGCCAATGCAGATCAATCTCGCGCTTGTTGCCGCCGCGCAATGTGGCGGCATGGCGGAATGCCAGATCATGCGCCGTGATCGGCGCGTCCGGCAGCCAGCCGGCACGCGCCAGGCATGTCAGCGCGGCCTGGACAGTTGCAGCCGGTACGGCGAGGTCGAGATCAGCCATCGGACGGCTGCCATGATTACGATAATGAACCAGCACCAGCGGCGCGCCCTTCAGCAACAAGGTGGGAATCCCCGCCGCCGCCAGCGCGGCTATTGCGGGGGCTGTCGCATACAGCAATGAATGGGTCTCCGACCACGCGCTGCGGTATACACCTTTCAGCCGCGCCATGATGGGGTCGTCAACACCCATGGCCAGTATGCGCAGGTACAGGAGCGGCAATAGCCGAAACACGGGGCGCTCGAAATGCCCTTCCAGATCAACGCCTTCCCGCCAGGTGAGGAACGCGGCGCGGGCCGGGCCTGCCTCGGCAAAGATCGCCTGCAAAACCAGGTTCTGTTCAGCGTTGGGCCATACCGCCCCCACAGGCCGCGCCAGCCGTGTGGCCAGGGTTGAACCGCTCACGTCGGCTTTCCGGAAGCAACGAGCATCCTGCGCCGGTCGAGCACTGCCTTGAGGCTGTGCAGATAGCCCGACCGCGAGGCGTTTCCACCGCGCGTCATGTTGCGAGCGTGCAGCCGCCGGGCCAGCACGACATCCGCAAGACACACGGCGGCAAAACCGGCTTCGCCGAATTTGGCGATAAAGTCGAACATTTCACCGATCTTCAGGGTTTCATCAAAACCGCCGATGCGCGTAAAAACCTCCCGCCGGAACAATATGCTGCCGGGCAGCCTCACCGGCTGCGCGCCGGACGGGCAGACGATGGCAGCACGGCTCGCCGCGTCTAGTTCGGGGCTGTAGAAATGCCTGACATGGCCATAAGCCGCCGCCGCGCCCGGGTCGTGTTTCAGAGCACTTAGTCGGCAGGCGAGGCTGCCCTGCGTCCACAGATCATCCGCATCGAGAAACCCGATATACCCCCCGGTTGCCATGGCGATGCCGGCGTTGCGCGCCGCGGCGGCACCCATTGGCGGCTGGCGATGCAGAAGCACGGCATCGGCTGATTCCGCGATGTCGGCACTCGCATCTTCCGAGCCATCATCGACGACGATGATCTCATGCGCACCTTCCAGCCTGGCGCTCGCAATCGCCTGCGCCAGATAGGCCGCGCCATTCCGGCACGGAATAATAACGCTGACATGTTCAGGCATCGGGCATGGCGGAGCGGCGGTTCGGCCAGCCCTCATCCTCCGCCACGTCGTGGATCGGGTCGAGCCTGGCCAGGTCCTGCAGGTCTCCGTAGCGGTGCAGAACCGGCGCGGTAAACGGCGTTCTGGCGGTCGGCGGTGTCATGCTCCATTGCGGCGCGGCGGGCACCTCGCTTGCGGCCTCGATCAGATCGTTGGCGATAAGATCGGCGATCATCGCCGCCATCCCGGTTTGCAACCGTGTCGGTTCACCAATGAAGAATTCCGCAAGCCTAAGCTCGATCAGGTCGGTGGAAAACCCCGCCGCGAGACCATCCCAGATCACGGCACCGGCATCCTGGGCGCTGAAATACACGCCGGATCTGAGATCCAGGATAATCGCTTCACCATCGATTATTTCACTGACGACCGCAGGCGACCGCGGATGGAATAATTGTAACATTTCCTTATTCTATTGGTCAGGGCAGGCAGTGTCCAGTATGCCCGATCGGCTTCAGGTAACCGTCGGAGTCCGGGTCAAACATCTACGGCGGGGCGGTTTTTTCCTCCGCCGCAAACCGCACCAGCGCGCTGTAGGGTATTTCGATATTCTCCACCTCAAACCGGCTTTTCACCCGCGCATAGAACTCCCGTCGCACCCCCCAGTGCTGCCCCGGCCCGGTGCGGATCTGCCCGGTGATCACCAGCGACGACGGGCCGAACTGGTCGAGCCCGAACAGTTGCAGGTCATCGCGGATCATCGCGCCCCAGCTTGCCTCCTTGCGCATCGCAAAAGCGATATCCGTCAGCACCGCGTACACCCGGCTTAAATCTTCCTTATACCCCACCTGGATCGAGAGCTGCGCATAGCTGAAATCGCGCGTCATGTTGGTCACGGTCGTCACCGCCGAGAACGGGATGATATTCACCGAGCCATCGCCGCCGCGCAGGCGGATCGTGCGGATCGACAGCCGCTCCACCGTGCCGCTCATCCCCGCGAGCGAGACGCTGTCCCCCACCTGCATGGCGTCCTCCAGCAGCAGGAACAGCCCGGTGATGATATCCTGCACCAGCTTCTGGCTGCCAAAGCCGATGGCGATACCAAGCACACCCGCACCCGCCAGCAGCGGCGCCGCATTCACGCCGATCTTGGAGAGGCAGATAAGCCCGGCGACCAGAAAAATACTCACGCCGATACTGGCTTTCAGCATCGGCACCAGCGTGTGCAGCCGCGCCGCCTGGCGCACCCGCCCGGTACTGCTCAGCCGCTCGATCCGCCCGTTCATCAGCCCGTTCGTCACCTCCCAGAGCAACAGCGCGACCGCCACGGTGATGAGAATATCGATGAAGGCGCCGATCAGGCTGCGGCTGAACGGGTTGGTGAGCAGCCAGCCGAAGGCATTCACCCCCCAGCCCTGCAAAATCACCACCAGCACCAGCACCGCGATAAATCCCCGGATCAGACTGCGCAGTAGCGGATGATACGCCCGCGCCCGGACGATAAACGGCGAGTGCCGGTTCTCATTGCGTGCCGGGTCGGGCAGGGCGCGCTCCAGCAGGCTCGCACTGCCGCGCCAGGCCAGGCGGCCGACCAGCATGGCCGCCGCCGCCACCAGCACGATCCGCAGCAGCACGACAAACGCATTATGCACACCGGCGGCGAGCGCCACCCACAGCGCCAGAATGTAGAACAATGCGGGAATATACCAGATCCGCGCCAGCCTGCGCCGGAACCCGCTGAGGCTCCTGGTCGAGCCTGGTCGCCCACCGATCCACCCGCCCACCACCCTGCGGCTCTGCCAGATGATGAAGGCCAGCTCGATATGCACGACGAGCGCGATCAACCGGACGACCGGTGCGGCTTCAATGGGCGTCAGCCCCAGCACCTCACCCACCGAGACCAGCACATAGCCGAAAAAACTGGTCGCCAGCAGCGCCCAACCCCAGGCCATCACAAGCTGCGCCCGCGCCTCGGGCAGATGCATCAGCCGCAACCCGGGCGCGCGCGGCGCCACCAGAAACCGCAACACCTCCAGCGCGATACGGCCGACCAGATACGCGTTGGTGATCCCCACGACGGCCAGATGCCCCGTGCGCTGCGTCACCAGCCCGGCCGAGAGCACGCCCTGAACAATGATGGCAAAGCCCAACAGCGGCACCAGGCACAGGCCCAGATGCAGCACCGCCAGCCCGGCCCGGCGCGCCCATGCCCGCAGGGAGAGCCTGCGGTGCGGCGGGCTGTCGGTCTCACCCGCCTCGGCATCGGCCAGCCCCTGTTCGGCCTCATCGGCCAGCTGGTGCGCGGGCAGATACGCCATGGCCCGCCCCGCCAGCATCCGCCGGGGTGCTATCAGCCCCAGGCGGAGTAGCTGCTCAACCAATAGCCCGGGCAGCAGCGTGATCAGCAGCGCCATCGCGATGCCCCGCAGATGCGCCACGCGCAATGGCACGCCGGGGAAGCCGCGTAGCCAGCCCAGCACAGGCCCCAGCCGGGTGGATTGCTGGATCGCCGCTACAAAATCACCGAAACTGCGCTTCGCCTCCAGGCCAAGCCCGCCGGTCAGGGAAAACCCGATGGCGTTCGTGCCGAACGGCGCCGGCACGTCGGCATCCGCCTTCGCGCTGGGCGGGTTGGCGACGCCGGTGAGCGCTGCCAGCGGCGAGCCCGGGATGATGGTGCTGGCGGGCTTGGCCGGGGCTTTCGCCGTAGTGGTCAGCGCCGCGACGGATAATACCTGCGCGCCGGCGGGCACGGCTAGGGCGAGGGCAAAAAACAGGGCAAGCCGGAGGACAACACGCATGGGATGAGCCACAAAGCCCTTATCGCGCGCCTGTCAATCGCGCCGCAGTAGGCACGGGGCCACCGTACTGCTTATATGCCGCCATGCGTATTTTCTTAACGGTCTTGCTGCTGGTGGACATGGCCGCCGTCGTCGTGGTGATGCTGGTCGGCGCGATCGGCATCGTGAACATCAACCGCGACCCCAAAACCTCCAACCGGCTGATGCGCTGGCGCGTGATGCTGCAAGCGGTGGCGATCGGCCTCGTCGGCCTCCTCATGCTCACCGGTAGGTCATAAATCTAGCCGGCACAGCATCCGCCCCACCCGTCACACCGAATTATTTTGATCTTCCAGGTGTCATGGCAGCCAGCCTAAAAACGCTTAAGCAAAAATCTACCCACGTTTTTGTCGTATAGTCGTAGGAATTGGCATCGAGGAATTGAAGAGAGCCTTTACGACGATAAAAGCCAGGCCCGTTATTTGGGCAAGGTTTTGAACCAAGAGGGCAGGAAGTAGCCACTTATAATCAGTGAAGCTCCAGATATGCGCTCCCACTAAACTCAGCAAAACGCACTGAAAGCCAATCATGAGGAGCATAAAACCCATTACGGCGATTGCCCAAATCTTTTTTAATCCGTAATGATCCTGAAGGCCAATAAGGTGAGTATAATCAAATTCCGCGTCGATAGTATCCCTTTGGCTCGTGGCGCCACCCCGTAGAATGTCCGCCGATCCAGGAACTTCCGTCACGGCCCCCAGAAGATCGGCGACTGTCGGTGACGTCCCCGATAATGGCTCTGGTGCGTTAGACATTCTTCAGATGGAATTCCATCATCGTTTTGGAGACCTGGAATATCGACGCCAGGACAGAAACGGGAGCATTTAGGATCGGTTGCAGAAGACGACGTGGGACCAGCAGGTGGGCCGCGAACGAGTTCGCCTCTTGTTCAAGCACATCACCAGGCTCAGCGTTCTGAAAACGTGGTAGAACAGGATAGGCTTCTGGCTGCTGTTTAAAAATATCGCGATGCAACACCCAGTGGCCCAGTTCATGGGCAATGGTGAACATTTGCCGGACACGAATATCTTCTTGATTCACAAATAATTTGGCATCGTTAAAATCGCAAAATCCCGCAACTTTGTTCCGATAATTCCCAAAGTCGGCAAGGACAACCTGCACGCCGCTGCCCTCTGCAATTTCCACAACGGGAATTGGCGGCGTGCTGTAGGCCGCCGTCAAAAGCTCCGCCCGCTCTTTTACCTGGCTCCACCGGGCTCTCTGAGGAATAATAGACAAGACATCGCTCATGCTCTTTTCCTCCTCTCAGACAACGATACAAGCAGACTTATAGCTAATATATCGTATCCAGCTCGAGCCGCCAGATGCAATCTCTGACCGGCCACCATGATTTTTGTACAAATGTATACGAACAAAACAAGAACACTTGCAACAGTAAAATTGGAAACTCTGCCATGCTTCGGCGCATTATCGGTCATAGTGACTTTTGAAATACACATAATTTCATCAAATCTACCCCGAAAAATCCACCACCGCCGCAAAACCATGCTCCGTACCCAGCGCCAGATGCGCGCCGGAGCCGCTCCAGCCCAGCGCGGTGATACCGCCGCGCCCCGGCCCGCACACCGGCAGAATCCGCTCGGCAGCGATGTCGATCACCACAACCAGCCCGGTGTCGAACCCGGCGGCCACCACCTCATGCTCCGGATGACACGCAACACGCTTCACGCTGCCGTCGCTGGCGCCAAGCTCGCTGGGCGCCTTGCCCATCGGCCCGCCGCCAAAAAACGGCCATAGCACCACGGCCTCCGCTCCGGCGGTGGCCAGCCAGCGGCCAGAGCGCGTGAACCCGAAAGACTCCGGCTTGGCCGCATAACCGGACATCCGCATATGCTTGGCCTCCGGCAGGGTCCATCCATGCAGCGCATTCTCCTGCATCGCCGTCACCAGCGCCTCGCCCTTGGGGTGGATCGCCACACCCAGATGGCTGCCCTTCCACTCCAGCAGGCGCGGCGCCTGCGCGCTACTGGCGGTAAACCAGAGCGACGCCCCATTATAGTGCGCCGCGGCGAGCCGCTTGCCCCGCGCGTCAAAGGCAATGCCGGTAACGGTGGACGGATGCGCGAATTCGCGGATCTTCTCGCCAGCGCCGCTGAACAGATGCACGTTCTTCCCCACGGCGGCGGCCACCAGCGGCGTCTTGCCCGCAAAAACCGCGAGATACTCCACCCATTTTCGGCCAAACTCGGCGATCCGCGTCACCTCGCCCCCGGGCAGGATGCCAAGCAGCTTTCCATCATCCCCGCCCGAGCAAAACCCGCCATTTTGCGGGTGCGTCGCCAGGCTCAGCACCGCGCCCGCATGGGCGTCCACCCGGCTCCAGGCCTTGGTGTCGCTGAGGCGCAGGCTGCCATCCCCCAGCGCAAAACCGGCGTGGCCACCATTGCCGGAAAAACACGCAGCGGTAACATACGCGCCGAATTCGGCACTAAAGCCACGGGTGGTGAGCAACTCGTCGAGGTCCGGCATGGTCACCTTGTGCCGAACCCGCCCGCCTCGGGCAAGCCCGCGGGCCGGGCTGCTTGCAGCACCTCAGCGCGCATGGCAGTGATCGCCCGCATTGTCACACGGAGGAGTGTCTTGGTTAAACCTTTGCGTAAAGCGGTGTTGCCCGTGGCCGGGCTCGGGACCCGTTTTCTGCCCGCAACCAAGGCGATGCCCAAAGAGATGCTGCCCGTGGTGGACAAGCCGCTGATCCAATACGCGGTGGATGAAGCGCGCGCGGCGGGCATCGAGCAGTTCTGCATGGTCACCGGGCGGGGCAAGACCGCGCTCATCGACCATTTCGACATCGCCTTCGAGCTGGAGGCCACGCTGGCCGAGCGCTCCAAGCGCGACGCCCTGGCGCTGCTGCGCTCGGAGGCGATGCCGCCCGGCTCCATCTCCACCGTACGCCAGCAGGTCCCGCTCGGGCTCGGCCACGCCATCTGGTGCGCCCGCAGCTTCATTGGCGAGGATCCGTTCGCGATTCTCCTGCCCGATGACCTGGTGCTGAGCGACACACCCTGCCTGGAGCAGCTGGCCAACGTCTATCAGGAGACCGGCGGCAACGTGGTGGCGGTGACGCAGGTGCCGCCCGAGCACACCAACCGCTACGGTATCCTCAAAATCGGCGCGGCGGAGGGCAACCGCGTCGCGGTGGAGGGGCTGGTCGAAAAACCGGCGCCGAAGGACGCACCCTCTGATCTTTCGATCATCGGGCGCTATATATTGTTGCCGGAGGTGATGACCTATCTCTCGATGATGGAGCGCGGCGCGGGCAATGAGGTGCAATTAACGGACGCGATGGCGAAAATGATCGGCCACGCGCCCTTCCATGGGCTGAAGTTCGAGGGCAGGCGCTTCGATTGCGGCGATAAAATCGGCTTTCTGGAGGCGCAGATCGCCTTCGCCCTGGCCCGGCCGGATCTCGGCCCCGCCGTGCGCGAATTCCTGAAAAACTACGTGAACGCCTGAAACAGCCCCAAAACCAAGCCCACACATGAGAGCAATATGAATTTTTCCCACCAGTTCCATCCCACTTCACTGCGCGAGTACGATATTCGCGGCATCGTCGGGGAAACCCTGGGCGAGGCCGATGCATTCGCTATCGGTCGGGTGTTCGGCTCCATCGTCGTGGAGGCGGGTGGCCGGCGCATCGCGGTCGGGCGGGACGGGCGTCTGTCCTCGCCCGCGCTGGAGGCCGCACTCATCCGTGGCCTGATGGCGAGCGGTGCTGGCGTCATCGCGGTGGGCGAGGGGCCAACGCCGATGCTCTATTACGCCGCCTTCACCCTGCCGACGGATGGCGCGGTGATGGTAACCGGCAGCCACAACCCCGCCAACTACAACGGCTTCAAGATGATGCTGGGCAAAAAACCGTTTTTCGGTCAGGATATTCTGCGGCTGGGCGCGCGCGCCGCGGCGGGGCAGGTGGTCGCACCCGCCACCGGCAGCCTGGAGCATCGCGATGTCTCGGAGGCCTATGTTTCGCGCCTGATGCAGGACTGGGACGGCGATAAAAAACTCAACATCGTATGGGACAACGGCAATGGCGCGGCGGGGGACGTGCTGGCCAAACTGCTGAAAAAACTCCCCGGCAAACATAAGGTGCTGAACGGCAAGATCGACGGTACCTTCCCGGCGCACCATCCGGACCCGACGGTCGCGAAGAATCTGGAGCAGCTCATCCACGCTGTGCGCGAGGCGGGTGCCGATGTCGGCGTCGCCTTCGATGGGGACGCCGACCGCATCGGGCTGGTCGATAACGAGGGCCACATCCTGTTTGGGGACCAGTTCCTGGTGCTCATGGCGCGCGACGTGCTGCGCGAGCATCCAGGTGCGACCATCATCGCCGACGTCAAGGCGAGCCAGGTGCTGTTCGACGAAATCGCCAAGGCGGGCGGCAAGCCGCTGATGTGGAAGACCGGCCACAGCCTCATCAAATCCAAAATGGCGGAGACGGGCGCGCCGCTGGCGGGCGAGATGTCCGGCCATATCTTCTACAATGACAAATGGTACGGCTTTGACGACGCGCTCTACGCCGCCGTCCGCGTGCTGGGGGTCATCGCGCGGATGCACGAGAGCCTGGCCGAGTTCCGCGCCGGCCTGCCCGTGGTCGTCAATACGCCCGAGCTGCGGTTCGACTGCGCGGAGGACCGCAAGTTCGCCGTGGTCGCGGAGGTGGCGGCGCGGCTGAAGGCCAGCGGCGAGCCGGTATCAGACACCGACGGCGTGCGCGTGATGACGGAGGACGGCTGGTGGCTGCTGCGCGCCTCCAACACCCAGGCCGTGCTGGTGGCGCGGGCGGAGAGCACGTCTGCCGCCGGGTTGGTGAAGCTGAAATCCGAGCTGGCCGGGCAACTCGCCGCCTCCGGCCTGGCGCCGGATTTCTCAGGCACGAACACGGGGCATTAGGCAGTGGCGAGTTTGGCGGATAGTTCGGGCAATGCGGCGGCGCTGGCGCGCCAGGCGGAAATTCTGGCGCAGCCCTTAACGCAGGACCGTGTGCTGGCCAACGCCATCCGCGCTCTGGCGATCGACGCCGTGGAGGCCGCCAAATCCGGCCATCCCGGCATGCCGATGGGCATGGCGGACGCCGCCAGCCTGCTCTGGCGCAAACACTTAAAATTCGACGCGGCAGACCCAAGCTGGCCGGACCGGGACCGCTTCGTGCTCTCGGCCGGCCACGGCTCCATGCTGCTCTACGCGCTGCTCCACCTCACCGGGCACGATGGCATGGGGATCGACGCGCTGAAATCCTTCCGCCAGCTGCACTCCGTCGCCGCGGGGCACCCGGAATACCGCGAGCATCCGGCCATCGAGATGACGACCGGCCCGCTCGGCCAGGGGCTCGCCACGGCGGTCGGCATGGCGCTCGCCGAGCGCCTGCTCGCTGCCAAATTTGGCAAAAGCCTCGTCGACCACCGCACCTGGGTGATCGCCGGGGATGGCTGCCTGATGGAGGGTGTCAGCCACGAGGCGGGCGCGCTCGCCGGGCACCTCAAACTCAACAAACTCATCGTGTTATTCGACGACAATGAAATCTCGATCGATGGCGCGACTCACCTCTCGACCTCCGAGGACCCGCTGCGGCGTTTCGCGGGCTACGGCTGGGCCACCAAGCGCGTCGACGGGCATGATTTCGCGGCGCTGCAATCGGCCCTCAATTGGGCGCAAAAATCCACCCGCCCGGTGATGATCGCCTGCCGGACGATCATCGGCCTGGGTGCCCCCAGCAAGGCGGGCAGCGCTGCGGCGCATGGTTCGGCGCTGGGCGGCGCCGAGGCGCAGGGCGCCAAGCAGGCGCTCGGCTGGCCGCATCTGCCCTTCCATGTGCCGGATGACGTCTACGCCCCATGGCGGACGGCGGGTGCGCGTGGCATGTCGCCCCGCCGCGCCTGGCTCAAGCGCCTCGCCCGGCACCCGCAGCGCGCCGAGTTCGAGCGTGTGATGGCGGGCCAACTGCCCGAGGGGCTGGTTGAGACCATGGCCGCCTTCAAGGCGCAGCTGGCCGCACAGATGCCCAAGCTCGCCACCCGCCAGGGCAGCCAGAAAACACTCGAAGTGCTCATCCCCGCCATCCCGGAACTGGTCGGCGGCTCGGCGGACCTCACCGGCTCCAACCTCACACTTGTTAAGGGCATGGCGGGCGTCACGGCGGATAATTTCGGGGCGCGCTATATCTATTACGGGGTGCGCGAGTTCGGCATGGCGGCGGCGATGAACGGCATCGCTTTGCACGGCGGGTTGATCCCCTACGGCGGCACCTTCTTCGTCTTCAGCGACTATATGCGTCCGGCCATCCGGCTGGCGGCGCTCATGAAAATCCGCGTCATCCACGTCCTCACCCACGATTCCATCGGCACCGGCGAGGACGGGCCAACGCATCAGCCGGTGGAGCATCTGGCGAGCTTCCGCGCCATGCCCAATGTGCTGGTGCTCCGCCCGGCGGACGCGGTGGAGGCCGCCGAATGCTGGGATCTGGCGCTGCGCAACACCGCCGGGCCGAGCCTGCTCGTGCTCTCGCGCCAGGCCGTCCCTGCCCTGCGCGAACAGCCAAACGGCTGCAAATCCGCGCGTGGCGCCTACGTGCTGGCGGAGGCGGACGGCCCACATGCGGCGACCATCATCGCCACCGGCACGGAGGTCGCGCTGGCCATGGCGGCGCGGGCGGCGCTGGCGGCGCAGAGAATCTCCGTCGCCGTGGTCTCGGCCCCATGCCTGGAATTATTCGCCCGGCAGGATGCCGCTTATCAGGCGCAGGTGCTGGGCCGGGCCAGGCGCATCGGCGTCGAGGCGGCATCGGGCTTCGGCTGGGAGCGTTGGCTGGGGCCAGACGGCGTTTTCATCGGCATGGGCGGGTTCGGCGCCAGCGCATCGGCGGAGGCCCTGTACGAGCATTTCGGGATAACGGAGGCGGCGATCATCGCCGCGGTGAAGCGGGAAGGAAATTAAGCGTGGCGGTTAAAATTGCGATCAATGGGTTCGGGCGTATCGGTCGGCTGGTGCTGCGGGCCCTCATCGAGAGCGGGCGCACCGATGTCGAACCGGTCCTCATCAACGACCTCGGCAGCGTGGAGGACAACGCGCATCTCCTGCGTTACGACTCCGTGCATGGCCGCTTTCCCGGCACCGTGGAGGTGCGTGGCGACTCCCTGGTCATCACCCATGCCGGCCGCGCCTACGCGCCGATCCGCGTCTCCGCCGAGCGCGATCCCGCGAAAGTGCCGCTCTCAGGCGTCGATGTCGCGATGGAGTGCACCGGCCTGTTCACGAAGCGCGAGACCGCCGCCGCCCTGCTCACCGCCGGTGCCCGCAAGGTCGTCGTCTCCGCCCCGGCGGATGGCGTGGACGCCACCATCGTGTTCGGCGTCAACCATCAAACCCTTAATCGGGACATGCAGGTCATCTCGAATGCCTCCTGCACCACCAACTGCCTGGTGCCGATGGCCAAGGTGCTGCACAGCGCATTCGGGATCGAGCGCGGCTACATGGTCACCATCCATTCCTACACCGGGGACCAGAAAACCGTGGACACCCTCCACAAGGACCGCCACCGCGCCCGCGCCGCCGCACTCTCGATGATCCCGACCTCGACCGGCGCCGCCAAGGCCGTCGGCCTGGTCCTGCCCGAGCTGGCGGGCAAGCTGGACGGCACCTCGATCCGCGTCCCCACCCCGGATGTCTCGCTCGTCTCGTTCGATGTCGTGCTGGCGCGCCCCGCAACCCGGGACGAGGTGAACGCCGCGATGAAATCCGCGAGCGAGGGCGAGCTCAAGGGCATCCTCGGCTATTCGACCGAGGCCCTGGTCAGCACCGATTTCATCCATCAGGCGCAATCCTGCATCTTCGATGCGCCGCAAACCGCCGTGGTGGACAAAGCCCTGGTGCGGGTGATGGGCTGGTACGACAATGAATGGGGTTTCTCCAACCGCATGTCGGACACCGCAGCCTATTTCGGCGCGCTATGAGCCGCAATCTGGACCATGTCGCTGTCGCGGGCCAGCGGGTGCTGGTGCGCGCCGATCTCAACGTGCCGGTGGTGGGGGGCAAAGTGGCGGACATGGCGCGGCTGGAACGCCTGGCCCCCACCATCCGCGAGCTCTCCTCCAAAAATGCCCGCGTCATCATCGTCAGCCATTTCGACCGTCCGCAAGGCATCATCGTCCCGGCGATGTCGCTCCGCCCGGTCGCCGCCGCCCTGGCCGAGGTGCTGGGCCATCACGTCGCCTTCTGCGAGGATTGTATCGGCCCGCTGGCCGAGCAAGCCGTCGCGGCGCTGGCCCCCGGTTCCGTCCTGGTGCTGGAGAACACCCGCTTCCACCCCGGCGAGGAGACAAACGACATCGAATTCTCCCGCCAGCTCGCCAACCTGGCCGACATCTACGTGAACGACGCCTTCTCCGTCGCCCACCGCGCCCACGCCAGCACCGCAGGCGTGGCCAAGCACCTGCCTGCCTACGCCGGGCGGCTGATGCAGGAGGAGCTGGCGGCGCTGGAGCGGGCACTCGGCTCGCCCGAGCGCCCGGTCGCGGCGATCGTCGCTGGCTCAAAGGTCTCCGGCAAGCTGGAGCTGCTCGCCAATCTCATCGCCAAGGTGGACATAATCGTCATCGGCGGGGCGATGGCCAACACGTTCCTCGCAGCCCAAGGCTTTCATGTTGGCAAATCATTGCAGGAGCCCGACCTCCACGCCACGGCGCTGGAAATCCTGGAGGCCGCCCGCCAACAGGGCTGCGAGATCATCCTGCCGACCGACGTCGTCGTGGCCGAGAAATTCGCCGCGCACGGTCCCACCCAGGTGGTGAGCGTTGATGCCATCCCCCCCAACATGATGGCGCTGGATGTCGGCCCGGCGACCGTCGCCGCCTTCATCCACCGCCTGCCCGATATCAAAACCATCCTCTGGAACGGCCCGCTCGGCGCCTTCGAGACCAAGCCGTTCGATGCCTCCACGAACGAACTTGCCGAGGCGATCGCCAAGGCGACCGAGGCCGGCCAGATCATCTCGGTCGGCGGCGGCGGGGACACCGTCTCGGCGCTCCGGCTGGCCGGCGTGCATCATCGCATGAGCTACCTCTCCGGCGCGGGCGGCGCGTTCCTGGAATGGATGGAGGGCAAGCTGCTGCCCGGCGTGGTGGTGCTGAGCGAGGGACTCTCCAATATCGGTTGAGCCACGCTGGTGACGACACGCGCCACATCCGCCGTACTCACCTGCACGGCGGTGCTGCTCTGGGGGTGCGCCCCGGTCGGCACCCGCTATCTGGTGGGGGACAGCCAGGTCGGCCTGCCCGCGGTGCCGTTCATCGGCCTGCGCTACGGGCTGGCGGCTTTGTGCTTCGCGCCGTTGCTGGTGTGGGGCAAAGTGTGGCGCTGGCCCCGGGCCGATCTGGCGCTGGTTTCATTATGCGCGCTGGTCGGCGTCACCGGCTATAATCTGCCCAACGCCATGGGTGCCCGCACCGTTTCGGCGGGCATGGTCGGGCTGTTGAACGGCGTCGAGCCATTGCTCATCGCCCTCATGATGGCGCTGCGCCAGCGCCGCATCCCCGGTGCGGGAACATGGCTGGCGGGCCTGGTGGGGCTGGCTGGCATCGCCCTGCTGGCGCGGGGCGCTGGCCCTGCCATGGGCAACGCGCGGGGCATCGCGCTCATCTTATTCGGCGCCTTCTCCTGGTCGCTCTACTGCGTCATCGTCCCGCCCTTGCTCTACCGCCGGGGTGCCGTCCTGGTCTCCGCCGTCACGATGACCCTGGGCAGCCTGCCGATGCTGGCCGCAGGCGCGCCCGGCATCCCGCATCTGGCAGCGCAGATGACCGCGCTGCAATGGGACATCATGCTGGCGATGGTGCTGGGCACCTCGGTCCTGGCCATCCTGTGCTGGAACATCGGCAACGCTGGCCTGGGCGCCGAGCAGGCGGGCTGGTTCTTGTACCTGTTGCCGGTCGTCAGCGTCGCCGGCGGCGCGATCTTCCTGCATGAATCCCTCACCCTTGTTGAGCTTTCCGGCGGCGGGTTCATCATGGTCTCGGTTTTTTTCAGCCAGCGATGGAGAGGCAAAACATGACACGCGAGGAGCTGACACATTGGGCGCTGGGCAACGGATGGCGCGAGATGGCGGGCGTCCTGTGCCTGACCAAACCCTCCAACCCGGCGGAGGCGATCGTCCGGCTGGTCTTCAAGGCCACCGTGGCGACGGTCGAAGTCAAAAAACCGGCCGGAAAATGGGAGAAATTCGCCGCCACCGCCTATGCGCAGATCACCATGGACGATGAGCACGAGCGGCCACTGGGCCTGGGGTTCGAGAAAATCCCGAGCTTTTCGATGCTGATGCGCGACAATAAAGACCGACAGGTTTTTGGGAAATTCGGGAAGTGAGCCTTCGTGGAAAAATCACGTATCAGTGAGCGACATCGGTGCGCTAACGTCAAGCCACGCAGCGCTGTAATTTTTTAATTTTATCAATCATTTCTTTTTCGAGTTCTGATCTTCGCTTACCAAAATGCGCCTCACGGTGATGGTCCGGACAAAGCGCAATAACGTTTGTCATTCGGTCTGCGCCATCATTAGCCAATGCAATGATGTGATGACATTCCAGATAGGGTTTATCTTTATCGCCTATGAATCCAGCTTTATTACAATATTCGCAGATCCCGTTGGCGCGTTTCTTTACTGCTTCTCTGATCTTTGGATCGCGCGCATATCTCACGCCAATAAAAGTCGGCCTATCCGGGTGATCAGCACCAAGATCATCAACAGCATCCTCCGTTTTTTTTCTATCATAGTTTCTAATAATTTCTCGGGACGAATAAACTTCGCCGGTAATCCAATATTTTCGAGGATTCGGAATATTTACAGGTCTAATGTTATAGAGTTTACAATAGCTATTAAATTTTTCATCAATCGCTTTATAGAGATCAGAATTAGTATTTTTTTCGTCAATAGGCTTTTCAAGTAACTTGTTTAATGCGACGTTAGTCGACCTGCCATCACGGATGTTTATTTGGCGTTCGTGTTTGAGTCGGGTATTGGACCGGTAGCCGGTAAAGCGACTTGGAGCGAATGCGTATTCATTTTCATATATACCGACGACAAACAGTCTTCCTTTTTTTATGAGGCCGTTGTGAAATTCTTTTTCGGCAGGCGTTCCGCTCCGATAGCCACTTAGCGTCGCGATATTTTTAGAGACTTCGTCTTGTGACGTTACTAAGGAACCTCTGCGTAGTCTGATTGGATCAGGCCTATTTTGAGATACATCGGCTTTTCTTCATGTTTTTACTTAGTTTTTTGGCAAAGTTTTCTATTTTTCCATGCTTTGGACGCAATTATCCTA